>NZ_JBFFOH010000047.1:0-17191 GCF_041562805.1 Sulfurovum sp. | reverse complement strand
AAAGTTTCGCTTACCGTCAACGGCAGCCGTTTCGACATCGAGCTCGAGGAAGATTTTGCACAGTACCTGGTCAAACAGATGCAAAAAGATTTCAACACCGAAGGCAACAACGACGCCAAAACCCTTCTCTATGCCTATGTCCGAAGAAACGCCGAGCTTTTTAAGCAAGAAGAGGAGATACTTAAGATGTTACATAAATTGAATGATGACATTGCATAAGTTTTATGTCAGTAGAGAAAATAATTTAGCAAGGTGATCAAAGTATGAGAAAGATAGTTGCAGTTAGTGTATTAGTTTTACTGTTTTTTAGCGGTTGCAGCCAAGAGGCTGAAACAGTACATAAATTGGATTGTATTTTGAACGGTGTCATTTATAATAAAACAGGTAAAGTTGTAAGTTTTACAAGAGAAGACGCTATAAAAAATGGCTATGAATACTATTTTCGTATCCAAAATGATGGTACTTTGATCGTCAATGATGCAGATATATATATTAAGGATATAGGTATAGAGAAAAGTTACTCTTTGCAAAGAGAGACAAAAGTCGATAAAAATATGAAGTTTACGTTTAATGAAGCATTTGATGATGTCCGATTTTTGATCGTAAATAAAGAGATTGAGTACAGTTATACATGTTCACAAGAAAAGCAGTAGTTTAAATGGAAAAAAATAGAGAATTTGAGTTTACGATAGAGTCAGGAAAAGCTGAACGCCATTACTGGATGGACCTTTGGCGCTATCGTGAACTCTTTTACATCTTAGCGTGGCGTGATATAGCGGTTCAGTATAAGCAGACTATCATGGGAGTCTTATGGGCTGTCCTACGTCCATTACTGACAATGATCATCTTTGTGGTGGTTTTTGGAAAGATCGCTAAACTTCCCAGCGAAGGAGTTCCCTACCCGGTGTTTGTCTTTGCTGCGATGCTCCCGTGGACATTTTTCGCA
This sequence comes from Sulfurovum sp., assembly GCF_041562805.1. Taxonomy (GTDB): domain Bacteria; phylum Campylobacterota; class Campylobacteria; order Campylobacterales; family Sulfurovaceae; genus Sulfurovum. The sequence goes on along the minus strand of NZ_JBFFOH010000047.1, from coordinate 16,245 downwards.
ACAGCCTTTGCTAGTGCCGGCAATAGCCTTATTGGGAATGCAAACCTTATTTCTAAAGTCTATTTCCCACGACTTATTATTCCTGCGGCGTCTATTATTGTCGCGGTGGTTGACTTCTTGATCTCTTTTACGATCTTAATCGTTTTGATGTTTTGGTACAACTACTTTCCAACATGGCATATGTTGACCTTGCCACTCTTTTTATTGCTAGGTTTCTTTGCCGCCTTTGGTTCGGGTCTTTTTATAGCTTCGCTCAATGTAAAGTACAGAGACTTTAAATTTATCATCCCTTTTGTGGTGCAACTTGGTCTCTACATCTCACCGGTTGCCTTCAGTACAACACTTGTGCCTGAGAAGTATCAGTTGCTTTACTACTTAAATCCTATGGTCGCAGTGATAGATGGTTTTCGCTGGGCAATAAGTGGCGGACAGACGGCTTTTAATATGACAGAAGTCATTGTTTCTGTTGTCATTGTAAGCCTATTGTGCCTCTTCGGCGCTATCTATTTTAGAAAAACTGAAAAAACTTTTGCGGATGTGATCTAATGAACAAAATAGCCATAAAAGTTGAAAATCTTGGTAAAAAGTATGTCATAAACCATGAAACCGGAAATGGCGATGATAACTTTCGTGAAGTAGTCATCAGAAATACAAAAAAGACTATTGCTTCTTTAAACCCATTTAGTAAACTATCAAAAAATGACGTTCAAAACACTACAGAAGATTTTTGGGCACTTAATGATGTCAGTTTCGAGATCAACAAAGGTGACAAAGTCGGTATTATTGGACGAAATGGAGCAGGTAAATCGACACTTTTAAAAGTACTTTCTCGTATTACAGAACCCACAACAGGGAAAATTCACATCAATGGCCGCATTGCCAGCCTTTTAGAAGTAGGTACAGGTTTTCACCCTGAGTTGACGGGCCGAGAAAACATCTACCTTAATGGTGCTATCTTGGGCATGAGCCGTAGAGAAATTAAATCAAAATTCGATGAAATTGTAGCTTTTGCAGAAGTAGAAAAGTTTCTCGATACACCTGTGAAGCGTTACTCAAGTGGTATGTATGTTCGTCTGGCTTTTTCTGTTGCTGCTCACCTTGAACCAGAGATTCTGGTTGTGGATGAAGTGTTGGCCGTAGGTGATGTTGAGTTCCAAAAAAAGTGTCTCGGAAAGATGAAAGATGTGTCAGAAGAAGGACGCACGATTTTGTTTGTGAGTCATAATATGAATGCGATTGAACATCTTTGTGATCATGTTATCGTCATGAATAATGGACGGATGGTTAAAAAAAGTGATAATGTCCGTGAGGCAATACATAAATATTTAGCTTATAATGAAGAACGTGTCGATCAGAGTGAATGGATTAATACGCAAAACCAATATATGGATGAAAATTTTCAACTGACTTATTGTGCTGTCCAGGATAAAACAGGTAAAGTGTTAACACAACCAGCACGAAATGATGGAGACATCAATATCGTAATTGAAGGTACAGTGCAAACATTAGATAAAGCATTACAAGTGGGTTATGCACTGTACGATGAAGAAAATAGATTATTGTATTGGTCAATCTTTAATGATGCTGCTGAAGCTGAATGGCCTGAAGTAAAAATAGGTACAAATACTTTTGTAACATGTTTACCAAAACGATTTTTAAATGAAGGAACCTATCGATTAGAAGTGATAATAGCTTTATATTTTAGATATTGGATTATAGAGCCTCAAAAAAACTCTCCTTCGATTTTTTTTACTATTCAAGGTGGGTTAAGTGATTCCCCATATTGGATGATAAGAAGACCGGGTATATTAGCGCCGGAAATAAAATGGGAGTTACAGTAAATGCTTTTCCCGGAAAAAGTAAAGTCAATAAAAGCAACAGATAAAGTTCTAGAAGTTGGTCCAGGTGGGACTCCATTCCCGAGGTCAGATGTATTATTGGAAAAAATATTCAGTGAAAAAGATGCCAAAGAACAAAGAGGCCTGACAGAAGCTTTAGACACTGATCAAAAAGTCGTTTATTATTCAGGGGGAAAGTTCCCATTTGAAGACAATGAATTTGACTATGTTATTTGCTCTCATGTTCTTGAACATATTCCTGAAAATGAGTTTGTTAGTTTTGTTAATGAACTACAACGAGTTGCTAAAAATGGTTATATAGAATATCCGACGATTTATTATGAGTATTTGTATAATTTTAAAGTACATGTAACACTTTTAAATTATAAAGATAATGCTATTTATTACATGGATAAAGATACAAGTAATCTAAACAGATTTTTATCAGTACAAACATTTTTTTATGAAACGTTACAGCATGGATATGATGAAATAGTAAGAGAAAACAAAGCATATTTTTTTCAAGGTTTTGAATGGGAGCATAAAATCAATATTATAAAAAGTGATGATATGCAAGACTTTCTTTCTTTTCAAATTAAATTAGTGAACAAAAATCAATTGTCAAGAAAACGTAAATTTATAAATATTATAAAACAATATATTAGGAAAATAATTTAATGAGAAGACTACTAAAAAAACTTGGTTTTGGGTATTTGAAGCAAATTTTCAAAATTTTCAAAAATTATTTAGACTATAGAAAAGAGTACAAAATTTTTAAAGCTACGAATGGACAGAGGTTCCTAGTTGAAGATAAGGATAAATATCCTTTGCTAAATGATAAAAGTAAGACTACAGGCTTTGATAAACACTATGTATATCACACAGCATGGGCAGCAAGAAAGCTTCAAGAAATTTCACCTAAAGAGCATATTGATATTTCTTCTTTATTGTATTTCTCAACAATTGTTTCAGCTTTCATACCAATTCGGTTTTATGATTTTAGACCTGCACATATTGAACTTGATAATTTACATTGTGAACATGCTGATGTTACTGCCTTGCCTTTTGAAGACAATTCAATTAATTCATTGTCTTGTATGCATGTCGTTGAGCATATTGGTCTTGGACGGTATGGTGATCCTATAGATATCAATGGAGATTTAAAGGCAATATCGGAATTAAAAAGGGTGCTGTCCAGGAAGGGCTCTTTATTGTTTGTCGTGCCTATTGGTCTACCGAAAATCATGTTTAATGCCCACAGGATTTATTCTTATGATCAAATATGTTCATATTTTGAGGAATTTGAATTAATGGAGTATGCTTTGATCCCAGATATGTCTAATGAAGGTTTGATTATAAATGCAACAAAAGAACAGTCAAATTTACAACATTATGGGTGTGGGTGTTTTTGGTTTAAGAAAAAATGATTGCTTTGTGGTCATGGCACAATGATAGATTAGATATAGTATTAGTTAAGCGATAAGGATATTTAGTATGTTATTACAAGAACTTTTTGAACACAAGGTTGTTGTGAAAATTACTGGTGGGCTTGGAAACCAGCTTTTTCAATATGCAATGGGTAGAGCACTTTCTATTGAAAAAAATATTCCTTTATGGCTCGACATTAGTTTTTTTAAAAATGATGAATCATATAATAGAATCTATCTTCTAGATAAACTTGATATACACTATGACAGAATATCTGAGCAGCCATATTTTCAAACACGATATACAGATTACTTTGTTAAGTATTATAAACGACTAGAAGTGTTGTTCTGCCCTAATAGCAGGGTTTTTGTAGAAGAACCATATTCTTTGGAAAATGAAGAGACGTCCTTACAAAATTATTTTCGTGGAGGACCTTATAATAAATTTTATAATGAGATTTTTGATAGCTATTCAAAAAATGTCATATTGAATGGCTATTGGCAAAGTGAAAAATATTTTAAAAGATATAAAGATGTCATAATTCATGATTTCAAAATAAAGGCAGAGATACCGGATAAAGTACATGCTATTGCAGATGAGATTGATAATGTAAATTCAGTATGTATTGGAGTACGTCAATATACAGACTCGAAAGCAAGCGTCAATCATTTTAAACTTAATGCAGATTATTATAAAAAAGCAATTGAAATCATGTCTAAAAAAGTTGAAAATCCACATTTTTATATTTTTACGCTTGAAACGAAATGGGCAAAAGTTAATATAAAATCAGAACATCCGATTACAATAATTGAGCCTCATTCAGCGAGTGAAGAAGCCCATGTTGATCTTTATTTGATGGCCAAATGTAAACACTTTATTATCGCTAACAGTACTTATCACTGGTGGGGTGCATACTTGTCTGATAATAAAAATAAAATTGTGGTTGCCCCTGAAAAAGGTTGGGGAAATGAGTACCCGATTCCTGAAGAGTGGATAAAAATAAAGGGTGAAACTAATGCTTGTTAGTGTAGTAATGCCTGTTTACAACGGTGAAAAGTATATTGCAGAAGCCATTGAAAGTATATTGGATCAATCTTTTAAAGATTTTGAGCTTTTGATTATTAATGATGCTTCTACTGATAATACAGTGTCAATAATAAAAAAATATAATGACACACGAATACGGCTTATCCATAATGATGAAAATTTAGGATTGGCACGGGTACGAAACATTGGTATAGAAAATGCAGAAGGCAAGTATATAGCATGGCTTGATGCTGACGATATTAGTGTTAATACACGTCTTGAAAAACAAGTCTTATTATTGGAAAAGAACCCTGATGTTGGACTTTGTGGTACCTGGGTAAAAACTATAGGCGCAGTTGAACATGTATGGCAATATCCTACCATTTCCAAAACAATTAAATCGGTAATGTTATTTGATAATACATTTGCTACATCTTCAGTCATGCTTAGGAAGGAAATTTTGTATTCGCATAATATCAGATTCAATGTCGATTACCCGCCAGCTGAAGATTATGACCTATGGGAAAATATCTCTTTACATACAGAAGTTGTAAACATACCGAAAGTATTAACACTCTATCGTTTACATCCTGCTCAGACTACTTCTTCTGATGATGCAAAAGTCAAACAGCTTAAATCTGCATGGGCAATTCAAAAGAGAATACTGTCTTATCTTGATATTGATCCTGATGAGAAAGAAAAAAAACTGCATATAGGAATCGGTCTCCAGTATAATTTTACTTACAATAATGACGAAGTAAAAGAGGTAAATGAATGGCTCCATAGATTGTACTTTGCAAATCTTGAGTACCATAAATTTGATCATCATGCATTTGCAAAAACTTTAACGAAGAGTTTATATAATGTGTATAGTGCTTCTTCCTGTAAAGGGCTTAATCCCTTGAAGTCTTTTTCTAAAGCATCTTTTTATAGGCTTACTGTAAGTAATTTATATTTATTGGTAAAGTTATCTATTAAAAAGTATAAATAATAAAAAATTGTAGTCTGGATAACAACATGAAAAAGACTAAAATAGCCATCACTCCAGACAGTTTAGGACATATGGGAGGAACTAGGAGCTTTTTACTAACATTACTATCTCTTCATCATAAAAATAATATAGCAACAGTACTAGCTATACAGTCAAATCAATTAGATAAACTGTTATTAGAGTTTTGCGTAGTTAAAGATATTGAGATTTTATTGCTTAAGCCAAGAGGCAGGCTTTTTCATAAACCGTACTTTTCTATTTTATATGACATTTATGTCTATCTACAATTACAAAGAAAAGTCAGACCCTCTTTAATATTGGCATCGATTGGATCACCGAGACTACTTACGGGACTGTTTTTTTTCAACACACCTCTAATATATTATGTACATACCTATCCTGAGATGTCCAGCAGGAAGTCAAAAGGTATGGATCTGATTACGAAATATTTAGTGAACTCTAAACAATTTGTCATATCAGTTTCTAATTTTTCAAAAAGTGTAATTTCACAATATATGAACGTTCCAGAAAAATATATTGATGTTATTTATAATAGTGTTGAAAATACCAATAAAGCAGTTGTAAGTACAGAAAAAAAAGATATTATCCTCACTGTTGGTCATGTAGAGGAATATAAAAATCCAAACATTTGGTACTTGGTAGCCAAAGACGTCATTAAAGAGATGCCATCGAGTGTTTTCCAATGGGTAGGCGAAGGATCTTTGTTGGAAAGTATGCGTGAAAAAGTCAAGAAGGATAGATTAGAAAAGAATATAGTTTTCGAAGGGCTATCGAATAGTGTGAATAAGTTCTATAAGAGTGCTACAATATATTTTCATCCTAGCCTAATAGAGAGCCAAGGTATTGCTATAGCAGAAGCAATGTCATTTGGATTACCATGTGTTGGGTCCAACATCGGTGGTATTCCAGAGTCTATTTTAGATCAGGAGACAGGATTTATTTTAAATGTAGACGATGTTAAAGGTTTTTCTGAAAAGATATGTCTTTTATTGAAAAATGAAAAAACAAGGAATGACTTTGGTGTCAGGGGACAAAAACTTGCAGCTGAAAAATTTAGCAAAAGTACACAAGAAGAAAAAATTATGACTATGTATAATCAAATCTTAGAAGAAGTAAAATAACATGCCCGAAGCAATGTTTGTACCTAGGTGCCCTCTGAGAACAGCAATACTATTCCTAGTGTTTAACAGACTAGACACCACAAAGCAAGTTTTTGAAGCTATTAGAAAAGCGAAGCCGCCAAGACTTTATATAGCTGCAGATGGAGCGAGAGAATCTAAAGTTGATGAAGATGAAAAAGTAAAAGCTGTTAGAGACTACATCATGTCAAATATAGATTGGGACTGTGAAGTACAGACACTGTTTCGTGAGAAAAACCTTGGTTGCAAAATAGCAGTGAGTAGTGCTATTGATTGGTTTTTTGAAAATGAGGAGATGGGAATAATTCTCGAAGATGACTGCCTTCCTAGCCAGAGCTTTTTTTGGTTTTGTGAAGAGCTGCTTGAGAAGTATAAAAATGACATGAGAGTTGGACAGATAAGCGGGGATAACTTTCAAAATGGCATTAAACGAGGTGATGCAGACTATTATTTTTCTATTTATAATCATATTTGGGGATGGGCTAGTTGGGCAAACAGATGGGAAAAATACGATGTCGAATTAAATAATATAAAAGATACAGTGTTCATAGACGATCTAATTCTAGAAAAAACTACAAAGCTACATTGGATTAAGGTATTAAGAAAGATGAAGCAAAAAAAGATTGATACATGGGATTACCAATGGACTTTTACTTTGTGGAACAACAAGCAATTAACAGTTTTACCAAATGTTAATCTTGTAGAAAATATTGGTTTTGGTATAGATGCAACACATACACAAGGTGAAAGTGAATTTGCAAATTTAAAATCATATGGACTTGTTTTAAAAAATCATCCAATCAAAGTCTTACGAAATTATGAAGCTGATGAATTTACATCAAGACTTATTTTCAATCAGAAATCTATATTTATACGAATTGTTGATAAACTTAAAAAAATAATAGGGACACAACTATGAATTGCCCATTATGTGAAAGCAATGATATAAATACAATAGAAAAAATAGATGCAAAAAGTTTAATAAAGTTATATGAAAAAATGACAGATATAGATTTTTCATATTTGATATATCAGGACATAGAGTACTGTGAATGCCAACACTGTAAACTTAGGTATTTCAATCCATTAATTACTGGTGACGAACAGTTTTATAATTCACTTCAAAAATTTGATTGGTATTATATGAATGAAAAGGATGAATACAATGAAGCAAAAAAGTACATCAAGGCAACCGATAGAGTCCTAGAAGTTGGAAGTGGCAAGGGTGCTTTTGCCAAAGATTTACCCACAAAAGACTATGTAGGATTAGACTTTAGCTTAAAGGCTAAAGAGATGGCAGCAGAAAATGGCATTTTCATTGAAAATGAAATGGTTCAAGACTATGCCGATAAAAATTTAAATAAATTTGATATAGTAGTTAGCTTCCAAGTTTTAGAGCATATTCCAAACCCTAAAAGTTTTTTAGAAGCAAAGTTGAAAGCTTTAAAAATTGGGGGCAAAATGATTATAGCTGTACCAAGTGAAGATTCATTTCTTAAATATGTAACTAATGGAATTTTAAATATGCCCCCACACCATGTTACAAGATGGAGTGACGACACACTTAGATATATCGCTGATGAATATAATCTAGAATTGCTCGCCTTACAACATGAAAAAGTACAAAAAACTCATGAGTTGTTGTACGTAAGTACATCTATTGAAAACAGTTTACTTAAGCCAAGATTGTTAGATATTTCATTTCTAAGAAAAGCTATTTCTAAGTTAGTCAGTATATATTCTAAAGTTTTAGTCAAAGGTGTGAATAAAGAAATTTCATCTAATGGTCACACTGTAATCGCAGTCTATCAGAAAAAATGAAAGTTCTTATTGTAAACACATCAGATGTACAAGGTGGAGCAGCCAGAGCTGCATACAGACTTCATAAATCTCTTCTAGTGCAAAATATTGACAGCAAAATGTTGGTACAAAGTAAAAGTAGCGATGACTTTACTGTGGAAACAACAAGCAGTACAAAGATGCAAAAGGGTCTAAATAAACTTCGACCAATGATTGACAGTATTCCTGTTAGATTTTATAAAGAGCGTACTAAAACAGTGTTTAGCCCATCTTGGTTTGGCTTTGGTGATGTGATAGATAAAATAAATAAGATAAATCCAGATATTGTTCACCTGCATTGGATCAATGATGGAATGATAAAGATAGAAGATCTAACACGTATAAAAGTACCTGTGGTATGGAGTTTACACGATAATTGGGCTTTTACAGGGGGGTGTCACATAAAATGGGAATGTGAAAAATATAAAGAGAGTTGTGGCGCCTGCCCAAGGCTTGGTAGCACTAAAGAAAATGACTTAAGTCGAAAAATATTCAAAAGAAAAGAACGAACTTTTTCACAAATGTATAATATGACAATAGTCGGACTAAGCAGTTGGCTAAATGAATGTTCTAAAAATAGCACATTACTAAAAGACAAAAGACATATAAATCTACCTAACCCAATTAATACAGATTTATATAGACCGTTTCACAAAGAAAGATCAAGAGAATTATGGAATTTGCCTAAAAATAAACAACTTGTACTTTTTGGTGCTAAGGATGCAACTAGTAATATTAATAAAGGATTTATAGAGTTAGGCGAATCCCTTCATCAACTTGAAAGTAATAATATAGAGTTTGTAGTATTTGGTGGTACTGAACCTAAAGATTCACAACATTTTGGATTTAAGACACATTATTTAGGGTATCTCCATGATGATATTAGTTTGGTCACACTCTATAGTGCAGTTGATGTAATGGTAGTTCCAAGTCTTCAAGAAAATCTATCCAATGTAATCATGGAAAGTTTAGCTTGCGGTACTCCGGTAGTCGGGTTTAATGTTGGAGGCAATAGTGACATGATAGAGCATAAAAAGACTGGATATCTAGCCAAGCCTTTTGAGTCAACTGATCTTACTAATGGAATAGAGTGGGTGTTAAACAACCCAGACTATGATGAGTTATGTCAAAATGCAAGAGAAAAAATTGTAAGTACTTTTGACAGTATTGTCGTAGCCAAGAAGTATATAGAACTTTATAAGAATCTGTTAAATGACTAATGTGACCTCAATATGTTTAGATAAAAACTTTAGTACCACACAACTTCTAACAAAAGAAGCACCCGATGTTAGCGGTAATATTAAAGAAATAAGTAGTGATACAAATAAAGCTTTTGAAACTGTACTTTTTTTACCAGAGGGTGAAGGACGGCAGGGAGAAGGTGGTCTTAGAACAGAAGGGTATTTTAAAAGGTCCTATAATAATAGGCCGTTAATAACAGTTGTCACTGTGGTCTTTAATGGCGAGGCTTATTTAGAAGAGACAATCAAAAGTGTTATAGACCAGACCTATGATAATGTTGAATACATTATTATAGATGGTGGCTCAACTGATGGCACGTTGGAGATAATAAAGAAATATGAAAGTCAGATCGACTACTGGGTCAGTGAAAAAGACAGCGGTATTTATGATGCTATGAATAAAGGGGCATCTTTAGCGAGAGGTGACTATGTAGCTTATTTAAATGCAGATGATTGGTATGACCTCTCTACAATTGACGATGTTGTTAAAGCCATCTTGGGTCATCGAACAGTTGATTTCATTTACGGAAATGTTGCTATTGTAAAAGATGGTGTGCGAATAAAGACCTTTTATCCAAAGATAAAAAAGTTTAAAACTAAAATGCCTTTTGGGCACCCAAGCCTGTTTTTAAAAAGAGAAGTTTTACTGAAGCTCCAATTTAGTTATGAGTACCCGGTAATAGCCGACTATGACTTGATCATAAAACTAATTATAAACAAATATACATCCGTCCATGTCAATAAACAGCTGACTCATTTTCGGTTAGACGGGGTGTCGTCAACAACCAGTTTAAAGCAAGAGCATTATAGACTCTATAAAAACCACTTCGGTTCTCTTCATGCGCTAGTCTATCTTATAATACAGAGTGTCAAAGACATTATTAAACCCATTATAAAAAAATGAAAGGTGTCAAAATGTCTGTAATGTTTAGTTTGATTGTCGCAACTATAAACCGTTACAAAGAGCTTGAAACACTGCTTAAGAGTTTAAAAGACCAAACATTATCACCCGATGAGTTCGAAGTGATTGTTGTTGACCAAAACCGACAGGACTTCTTAAAACCCTTAATAGACGAGTACTCTTTATATTTGAACATCAACTACATACATTCTGATAAGCAGGGGTCCTCTTTACATAGGAATATCGGTTTGGATAATGCTAAAGGAAGTATTGTATGTTTTCCGGATGACGATTGTACATACTATCCAGACACTTTAGTGAATGTAATGAACTATTTTAAAACAAATGAGAGTGTTGATTGCTTACTGGGGCAGATCGTTGATGCAGATAATAAGAAGATTATTAGAGATTGGCCTGAAAAAGAGATTAGAGTAGGCGAACACAATTTCTTTATGCTTTATTCACAGATAACTGTTTTTACCAAGTGCATGGACGTTCGCTTTGATGAGAACTTTGGAGTAGGCGTTAAGTATGGTGCCTATGAAGATGCTGACTATGTATTTAACTTACTCAAAAGCAGTAAACTGTTTATGTATACCCCTACAATAAAAGTCTGGCATCCAGAGCTCAATGTAAAAGTTATGAACCTCCAAAAAATAAAAAATTACTCCATGGGATTTGGCGCCTTTTGTAAGAAACATCTGTCTTGGAAAATAGGTTTTCTATTTTTTCAAGCTATAGGTTTTCATATGTTTAAACTTAGTCTGGGGCTTGTCAGATTAAACACTGATGACATCAAAAAAAGTTATTCATCCATTTTGTACAGGCTGAAGGGCTTTTATGAGTACCAATAAAAGCATGGTAAATTTTGTATCTATTATCATCCCTACATACAATGCCCAAAAATATTTGGCAAAGTTACTGGATAAAGTTAAAGCACAATCAATAAAAGATTTTGAATTGATCATTATGGATTCGTCATCACAAGATCAAACCGTAGAGCTCGCAAAGCAATATACTGACAAAGTAACAGTTATTCCGCAACATGAATTTAGCCATGGCGGCACTAGAACCAAAGCAGCAAAAACGGCAAAGGGAGATATATTGGTATATATGACCCAGGATGCACTGCCCTTTGATGAAAAGAGTTTGGAAAAGCTCACAGCTGTTTTTGAGGATGAAAAAGTTGCGGCTGCTTACGGAAGGCAGCTTCCTTATCCAAACGAAAAACTGTTTGGACAGCATCTTCGTTTGTTTAATTATGGAGATGAGTCTTATAAACGGACCTATGCAGATAAAGAGACATTTGGTATAAAAACTGCATTCCTGTCGGACTCCTTTGCTGCTTACCGTCGTGATGCTCTTGAAGAGATAGGCTGGTTTAAAGAAGATCTGAACTTCGGAGAAGATATGCATGCGGGTGCCAGGCTGCTAAAAGCGGGATATACATTGGCCTATGTTGCTGATGCCAAGGTCTATCACTCTCACAGCTATACGCTTAGTCAAGAGTTCTGGCGCTATTTCGAAACAGGAAAATTTCACCAGCAGGAGCACTGGCTTCTGGATGAGTTCGGAAAACCGGAGGGTGAGGGGATGCGTTTTGTCAAAAGCGAATGGAATTTCTTGATACAAAAAAAGAGGTATCACCTCTTGGCGTTGTCATTAGTGCGAAATGCTGTTAAACTACTCGGATACAAGTTCGGCAAGAGTCTGTATAAAATGTCAAAGGGTTCACAAAAGTAGCTATGAAATATATATTTTTTAAACTTATCCTGTATACAGGTCTATTGTCTGTCAATCTTGTTTTGACATCCTGGATGGTTTCCGGACTGATCGAGGACATCGCATCGCATCCATGGTCCAAGTATGTCTGGCAGCTGGGTGTCTATCTACTGTTCTATTTCTATTTTAAGCTTTTTCATAACCGCATGGTGACCTCAAATGAGTTCTATTTGATCCTAAAGGCGAATATACTTGCGTTGATCACCATCTTTTCTATTATTTTTCTTTCAAAAGAGGCAGAAAGCTACTCAAGAACGTACGTCCTGATCTTCTTTATGCTTAACAACCTGCTGCCTATATCTGTCTATTTTATAAAATACAGGATGATGAGGCTGCCATGGCTGCGTGAAAACGTTATTGTGGTTTGTGACGAGAAGGGACGTGAAAGCATAGATCATTGGTTTCAAAGAGATAATGCCTTTGGTTTTGATGTTGCAGAGTATATTGTTATCGGTGGTGAAAAACATGAGGTGCAGAAAAAGCTTGAAAGTGTTCTAAACGAAAAGCAGTACCATACTGCCATCGTCGCCATAGATAATTACTCTATTAACAGGATCTTTTTTTATATGGAGTTTTTGCAGCACCATATCAGCCGTATCATTGTACTGCCAAGAATGACAAAGCTGCCATTGGTGAATGCAGAGATATTTTCTTCGGTCAACCATAAGGGTTTGGCATTTGCAATTAAAAACAATTTGCTTAACCCCGTCGATAGAGTGTTTAAAGAGATCTTTGATGTTATTGTGACGACTGTCTTGATCATTTTGACATCTCCTTTGCTTCTGGTTTTGTTTACCCTTGTATTTTTTGCAACAAAAGGAAAACCGTTTTTTAAACATCAACGTATTGGGATAGGGGGGAAGCCATTTTTTGTGTACAAATTTAAGACCATGCGGGATGATGCTGCATTGGTGCTCAAAGAACTGCTTGAGAGTGATCCTGAAGCCAAGCAGGAGTGGGAGCGTGAATTTAAACTAAAAAACGATCCGCGTATTACAAAGATAGGAAAGTTCCTTCGCAAAACGTCCCTTGACGAGCTACCACAGCTACTGAACGTTATTAGAGGCGAGATGTCACTGATCGGTCCAAGACCGATCATAGAAGATGAGGTCAAAAAGTATAAGGAATATTACAGCTATTTTACAGCTGTCAAGCCTGGCATTACAGGGCTGTGGCAGATCAGCGGGCGCAATGATGTCGATTATGACGAACGGGTGCAGCTGGATGTGTGGTATGTCCGGAACTGGTCGGTAGAGATGGACATAACGATCCTTATAAAAACAGTGGTTGTTGTTTTGAATGGAAAGGGAAGTTATTGAAATTTTAATGCTTGAGTTTAAGATGGGAGGATTTATGAGACAAGCTACTCTCTGCAAAGAGAAACACGGATCGATACAAACATGAAGTTTGAATTTACTAAAACTTTTGATGACGTTAGGTTCTTGATACTAAATAAGGACATAGCGTATACTTATGATTGTTCACCGGAAAAGTTGTAAATAGTTTTTAAGTCGATAAAGTTATAGGTTATATTCTTCAGCAAGCTGTAAGAATAGTTAATCCATAATAGTTTTCAGGTTACAAGAGTAGCCAAACTTTATAATTTAAAGGAGTTCTTATGAAAAGAGCTGGTTTTACAATGATCGAATTGATCTTCGTTATCGTTATTTTAGGTATTTTGGCAGCGGTTGCGCTTCCTAAATTTGCTGGTGTTTCTGATCAGGCTAATGCACAGAAGTGTAATGCTTTCGTTGGTACACTAAACCGTACTGTTGGACCATCTATGTGGTCATCATCTATTGCTAACGATCTTGGCGGTAACATTTCAACATTTACTACGTCTGATGGTACTTTCCTGGATCCAACAACTTATTTAGCAATCAATGATGTTCCTTATGAGTGTCTAGGTAATGATGTTGGACCTGCTGCTGATGGTACTCTATGGACTGCTACTTCAGCTCCTACTAATCTAGGTACACGTACATTCGGTACAAGTACATATTACCTGAATTTTACATCTATGGGTGACTTCAGTAACTCTGCTCGCTGGACTTGGGAAAAATAAGTTTTTTCTCACATTCTCAGGCTTTGCCTGGGAGTTGCAACTTCTACTACCTTCTTCATTCTCTTTAAAATCTTCTAATATTTTACTTTTTAACACTATTACCGTTAAACATCTATATTTGTACTAGCAGATTAGTAAAATAACATGTTTTTACATTTGAGTGTTTTAGTTTAGTACGGACATGAGATGTTTATGGTATAACTCTGTGAAAGCATTAGGATATGGATTGAAAAACACTCTACTAATAATCACTGCCGTTTACATCTTTGGAATCCTAGTGTGTTTTCCACTGATTTATGATGTGTTTACGACAGAATTTTTGTGGTTCGATGGAAACCCTGTCCCTATTTTTACACCGGATGCCGGGCTGCATGGATTTTATGCCAAATCTATATTAGCCGGAGTAACTTACCCGTTTGGTGCCGAACATTTTTTAGGTTATGTCATTTCGGCTGTAGTGACTGTGACCGGTTTTCCTATTGACTGGGTCATGCTCTTTTTACCTATAGTCATCGCTCCTTTGATCGTCATACCTATGGTACTGTTTGCAAAAGCTGTAAATGACATTAAGTTAGGAGCTATTGCAAGTCTGTTCGCCGTGTCACTTAGTTACTTTTATGGCAGGGTCTCTCTTGGGTTTACAGACACCGATATGTTCACGCTTCTTTTTCCGCTGATAACAGTTCTGTTTATGGTTTTGTCACTCAAGCAGCAAAAGCTTATATTTGCACTGTTTGGTGCTGCCTCTATGTTGATGTTCAGCCATATCTATCACTCTTCCGCATCCATTAACCTGCTATTGCTAGGTAGTTTTGGACTTTTTACTTTGGTCTATATGCGAAAAGAGAGTTTTGTCTACTATGCATTTTTACTGATGAGCATAAGCATTGTGCCTATGGGCTTTTTCACTGCTTTAAGTGCTATGGGTGTGTTATGGGGGCTGTTGGAGTTTATCAATAGAAAAACCTCGATCCCTTACTACTATTTTTTATCAGTATTTTTGGTCGTGTTGGCACTCTTGCCTTTTGTCGTAGACCTATCGTACTTGTATAGTCGGGCACTGGATTACTTTGACAAACAAGAGTACTATACTATCGTAGGTATTAATGGTACGTACACGTTTCAACACGGCTTAAAGACTGTTGCAGAAACAGAAGTAATTGACTTTTTGCACACGATGCTCTCCTTTAATATCTCAAAGGTGATGGTCGTACTTTCGATCATAGGGTTTGTTCTACTGCTTAAAAAAGAGAAATATTATTGGCTGTTAGCACCGTTTGCACTGTTGGGCAGTTTTAGTTTTTTTGCAGGTTATCGCTTCTCATTTTTTTATACACCTGTCTACGCTTTTGGTTTCAGTTACTTTATCATCGCTGTATCCTCCATGCTGCATAAACGATACAGTGTCGAACGAGTATCTGTTTATTTGACCTTTTTAGTACTGCTTTTTCATATGCTCAACATCTTAGAGATGAATAAAGGCAGTTATGTGAGGATGTTAGCGTATAGTGAAGAGAAAGAGGTACTTGAAAAACTTTCAACAAAGTTGACTAAAGATGATAAGATCGTTACTTGGTGGGATTTTGGCTGGCCATTATGGTACTTTAGCGGGTATAAAAACACCTTAGTAGACAACGGTGCCCATGGCGGGCCTGACTCATACATGATGTCTAAAATATTGACAGAGTCAAACCAGACTTTTGTAGCAAATGCGGCGAAGTACTTTGCAAACAATAAAAAGACAGCATCGAAAGAGGGACACGGCTACGTCACACCTTATTTGGCATCAAAGTATGACTTGAAAGAACTGTTTAGTTCATTTTACACATCTCATGACATTAAAGCTGAACAAGATACCTATATAGTACTTCACAGAAATATGGTGACAATATTCAATACGATCGTGAGCTTTTCTGATTTTAACTACCTTGATGTAAATGATAAAACAAAAGATGAGTTCAAATTTCGTTTTTT
>NZ_JBFFOH010000046.1:0-17845 GCF_041562805.1 Sulfurovum sp. | reverse complement strand
CTAAACTCAAAGCCAAACTTCATTTTGTTGGCTATTTCTTCTTGTACCTCGTCTATGAGGTCATCAGCTCTACCTTCTATCTGTTCTATAAAAATCTTTTGTTCTCTTTCCCGTTTAAAGGTAGCTACCTTGTAAGGTTTGTCGGTACCATGCTCTTCTATAAACTTTTCAATCGTATCTTCCCAAATGAAGGTTAGTTCATGTTCTATAGTTTGTGGTTCTTCATCACCGGGTAGAGTATAGTTAAATGCTACATCATCTGTGTAGGTTATGACCTCATACGCATTATCTTCTTTTTGAGACGTTACTTCATTGTTTGGCATGATTATGTCCTTTAGTATGTGTTTTTTATTAATTGTTATATCAAAGATAGCTTTAAATAGGATAAATTTTATCTGATTTATCTTTTTTGTACCAATATAGTAATCTTTTGTATCACTTTTTAGACCTTACAACGCTACAACATCATCAAATGTATCATCTAATTTTTAACTTTTTTCATCATCTCAAGCCAGTTAGTTCAAATTACAAGGTTTTGCAAAAGAGGAATGGATATAATAAAACTAAAAAAGGTCGTAGTATGAAAAATACACTCTATTTTAGTTCTAAGAGTAGAGAGGAGGAGCAAAGCGTTTTTCAGGCTATACAGAAAGAACAAGATTCAATCGGCTACTACTCACTTCCAGAGCAAGATATCTCTCCCATATTGGAATATTGCAATGCCATTTCGGAGGATGTAGAAACGATTGCTGTGATTGGCATCGGAGGGAGTTCTCTAGGAGCAAAAGCAGTCTATGAATTTATGAAACCAGTAAAAGATCTGCCTAGAAAACTTTACTTCTTTGAAAGTACTGACCCTATCAACATTACAGATATACTTTCTAAATTTGATGTCAATAAAACCCATTTTCTGGTTATCTCCAAATCAGGTAGTACGGTTGAGACTTTTTCCATTTACAAATATATTTATTCTTTACAAAGTGACCCTTCTGCTTATACTTTTATTACCGATCCTGATTCTCCACTTGAAAAGTATGCAAAAGAAATAAATGCTTCAGTTCTCTATCTTCCTAATAATGTAGGAGGCAGGTTCTCTGTACTTTCAACTGTTGGTCTAGTTCCTTTGGCAATGTGTGGTATAGATATTAAGGTTTTGTTGGCAGGTGCAAAATCGATTAAAGACAGTTTTTTTGAGCATGGATTTACACAGGATATACTTCTTAAAAAAGCTATCTATTATGCAAAAAACCATGCCCAGTATAATATTAATTGTATCTTTGCCTATTCTGAAACGCTTAAGTATTTCTGTCAATGGTATGTACAGCTTTGGGGTGAAAGTCTAGGAAAACATCAACGCCACAGTGCATTTCATGTGGGACTTACACCTATTGGTCTTATCGGACCAAAAGATCAGCACTCGTTCCTTCAACTGATTATGGAAGGAACAAGAAATAAATCTGTAACTTTTATAAAGATCCAAGATTTTCCTGAGAATATCATCATTCCAGATATTACACTACCGCATTTGGAGATGCTTGACAGTCTGAATAATCTTTCTTTTTCAGAATTGATCAATATGCAATGTGACTCTGTGATAGAATCGTTACAGGAGCAAGAGGATATCCCTCTAGATACGATCACCATACAAAGTGTGACAGAAGACAATATTGGTTCTCTTATCTTTTATTATGAATTATTGACCTCGCTTGTAGGGGAACTGATAGATGTAAATACTTATGATCAGCCTGGGGTAGAAGCAGGAAAAATTATTTTAAAGAAGAAATTACAAGAAAAGTAATTTTGTGACACAAACATAGCTATATTTGTGTCACATTATTTTTTTTCTTCGCTATAAAACTTTACAATTACTACACTATAATTGTATACTTTAAAAAGTAACTATTTATATTTATGAGAAAGGAGTTATTCCTATGAAGAAATTATTGAGCATTACATTTATCTCTTTGGCCATTTTATTGATGCAAGGGTGTGCAACACATGAAAAGTTTGTTAACAAGTATAATGCCTGGGTGGGGCAAAATATTAACAACTTAATAGTGAAAATAGGGTATCCAGATAGCACGTATACATTGCCAAATAAAAATACAGTGTATGTCTACGAGAGATCAAGAATTTACAGTTATCCTACTATGAATATGGGGTATTTCCATGGTCCTTACAATAGCGGTTATTATGGAATGTATGGGTATGGAACGGATGTTGTTCAGCGGACATGTAAAACTTACTTTGAAACAGACAGAAAAGATATTATTGTAAAATGGGGTTCACGTGGTAATGACTGTATCTCAAACTAAGTATAGTTTCATAAAAGCATCTATGTATGTTTGAAGTTGCAGAGTACATCGGTATCATCGCTTTTGCCATCTCTGGCTTTTTTGTGGCAGTACGAAATAAACTTGATTTTCTGGGTGCATTGATCTCTGTATTTCTTACTGCACTGGGTGGTGGACTCATCAGAGATATCGCGGTAGATAAAACGCCTTATACGTTTACACACAATATGCCTGCACTGACTATTCTCATCGTGATGATCTTACTGATACTCTTTAGATTTGATAAAAGAGACAGTATAGAGAACAAAATTCTGTTTATACTCAGTGACTCCATAGGTCTTATCTCTTTTAGTATTACAGGGGCACTCATTGCCATTGAAGCGGAACTAAATCTTACGGGTGTGTTGGCTCTGGCCTTTGTCACAGCAGTAGGAGGAGGTATCATCAGAGATGTGATCATCAATGAGGTTCCTTTTGTACTTAAAACAGGATTTTACGGCACTATTGCACTTTTAATAGGTTTGACCCTATATGTGTTAGATCTTTATGATCTGATATCCTTTAATACTATGATCATGGTGTTTACTGCAGGTATCATACTTAGATTGGTAGCATATTATAAGAAGTGGGCGATTCCTCTTCTTTGATGCGTATAAGAGAAGGAACATAGTTTGATAACACACAAACAGCTTGATAATGGGTTTAAGTACATAGAGATAAAGAACAAAGAGGCAGAAGCAAAGATAGCACTTCAAGGTGCACATCTGTTTCATTATAAAGTGAAGGACAAACCTTCTTTGTTGTGGTTAAGCCAGGCGGCTTATTTTGAAGAAGGAAAAGCTATTAGAGGGGGTATCCCTATTTGTTTCCCCTGGTTTGGAAAAAATAAAGACAACCCCAGCCTACCACAACATGGCTTTGCACGTACACAGCTATGGGCTGTTATTTCAGAAGAAGAAAAAGATGACAGTACAACGTACATTCGTCTGCAACTCACACCCAATGCACATACTTTAGCTCAGTGGAACTACCTTTTTGATGTGACACTGGATATACTCATTGGTGAAGCATTAAGTATAGCTCTTAGTGTAACCAATACAGATATAAAACCATTTGAGATAAGCACAGCACTACATACGTATTTTTCTGTTTCAGATATTGAGACTGTTTTAATAAAAGGGTTGGATGGTCGGAATTATTATGATGCCCTGGATGAAAAAAACTATATTCAAAGGGGTGATATTCTTATACAGGAAGAGGTTGATAGAGTCTATTTTTATCCTTCTGAGACTATTGATTTATTTGATGGAGATACTAAAGTCAAATTGCAACAGGAGGGGTCGAACTCTCTGGTCGTGTGGAACCCTTGGATAGAGAAGTCAAAGCAGATGAATGACATGACTGCGGATGGTTATAGAAGCATGGTATGTTTAGAAACATCCAACGCAAGGGAAGATTCAAAAGTGTTGAACCCAAATGACACATATGTTTTGAAAGCTATTGTACAAACGCTTTAATCTTAAGGAATATATTTCTCAAGATAGGCATCAAACTCTTTTTTTTGTGTTTCACTCATGGCACGGGTAGGAATGACATTGAATCTGCGAGGATTTGTATAGAGTAGGTAAAAGTCTTCATCATTTTTACACTTGATAAAAACATTCCATGGGATGGAAGCTTTACTATTATTTTTATCGAACTTAATGCCTTTAGCAGAAATATGTAGTGTAACCTCATATGGTAAAATAGCACTTTTTTGATAAACGCTTTTAGCTTGATAGACAGATAACATACGTACAAAGAGTATGTAAAAAGAGATAGAAAAAAATGCAGCGATAACGTTAGTGATGATTTCACGGGTATTGGAGAAATCAGTTCCAACTATGACTATAATGGTTGCCAAGGCAATATAAATAGCGAGCCTTATAAGCCGGGTTCCTTTTTTATGGTGCAGGTTTACGGCGTGTAGGTATTCATCTTGTGAGAGTTGATAGGTAATATTCATAGATGTTATAAATCGTTAAGTTTTTTGTGCATTTCACGCTTTAGAGTCTCATATGCATCAAGTTGATCTTTAGATACAGTTTTACATCTTTGTCTTACGTCAGCCATACTTGTCTCTAGTTTTGATGATGCTATCTTATAATATGTCTTCTTGTCTTCTTTTTGGAGACTTTCAACAAAAGCTCTATCCGAACTACTGTCGATCGTTTGAATCGTATCCCATAATGATGTTTCAGCCCTTTCACATACTTTGAATTTGTATCCGTCAGCAGTTGCTATGGTAGTAGATACAAGCATAGTGACGGCTGCCAGTACTATTTTATTTAGGTGACTCAGTTTCATTTGTTTCCTTTTTAATATAACGGTTTTTATATTCTTATATTAGCAGACTATTTATAATATCTGCCTCTGATTATATTATTTAAAGCTATAAAGTGTTGAATAATTTTTATTTAATAATTATTGATATATAGTATGATATGAAGTATGATACTTCGAGAGAGTTTTAAAGTATAAGACATATCAAAAAGACCAGTGAGTGCATATAAATTTTGACACTCAAGTATATACCTTAGAAGGATGATCATGTTATACAAAGTAAAAGCAAAAATAGACAAACTCAAGATGAAAGCTTTTTTTACGGCTTTGACAGATGGAAGTATTGCTGATCAAGAACCAGATGGTTCATATATCGTGAATGCGATGCAACAGGCACTGAAAACAGATGATGATACACTTGAATGGTATCAAGCATGTCACTGTGCTACTCCACTTAAGCATGAGAGAGAAACAGTATATGACAAATACTTGCATGACTTTGAAACAACACTGGTTTATGAAGTGAAAGATGACATCAAAGGTGACTCATTTTGGGATTGTTTAGAGACTTGGCACTTTGACGACTCATATTCCTTTTAATACCCTCTATGCAGCTGACCATGGTTGGTTGCAAAGTCGGTTTCATTTTTCTTTTGCAGAGTATCATGACAAATCCAATATGAACTGCGGGGCTTTACGTGTTATGAACGATGATATCATCCAGCCTGATACAGGTTTTGACACACACCCTCATAAGGATATGGAGATCATCACCTACATTATACGTGGAGAGTTGACACATCAAGACAGTATGGGAAACAAAGAGCGCTTAGGGCGGGGTGCTATACAGTATCTTAGTGCAGGGACGGGCATCACACACTCGGAAAAAAATGAAGGTGATGAAGAAGTACACCTCATACAAACGTGGATACTTCCAAAAGCGAAAGGGCTAAACCCCAGATACGGCTCTAAAGTTTTTGACCAAGAAACACGTCACAATAGATGGTTGCATCTGGTAGGTCCAGTTGAAACTGATAGTGCCATACCCATTTACCAAGATGCCAACATGTATGTTTCTGAATTAGACAAAGACAAGAGTCTTACCTTTGAACTTAAAGAAAACAGACAGCTTTATTTGAAGGTAATGGAGGGTAAGGCAACTATTAATGGTGTTGTTGTAGAACAGGGTGATGCTGCCAAGATCTCAGATGAAGAGCTGCATGTAGATGCTTTGAGTGATGTCCATATTCTTTTAGTTGAATTAGAATTTCCCCGTTAAAGTTAGCTAGAATAGAGAATAAGAGAATATAAAATAAATCTTGTAAAAAACATATAAAATTAAACATTAAAGGAATTCAAAATGAGACAATACGAAACATATAAATGTAACAAATGTGGTAACGAAGTTGAAGTGCAAAGTGTAGGTGGTGGTACATTAAACTGTTGTGGAGAGGCTATGGAAATGGTCACTGAAAATTTGACCATGGTCAATCTAATGAAGGCATTTGCAGGTGAATCACAGGCAAGAAACAAGTATGAGTACTTTGCTAAGGTAGCACAAAAAGAGGGTTATAGAGATATAGCTGAACATTTTCAAAGAGCAGCGAACAATGAAAAAGTACATGCCAAACTTGAACTTGCGTTAAACAATAGAATGGCAAGTGACAGTGAAGAGAGCTTTGGAAATACAAAAGAAAATCTTCAGTACGCTATAGACGGTGAGTCTTATGAAAATGTAACGATGTATCCTGATTTTGCACAAGTTGCAAAAGATGAAGGGCACAAAGAAGCAGCAAGATTATTTACGGGCATCGGTAAGATAGAAGTAGAACATGAAAAGATGTTTCAAATGCTTTTAGACAGACTTGAAGCAGATGCAGAGCATGTAAGCGAAGACCCTGAAGAAGCATGGATATGTGAGGTGTGCGGTCATGTACACTATGGTAAAAAAGCGTTAAAGAATTGTCCAGTGTGTGACCATGGACAAGAATATCAGTCAAGATTAAATTCTAAAAAGTAATGAATTCATTAAATATATTAGTAGACTCGTTACCTTTATATTAGGGTAACGAAGAAAGAGATTTTATTGTCCAGTTATGAAATTTTTTTCTAATGTAGCTTTAAAGCGTGTGAGTTCACTATCTATATCCAAGTCACTTTTAAATATGTCGTGTATAGCATATGTTTCAAGTGGTTCTGCTCCACAGAACTGAAATAATTTATGGGTTGCAATATTTGCTTCATCTAAAGAGAGTCCATCAAAAAATCCATCCTTATCATCAAATTCTGTGGTGGGACAATTATAGGTTAAACTCAACATATATTTCTTACCTTGCATCAGTCCGCCACTACCGTATCTTTTAGAAGCATCATGTCTGCTTCTTCCATCACTTACATAAGTTACCGTGTTCACACCAGCAGAGAATATTTCATCTATGTATTTTTTAGTGATCCATGGCACACCCATCCAGTACACAGGGTACTGAAATAAAATATAGTCCGCCCAGTCAAATTTTTCAAGTTCATCCTTGATGACATAGTCACTTTCTACAACACTGTGTTTTACATTAAATCCATTTTTAGAAAAAAATTCATCCGCAGTGTCTATAAACAATTTAGTTAATTTACCCTCTGCAACTTCATCATATCGTTGATGTCCGTTAATAATAAGTACATTTTTCATATTTTATTTCCTTTTATTTTTGGGTGAAACTTTTCATCATCTCCTGCATTTGCTGCATCTGTTCAGGTGTCATTTGTGGCATATTGCTATTGTTGTTCTTCATACTCTCTTCCATTGTTTGTATCGGAAAGTCAGGTAATTTTAGATCTTCATCAGATACAGATGCATCCAGGTTAATATTCGTAGCTTCTGTTGAGTGTGTGATACCCATGATATTGGCTTCAGATTTAAGTAAGACACCTTTATGTAGCCAAAGTTTTATCTGCGGTGTTTCCCATACTTCACAATCATAGCCTTGTATGGACTCTTCACCTATTTTTTTACCACCCATGGCAAGTATCATCTCTTTAGAGCTTTTTGCAAGGTCTTTATGCTCAGATTGCATCAGTGTGCTAGGATCATACTGTACAATGACCTTTTGTTCATAGTCTACTACATACACTTGTCCATTCTCTATCTTTGTCGTTTGACGTGTATGTTCCTCTCTACCCATGATGAGGGTTTTCGTTGTATCTTTATGGAGTTCTACATTTCCCCAATTATTGAACAGCGCTTTACTCGTCCCTTCTATTTGGGTTTGTATCCCCATCATATCCCCACCGCCTTTGACAGTATATTCAATGATCCCCGATTTAACTTCATAACGCTTTGTTTCAGCCTGCAGGATACTTGCAACTAAAATGAGCGTAAAAACTACACCCCATAGTTTCATTTGTTTCATCTTCTCTCCTTTTTATTATTATAACTTATTTTAGAAACTTTTGAAAATCATCAAAGAGATATAGGTGTTTTATCTTTCTCATATGATCATTGGCTACAATGACGGCATGAAAAAAAAGAAATTACTTATTATCGGTGCAGGGCTTAGTGGGCTTTACAGTGCTGTTTTACTTCAAGACAGTTATGAGGTGACTGTCGTAGAAGCGCGTGAGCGTACAGGTGGACGGATCATGGGTATGGATGGACATGATATTGGGCCATCTTGGGTTTGGCCTCATCAAAAAAACATCTTACAGCTCATAAAGACATTAGGTTTGGAACTTTTTCCTCAATATACAGAAGGACATGCTCTATATGATGCTCCTGATGGTGTACAACGATTCGCTCCTTCAACTTCAACTTCTTACCGTATCAAAGGTGGCATTGGTCAATTGGTCAATGCTTTAGAAAAACGACTTAATAAGCCTGTCAATCTCAGCGAAAAAGCTCTATCTTTAACAGAGACAAATGAAATGGTAGTACTCAAAACAACAGCTAAAACATATGAGGCAGATAGGGTGATCTCAACATTGCCTCCACGTTTAACTGTTGACAACATAGAGTACTTTCCTGCACTCCCTGAAGCACTTCATACACAATTTCAGAATATACCAACATGGATGGGATACTCTGTCAAATGTGTGATAGAGTATCCGGAGGCATTTTGGAGAGAAGAGGGCTTAAGCGGTTTTGCTGTTTCTCATGTTGGACCATTAGGTGAGATACATGATGCCTGTACTGAGGACAAAGCCGCACTCTTTGGATTTGTACATAGTTATGCGAAGTTTGAGAATTTGGAAGAGGCTGTCATCGAACAACTTATACGACTTCATGGGAGAAATGCTGCCAAAGCTTCAAAGATTTATTTTGTAGACTGGAAAAAAGAGACATATACTTCAACAGCACTTGATGCTATGCCTTTGCAAGAACATCCTTCTTATGGTTTTGATGCAACACATTTTGAGGGGAAAGTGATATTTTCCGGTACAGAGAGTGCTTTTAGAGAAGGTGGATATTTGGAGGGTGCGATTACTTCTGCGATGGGGTTGGCTAGTAACTTGCTATAGTGACGTTATTGTTCGTCCATCTTTTTATAAGTTCCATACCCATTGGAAAAGGCACATCTTCATTTTGGCTTAGTTTCTCTACTTCTTCTTGTAATTCCATAGTGCTCATGTTACTATATGTGATTTGAGTTGATGTATCACTAAGGTTTAACAACCCAGAAGTATAGATGATACTTACAGTAATAAGTGAAAGTGGGATAATTTTTCCTAGTATTTTTGCTGTTTTAACTTTCATTACTTTTCCTTTTATATATTTATAATCAGATAATAATGAAAATATATTACATTTACATAACATAGTTTAGGAGAGAGTCTAAAACTTTTTACTATAGAAGTGACATCAAACTTTCAGTACGTGGAGTGTGGCTAACTTTTTTAATGTTTGTACATTTTGAATGGGGTTGTATTTTACATCCAAGTACACAAGATGAGATAGTAAACTAAGACTTTCAGTGTCTTTTATATGATTGTCATGCGCTACAATTTTTTTAAGTGAGGGTATATGACTTAATACTGTGATATCGGAGATAGCATTATTTTGTATGAAAAGAAACTTTAGTCTTTCATATGATGATAAGGCGGAAAGGTCAGATATCTGATTATGTGAAAGTGAGAGTTTGTGTATCTTTATGAGTGATGTCAGAGCAGTTAAGTCTGAGATATGATTATTAGAAAGAGAAAGGCGTTCGAGCCAAACCAATGAGCTGACTTCAGGAGGAATCTCTGACAGTCCCAGATGGCTAAGATCGAGGTATGGCATCCGTTCGGCTTTGCAAATAGCTATCTTCTCCATAACCGCTTTATTCATCTATTTTCCCTTTTCTTTAGTAGGTGAAGTATATCAAAAGTGTCTTGATATGGACTTCTTTAGCCAAACCAAAGCCCCCATAAAGTACCATCAAAATAATATTAAACCCAAAATATGTAAGAGAATCATAAAACTAGAATTTATTATGCGTCTGGGATATTCACAAAAAATCATCGCTTAACCTTTTGGTTAAACTCAAATTTTTTATAAACATCCTAAACACAAGCACAAACACTATTTTCATAATGCAATTACAAAATTTGGGTTACAAAGAAGCATAATGCACATAGACTTAACCCAGGGTATCATTAAGCAGCACATCGTAAAACTTGCTGTACCTGCTGTGGTAGGGTACTTTTTTCATACGATGTTTAATGTCACCGATACCTTTTTCGCAGGACTCATCTCTACTCAGGCACTCGCAGCACTTTCTTTGTCGGCTTCTGTATTTTTTATGGTACTTGCCATAGGTATCGGGATGTCTGAAGCGGTGACTTCTTTAGTAGGAAATGCTTTGGGGGAGAAGGACATCCCTAAAGCTCAGCATATTGCACTTAACGCTATAGCCTTTGGGGTATTGTTGTCTTTGGTACTGTCTGTGTTAGGGGTGTTATCTGTGCCTTATCTGGTTGAAGCGTTGGGTGACCCTTCGTATGTTGTAGAGACGCTTGACTACATCAACCTTATTTTGTATGGCGCAGTGTTTTTTGTAGGTGCATTCTTTTTTAATGCACTGCTTAACTCCGTAGGTGATACCAAGTCGTTTAGAAATGTACTTATTGTTACTGCATTTCTTAACATCATTTTAGACTATCTGTTCATAGAGTACTTTACGATGGGTGTGAGCGGCATAGCATTGGCAACTATCATCGCTGAAGCCATCACGATGTTTTACCTGATCTACAGAGTAAGACAAACAAAGTTGTGGTCTGGATTGTCAGCGTTTACCTATGACGGTCATGTCATGAAAAAACTGCTCAAACAAGGTTTACCACCTAGTGTAAACATGTTCATGATGGCATTTGGTATGTATATTATCACGTATTTTGTCGCACCTTTTGGTAAAGAAGCTGTGGCGGCATTTGGTATAGGTATGCGTATAGAACAGATCTTTCTCATGCCAGTCATAGGACTCAACATTGCCACACTCGCTATAGTCTCTCAAAACAACGGCGCCAAAGCGTATGAACGTATTACGCCAACATTACGTTTGGCGATACGCTACGGATGGATCATGAGTACACTGGGTGTGACTTCTTTTTTACTTTTTGCAGACTACTTTGCCTCATTGCTCACCTCTGACCCTGCTGTCATAGAGCAAACTGCATTGTATCTACGTGTGAGTGGGGTGGCTTCGTATGGGTTTGTAGTTATCTTCATCTATATAGCCATGCTTCAAGGCATAGGTAAGCCGGCAGTCATCATGCCTATAAGCATCTACAGACAACTTGTCGCACCGGTGGTGGTATTTTCTGTGTTGGCAATGTTTGGTTTTGGTATATTGTCTCTTTGGATAGGGCTAGATATGATCATCTTCTCTTCAGCACTCTTCTTATGGTGGTATGGAGAGAAGAAGTTGAAGCGTTTAGAGGCTTAAAATATGTATGTACTTAGGATAACAACATGGCAGATATAAACAAACCGTGTATCAAGAAATGCTGTCTTAATGAAGAAGAGGTCTGTCTAGGATGTTTTCGTACTTTTAATGATATGCGCCTATGGAACAAGGCAAGTATTGAAGAAAAGAAAGAGATGATGCAAATAGCAGAGCGAAGAAAAATAGAGCATACTATAAGATCTTCATCCTCTAAAACATCATAATCTTCAATACAATAGAGCGTGTTAGCTTTGTGTCCATCTTTTTATGAGTTCTTGACCCAATACAAAAGATAAAGTTCCATTATTACTATGTTTTTCTACTTCTTCTTGTATATGAGCTGTACTCATATTTTGATAGATCGTCGTTACTGATACATTATAGTTAGATATAGATCTTACTTCTGTAATGTTCTCTTGGGTACTTGCATGTATTGTTGATGTGATGAGTGCGAATGCAATTATACTTGCGAATGTTTTTATTTTCAAAATTTCTCCTTTTAACATGAACTATTTATATAATAGTTTTAATATTTTGTATATATTTCGCGATAATAGCTAAATCAACTTTTAATGTCAAGTAAATCTATTGATTTAATTTTTTAATTTATTTAAACATAAGATCAATCATGAATATAGATTGCTTTGGAAACATTATAAATTAGTACTTGGAGAATTTATAGACTTAATTTACATTTGAACTGTGAGAATGGATAGAGGATTTTGATACTTAATATAAGAGGTTAAAAGGCAAACCATCCAAAGTAAATGAGGGGTGGCATATTACCATATTGTATTTGTAGGCGCAACTAGATATTTATTTAGAGATGATCCACTCTTTTATCATTATTAGCTCTTCTTCGGCGATAGTATGATCTTTATCATAACTTTTAAACTCTATGTTAAATCCGCCATTCTGTAATGTCTCAACTTGTGCTTTTGAAGTGTTGTAAGGTAGTACACCATCATACGTTCCATGTGTACATAGCCAGCTGGAATTATTTACATTTGGATTCATCTCTTCTAGAAGATTGTTTGTATCGTAGATATATCCGCTGACGGCAATGTACCCTGCAAGTACTTTTTTATACCTGGCACCAAATTCAAAAGTAAGCAGTGCACCTTGTGAAAAGCCAAACAAAAAGCTTTCATCTGCGTTGAATTCTTCTTCAAAGAGGTCATCTAAGATATCTGCAAGTATGGCACTTGAAGATGCAATACCTTCTAATTGGTTGGGTGGCAGATCATACCATGAAAAGCCTCCAAAGTAAAAATAGGGAGCATCGAGTAAAAGGTAGTTCATCTCATCTATGTTGAGGTAGGGTGGTAAAAAAGCAAATCCTTTAGATGAGTCGCCCCGACCATGAAGAATGATCATCAACTTTTTCGAAGGTACTTTAGAAGGGATGAAAATATTGTTTAAAGGTAAATCTTTATTACTCGGCATTGCGTATCTCCATGAGTTTAATTGTTCATTCTTATTATGGGGGTAGTATACTAAATTTATATTTAGAACAGATATACTCTCATATATATAAGATAAGGAACATCATGGCTACTAAAGCAACCATATATAAAGCATTACTGAACATAGCAAATATGGACACCCATTATTATGCAGAGCATAATTTGACTATGGCGAAACATCCTTCCGAAACGGACTTGCGTCTTATGGTACGATTGGTTGCATTTATACTTAATGCTAATGATGACTTGGAATTTTGTAAGGGTATATCGCAAGAGGATGAGCCTGATCTATGGCAAAAGTCTTTAGGTGGAGACATCACACTATGGATAGATCTGGGGCAACTTGACGAGAAGCGTATAAAAAAAGCGTGTGGCCGTTCTGAAAAAGTGATCATCTATACCTACCAGGAAGGTATGGCTAGCTCATGGTGGAAACAGATACAAACATCTCTTGCCCGTTTTTCCAATCTTCAAGTCATACATCTCGACATCGATGGTGATATCGAAGAGCTTTCAAAACGTGCTATGTCACTCCAGGCTAACATCTCTGATAATGAATTGACATTGATAGATGATGTACACAGTGTAGTGATAAGTGAAAAGAGTTGGATGGAATGAAGTAACTGTTTTACTTCATCTTTTCTATGGTATGATGCCGCCTAATTACTGCTTATTTACAGAAGTAAGAAATTAATACATGATGGGATTTTAAAATAAAGATGAAGAAGTGTTATTGTAAAAGTGGATTGGATTTTTCAGAATGTTGTGAACCTATTTTAAGAGTACAACAGGTAGCACCGAGTGCACTCAGTCTCATGCGATCACGATATAGTGCCTATTGCTTAGGTGACGTGAACTATCTTCAAGCTACAACCCATGATCATACTTGGAGTGATGAAGAACTCAAATTCATACAGGACTGGGCAGATAACAGTTTTTGGCAGCATTTGGAGATCATCGACTTTAATGATGAAATGGTGGAGTTTAAAGCCTACTATATATTTGATCATGTACAACATTTACATCATGAAAAATCAACGTTTATTAAGATCAACGATATGTATAAGTATGTCGATGGTGAGATCTACGAAGATAAAGTATCCTTTACCAACAATGAAAAATGTATCTGTGGCAGTGGATTGAAATACAAACGTTGCTGTTTACCCCGATTGAAAAAATAACTACTACATAATTATTTTCACCTACTTTCCTATACTATTTTCCATAGAGGGCATACAGTTCTCTATGACAAAACTACTCCACACAAAATGTAACATATCTGTTATACTTATAATTATTATAACTATAACTTTAGATTATTTTAAGATTTACTTGCTATACTTTCCGTATAAGTTATTTAATTAACTTATAATAATTATAATATAAACATACATTTTATCTATTTTATAAAATGTATAAGAAAAAGGATTGAAAATGAAAAAATTAATATTATTGGCGCTAACGACTGTATTTGCAATGAGTGGTGACCTTACAAGTTTTAATATTGTAAATACAAAAAGTGAAAATAAAAGACTTTGTAAAGTGTTTATTGAAAAAGCACATACGTATCAAGATACTATGAGATCTGATGAACTGGCTAAAGCTACACTTGATTCATATAAAGAGAAAGTTGTTGCTCACTGTGGTGCAGTGTCAGCAAAACAACCTATGAATCCGTTTGCTGCAAAAATAGTACTAAAGAATGTTGAAGCTAGAATAAACAATGTAGAACTGTGTAAAACATCTATTAAAACTGCTCAGAAGTATAAAGATAGGATGGGAACAGATGAAGCATCTAAAGAGATGTTAGATTCTTATAAAAAAGATGTTGTTTCAAATTGTGAAACAATATCTGCAAAAGTATAATAGTAAACTATACAAACCTAAGTATATGGACAGAAACTTCTGACCATATACTACTTTTTAAAAAAATATCCCTTACATTTATTTCCCCAATAAGCATTCAACTTTACTTCTACTAGTTATTTTATATGACTTCGTTAAGATTCGTTAAGAGTTCAGTAAAACTTCATTTATATTCATACCTCATACTTACAGTGTCGAAAGATAAAATTCAAGGATTAAAAGTGTCCTATTAAAGGTATAAAAATGAAAACATTAAAAGTATTAACCATAGTAGCAATTACAGGATTGATAGGTGCAACTGCAGTTCATGCAGGCCCAGCTTGTAAAGAGAATGATAAAATGTGTGAAAAAAGAAAAGACAACCGAGCTGATATGAAAGAGATCTTTCAACAGTTAGAGCTGACAACGGAACAACAAAGTGCTATGAAAGAAAACCGTAAAGAGATGCGCTCTTTAATGAAAGAAAAAAGAGCACAAAGACAGGCTAAACGCGGAATGTCCGATATGAGTAAGTTTGTAAGTGCCAATGGTTTTGATAAAGAAGCCTTTATTGCTGAAGCTACTCAAAAAGCAGAAAGCAAGATAGAAATGCAAGCTGCCAGATTTGAAAAAACGATGAATATATTGACACCTGAACAGCGTGTAAAGTTTGTTACACTTCTACAAGAAAAACAAAAATAAGGTTATAATAACCTCATGACAAAGATATTGATGATAGAAGATGACGCGGGCTATGCGTCGCTTCTTACTGCATATTTAAAACAGTATAATCTTGAAGTAACCAACTATGAAGACCCCTATCTGGGTTTGAGTGCAGGGGTAGAAAAGTATGATCTACTTATACTGGATCTTACCTTGCCTGGAATGGACGGTCTGGAAGTCTGTAAAGAAGTGGTCAGTAAATATGACATCCCTATCATCATCTCTTCGGCACGTTCTGATCTAAGTGACAAAGTCATAGGCTTACAACTCGGAGCAGATGATTATCTTCCCAAACCGTATGATCCACAGGAAATGTATGCGCGTATTATCTCTCTTTTACGACGTTATAAAAAAAACCATATTGAAGAAGAACCTACGTATCGTCTTGTACTGAATGAAGACAAAGAGACTGTACTTTTAGATGGTGTAGCATTAGATCTTACACCTGCTGAATATGCGGTACTTAAACTCTTAATACAACACAGAGGATCAACCGTTTCGAAAGAGCAGATACTCTATGACTCTGAAGTGTTTCAGTTTGGTTCAGACGGTTCACTTGCCGTAATACTCAACCGGCTTAGAAAAAAGTTGGGTGAAGATATACAGTTGAAGACTGTTCGCGGTGTCGGTTACAGGTTGCTGTCATGAGTATTTACAATAAGATCCGTATTATTTTTTTAGTCTCCCTTCTGTTTGTTACAGCATTTTTTCTTTCTTTCTTTTATATCGAAAAGTCCCAACATTTTCAACAGATAGAAAAAAGATACATGCAAACCTCACTTTTTTTACATAAACACTTTAGACAAAGCATAAGACACAATACTAAGGTTGATTTTTCTGATGCTACGGTCAAAATGTATTTGAAAGAGAGTAACTTCAGACTTCTTAGCGATGAGAAGAAGATACAGAACATTCGTAAACATGGACAGATCATGAAAAAAAGAAAAGTTTTACGTGGCAAGCTTGAGATACTCAGAGTAAAAAACAGATTTTATCTCTCCATGGGGAGTCCAAGATTCCAACTACTTCTTCTAGATAAAGAAAAACAAACGCCACCATGGCAATTGCTTCTTGGTTATCTGTTTTCTTTAGTTTTCCTTGTGTTGCTTTATGTCTGGTTGACCAAGAGTTTAAAACCACTGAAAACACTTCAAACCCAGATACAAAAGGTGGGAGAAGGTGACTTGTCTGTTTCGGTAAAAAGTAACAAAAAAGATGAGATAGCACAGGTCTCTAATGCATTTGATGATGCCTTACGTAAGTTGGAGTCTCTCATAAACTCACGTCAGCTTTTTTTGCGTACCATCATGCATGAACTTAAAACTCCCATAGGCAAAGGAAAGATACTCAATGCATTTTTGGAAGAAGATAAGTTAAAAGAGGGGTATGAAGAGGTCTTTGGACGTTTGGAACTCTTATTGAATGAATTTTCCAAGATCGAACAAATGTTAAGCTCTAACTATGAACTTCATATGGCAAACTATAATGCAAAAGATCTTGTTGAACAGGCTTTGGAATTGATGATCATGGATGAAGAAGCCTTGGAAAAGCAGGTCCAGATCATAGAAGAGTCACCTTTGGTACTATCTACAGATTTTACACTGTTTACATTAGCGCTAAAAAATATCATAGACAACGCCATCAAGTATGCACCTGATCATAGCGTTGAGATACGCATTAGTGAGGAGGGTATCACATTATCAAACAGGGGTGCACAGTTCACTGACAATATAAACAGTTATTTTAAGCCTTTTCATGGAAAAGGAGAGGGCCTAGGTCTAGGACTTTATATCGTGCATAATACCATGGAGATGTTGAAGTTGAAATTGTCATACGAGTATGTAGATAATAAAAATACTTTTCACATTACAAAACCTACTATATAGACTATTTTATAAGGTTTAATATACATGGTTACATATTAATGGCCTATAAATATTGCTACAACGTTTTGTTATAAATTTCTTATCCTGTATGTAAAAGATAGCACTTCGTGTTAATCAAGATCTTTAATGAGCATTCTTTCTTCTTCCAATGAAAGGTAACGCCACTTACTACTTTCAATGTTGAGTTTAAAACTACCAATGCTGATCCGGTTCAAGTTTAAGACCTTTAAGGGGGTTCCAAATTTTGGATCTTTAAGTGCCCCAAAAAGCCGTCGGATATGCCGGTTCTTGCCCTCGTTAAGTTCTATCCTTAGTTTTGTTTTCGCGCCACCCATGCCTATTTTTTCTACGTTCAAAGCTTTCAGTAGACCGTGTGGGCTTT
The DNA here is from genome assembly GCF_041562805.1 of Sulfurovum sp. GTDB lineage: Bacteria > Campylobacterota > Campylobacteria > Campylobacterales > Sulfurovaceae > Sulfurovum. The sequence goes on along the minus strand of NZ_JBFFOH010000046.1, from coordinate 13 downwards.
CTACTCCACTCAT
>NZ_JBFFOH010000045.1:0-18127 GCF_041562805.1 Sulfurovum sp. | reverse complement strand
GTTGATGAAGAAAGCTCTTTTTTTGCTGTCTCTGCTGCATCTTTAACTCTTTGAAGTGCCATCACATCCGCTTTCACATCGATACCAGTATCTGATTTAAATTGCTCAGCTACATAATCGATGATCTTGTTATCAAAGTCATCACCACCAAGGAATGCATCACCACCAGTTGCCATAACTTCAACAACACCGTCACCAGTCTCAAGTGCAGTAACATCGAATGTACCACCACCAAGATCGTAAACAACGATCTGCTCTGATTCTTTTTTATCAAGACCATATGCAAGTGCAGCTGATGTAGGCTCATTGATGATACGAAGTACATTAAGACCTGCGATCGTTCCCGCTTCTTTTGTTGCTTTTCTTTGTGCATCATTGAAATATGCAGGTACAGTAACAACAGCGTCCGTGATAGTCTCACCAAGGTATGCTTCTGCATCTTCTTTCATTTTCATAAGTACTTTTGCAGAGATCTCTTGAGGTGTATATGTTTTGTCTGCAACTTCGATCGCACACGCACCAGATCTGTCAATAATGTGATATGGAAGCTTACTTTGTGCCTCTTTTGCTTTCTCTTCACTCATCATAAGACCCATAATTCTCTTAATAGAGTAAATTGTCTTTTCCGGGTTTGTGATTGCTTGTCTTTTTGCAGACTCACCTACAAGTACTTCACCTTTATCTGTAAACGCAACGATAGAAGGTGTAGTATTTTTACCTTCTTTGTTAGCGATAATCTTTGCTTCACCATTTTCAAACACTGCCATTGCAGAGTTTGTTGTTCCTAAATCTATTCCTAATACTTTTGCCATATTAAATCCTTAATTATTATTTATTTAACGCAAAATGAACAAAGTCCATTTTACTACGTTGTCACTGCGCCTTACTAAAGCTATACTCTTCGATAACTTCAGCAGTAGGCTCACGCGACTAATCGCTTTTTCTTTCTTTTTATTTACAGGTTGAAACCATTGCAGGTCTCAAAATACGATCTTTTATCGTATATCCTTTTTGCATCACTTGAACCACATCACCTGTTTCATGCGTATCACTTTCGACTTGCATAATAGCTTGATGTACTTCCGGATCAAATTCACCTTCACAGTCAACTGCTTTGATATGGTTTTTTTCTAAAACCTTTTTGAGTTGTTCATGTGTAAGGTTTACACCCTCTTTCATCTTTTCCAAGACTTCAGTGCTGTCTTCACTCTCTTCCATTGAAGCCAATGCATTCTCAAAAGAGTCCATGACCGCTAAAATATCTTTTGCAAAACTTTCGTTTGCATAAGACACTGCATTCATTTTATCTTTTTCTAAACGCTTTTTAGAGTTTTCAAAGTCAGCATGGGCTCTAAGATATTTATCTTTATACTCTGCAGCTTCTGCAAGCGCAGCTTCTAAAGGATCAACTTCTACAGTCTCTTCTGTTTCGTTATCCTCTGGAGTTTCGACTTCTTCAGTCTGAGACTCTTCAAGATTTTCATTCTCTTGACTCATTTACAGACCTCCTTTTGTTATAAATATTGCATCTTAATATCTAATGCTTAATATAATTATACAACATTGAGTGCATGTTTGTCAAGTACTAGTTGAGTGAAACTGACTAAACTTGGAAATAAGTACGTGTTTATAGGTTAGAGATGTAGTGTGAAAATAAAAGTTAGGAAAAATAAAAGTGGATGTATGTATGTAAAATGTATCAGCCAAGAGGCTGATACAGGTAAAAAGTATTAGTTTCTAATACCAAGATCTGTTTTGATAGTATTCCATCTACCAAGATCTGTATTTTTAAGATATCTCATAAGTCTTCTTCTTTGACCTACTAGTTTAAGTAGTCCAAGTCTTGAAGAGTGATCTTTTTTATTTGTTTTAAGGTGCTCTGTAAGGTAAGTAATTCTATCTGTGATAAGTGCTACTTGAACTTCTGTTGAACCTGTATCGTTTTCGCCTCTTGCGTATTTAGCAATAATTGCTGCTTTTTTCGCCTGATCTAAAGCCATTATGACCTCCTGATTGGTATTTAATTTCCAAAAAATCTCTTTGGAAACGCAATCATATCATAATAAGCTTAGACAAATATTGACTCATTTCATGTCTACTTTAATATAAATTAGAGTAAAATACTCTTAATTAAGTGAAAGGTCCAATTATGCTATTAACCCGTGCAAGCGAATATGCTCTACTCTCTTTAGATGTTATACGAAAATCTGACACCCCCATTGGTGCAGAACAATTGGCAACTGAACTTTGTATCCCTAAAAGCTTTCTTGCAAAAATATTGCAAAGTCTTGCAAAACAAGGTATTCTAGAATCACGTAAAGGTGCACATGGTGGATTTATCTTGGCTAAAGATGTCAATGAGATCAATGTGAGTGACATTATTTTTGCTGCTGAAGGTAAGTCTCCAGCTGTTTTTGACTGTACCACTATAAATAACTGTCCAAATGGAACCATTGGAACGTGTGCCATCTCACCGTTTCTCATGAATTTCCAAACAAAGATTGATGACTTTTTAAATGGTTTAACACTAGGTGACATACTTTAACCCACACTACTAATTCCTCTTCAGGGTCGGTTCTATCGACCCTACAAGTACTTCATTGTATAATACACTTATATTTTAACCTCAAAAAGGCATATTTTTATGAAACAACACGTTTACCACCTCTCCCATATAGACCTTGATGGCTATGGCTGCCAATATCTCTCACAACAATGTTTCGACACCATCGACTGCTATAATGCAAACTATGGTCCAGAAGTACCTGCAAGAATGGGTGAAATCGTTAAAAAAATAGAACAAGATAAGTTCTTACATGGAGATGATATCGAAGCACTCATCCTCATAACAGACCTCAACCTCACAACAAAAGAAGGTACTTGGATAGAAAAAGAAGCTGTACGTATTGGTGCGAAACTTCAGTTACTTGATCATCATGCTACAGGTGCTTCAGCTGCGGAGCGTTTTGCCTGGTATAAACTTGATACAACACGTTGTGCTACTCTCATCACTTATGACTGGTTACAGCAACATTATGACTTTGATAAGGCCAATGATTTAGCCAGCATCGTAAAAGCTATCAATGCCATAGACATATGGGTCAATGACGATACCCTCTTTGAATATGGGAAAGTCATGCTTGGTATGATCTCCGGAGCAAGAGAAATAAACCGTATTTTATTTCCTGCACAGGATAGAGCCTTTAAGCTCTCCCTGATTGAAGCAGCGAAACAAAGAGTCAATGATGAAGATGCGCCCATCCAACTAGATGATGATCTACACCAGATCAAAAAAGCATTTTTTAGACAAACACAAAACAACACCAAGGACAACCTTGTTGCCTATTATGTAACAGAACTACTAACTACGGACAGACAACGTCTTACTATAGACTACAAAGGCCACAAAGGGATACTTGGCTACAACGTAGGAAATGCTTCTATCATAGGCAATGCCTGTATGGTAGAGAATGATGACTACGATTTTTATATGGATATTAACTTCAGAGGGCACTTTTCACTTAGAAGCAACAACAAATTGGATGTCTCTGCCATGGCTGCACATATCGGTAACGGTGGAGGACACCCTAATGCAAGTGGCGGGAAGGTAGATGGATACAAAGACTCTTTTGTCTATGCTGATGTACGTAAGTTTGTCCAGGACTATATCGATAAGAAGTGCGAATAAACTTTAAATCCTGAGTAGGATTATATCTTCACTCTCGCTACTAATGCACGTGAGAGTGACATCACATCTATGTTGTCCAACTCTACACCTGTTGGTACCCCTTGGGCGATCTTGGTAAAGTGTATATTAAGACCTTGTAGCTTATCTTCTATATACAGAATCATCGTATCTGTAGCAATGCTTGGAGGGAACGCAAAAATGATCTCAGAGACACCTGCAACTGCATAAAAAAGATGATCTTCATCTAGGTCACGTACTTCTGAAACAACATAGTACACACCATCAAACTGTCCACTCTCTTCTATGGTCAAGATATCTTTAGCACTTTGTACAATGCAAAGCTTTGTATTATCACGATAAGGATCAGAACAGATCGTACACAGTTCATCTTCACTCATATTATGGCATTTACTGCATTTTTGGATAGTATTTACACCGGTTTCCAGAGCATGAGCCAGTTTCATCGCAGCAAATCCGTCTTCCATCACTGCATGGTAGGCTAAACGTATCGCTGTTTTTTTACCGATAGATGGTAAAGATCCAAAAGCATCTACCAAGTTTTCAAATGCTTCTATTTTATAGTTTTTCATTAGTCTCTTATATAATCAGATGCTTTAGAGTATTCAACCACAGACTTAATAAAAGTGACCACTTTTTGATGTTCTGGGTGGATATCATAGGCATCAAGTCCTTCTTTACTTTCAAATACTGCAATAATACTCAGATCCATTGCCCTGTCAGCTTCAATAAAATTAACACCTACATCCATACTTCTTAAACTGGGAACCGCACCCATAAGATTTTCTAACATTTGTTTAGCTTGAATAATATTGGCTTTTTTGTTTTCTTCTTTAAACTTAAACATGACGATATGTACGAGCATACTGGACCTTTAAAACTATTTTTGTGATTATAACTAAATTATGGTAGAATTCGCCAAAATTATTCCCAAAAATATGATGAATAAATTATGGAGAAATATCAATGACAGAATTAGATTATTATGAAGTACTTGAAGTAAGTAAAGACTGTTCAGGTGCAGAACTGAAAAAGTCATACAGAAAACTTGCAATGAAATACCATCCAGACAGAAACCCTGATGATAAAGAAGCAGAAGATCAATTCAAAGTTGTAAACGAAGCCTATCAGATACTCAGTGACGAGAAAAAGAGAAGTATCTATGACCGTTACGGTAAAGCCGGTCTTGAAGGCCAAGGCGGCATGGGCGGCGGATTTGGCGGTGGAAATATGGATGATTTCATGGATATATTCAACTCTATGTTTGGTGGTTCAGGTGGAGGTTTTGGTCGAGCACGTAGAGACCCAGGCCAAAAATATGCACTAGACTTTGAAATAGAACTTCAATTAGAATTCCATGAAGCAGTTTTTGGTTGCGAAAAGAAAATAGACATTCGCTACAAATCACCTTGTGGTGACTGTGAAGGTACAGGTGCGAAAGATGCTAAACTAGAAACATGTGACTACTGTCAAGGGCAAGGTCAGGTGCTTATGAGACAAGGGCCAATGCAATTTGCACAAACATGTCCAAAATGTCAAGGTCAAGGTCAAAGTATTAAAGAAGAGTGTGGAAGCTGTCATGGTAAAGGATATCATGAAGAAGAGGACACAGTCACGGTAAATATCCCTGCCGGAGTAGACTCTGGTAACCGTCTTAGAGCACAAGGCCATGGTAATGAATCTAAAAATGGACAACGTGGTGATCTTTACCTTACATTCCATGTAGAAGAGGACGAAAACTTCATACGTAATGGAAATGATATCTACATAGAAGTACCTGTATTCTTCACGCAAGCTATATTGGGAGAAACTATCTCAATCCCTGCATTGGATGGTGAATTAGAGCTTGAACTTAAACAAAGTACTAAAGATAAAGAACAATTTGTCTTTGCCGGTGAAGGTGTGGCTGATGTTCATGGTGGCAGAAAAGGTCGCCTTGTTGCACAAATTAGTATGGTACTCCCTAAGAAGATCAACGACGAACAAAAAGATCTCCTAGAAAAACTCCAGGAGAGTTATGGCGTAGAGAGCCGTCCTCATAAAAATACTTTTGATTCTGCCTTTGACAGAGTTAAAAGCTGGTTCAAAAACTAAACATTCTCTTTGGGCAGTGCTTCACTGCCCAATCTTTTTTTATTCCCTTTATACCTACATTTTTACATCTTCAATTTTCATATGCCATTATCCTATATACTTCGCAACCGATAATTATTTTCCTTTAAGTTTAAACGCGTTATACTTCTTTAAAGGATAATTTTTTTCCTTTAGTTTATAAGAAAGGATAGATCATGGCAAGAAAAGGTAATTCAATTATCAAAGGTGTAGAGATCAGTGAGATTATTACTGCACTAAATAAAGCGTATGCGGATGAATGGTTAGCCTATTATCAATACTTCATAGAAGCAAAGGTCATCAAGGGTATCATGAAAGATGCTGCCATAGCAGAACTCACACAACATGCCACCGATGAACTTAGACATGCAAACATGGTAGCTGATAGGATCCTACAACTAGGAGGAACACCTCTACTCCATCCTCAAGAGTGGTTTACCCACACTAACTGTGGGTATGAAGAACCAAAAGATTTTGATGTGGTCAGTATACTTGAAGACTCTATTAAAGGTGAGCAGTGTGCCATTTCAATCTATTCACAACTGGCTGATATGACAAGAGACAAAGACATTGTAACCTATGACATAGTCTCTGAAATACTTGCAGATGAAGTAGAACACGAAGAAGACTTGCAATCACTACATGATGATATCACTGAGTTTATAGCAGATATCAAGAAAAATATAAAATAAGGAAAATAAATTGAGACAGTACGAAACATATAAATGTAACAAATGCGGTAATGAGATAGAAGTACAGGAAGTAGGAGGAGGAGCTCTTTCTTGTTGTGGTCAAGAGATGGAGTGTACAACTGATAATTTAACAGCTGTAAATCTTATGAAATCATTTGCTGGTGAGAGTATGGCAAGAAACAAATATGATCTTTTTGCCGATATTGCTGAAGAAGAAGGTTGGCACGCTATCTCACGTCACTTCAGAGAAGCAGCTATTAATGAAATGTGGCATGCTAGAGCAGAGTATAAAGCGTATCATAAAATGGTAGATGGAGAAGAACTTGAAGGTACATTAAAAAACCTTGAGACAGGTATGGAAGGTGAAAACTATGAACATACTGAAATGTATCCTAACTTCGCTGCTATAGCTGTAGAAGAGGGGCATAAAGAGATTGCCCGTCTTTTCAATGCCATTGCCAAAGTAGAAGTAGAACATGAAAGAGAATATGAAGCACTTAAACAAGCTATGATCGAAGATGGCTTCTTTGAGAGTGATGATGAAGAGTACTGGGTCTGTGAGGTTTGCGGTCATGTACATCGAGGTAAGAAAGCGCCAAAAGCATGTCCTTTGTGTAAAGTAGGACAAGAGTATTTCAAACGCGAGAATCTTTACTAAACATTAGTAAAGAAATGCCAAAATTAAAGTCGAGATTAACCCTCGACTTTTTGATGCAGCATGACTTTTGTATCTGCTGCTTCAAGGTCACCACTCTGAATACGTTGATCATATGCGATCACATAAACTTCATCCCCACTTTGTAGGTAATTTTTCTCACCGAATTCTGCATAAGCAGTTGCTCCTATTGAAATAAGTGCCTGCTTTGGATACTTCGTTGCTTTAAGATGCTCTGATATATCTTCAAGTGGTCCAAAATCTTCTTGAGTGTTCATTTTGCCTATGAGCCATCTTTTAAGCTTTGTGTAGAAGTAAGAGTAACCAAGTAGTGGTGCATCGACTCCATAAGGGTGTACTACCCCTTCACGCTTCACAAAAGAGCATAGATGATAGTTATCCATCACACCACCCTCTTCAAATTTATCAATAGGGATCCATTTGTCACCGATCCCCTTAGAGTTTAGCCCCCAAGACTTTTTTTCTGATATCTTTTTTGCGCCCTCTTTACGAATGGTACAGTCATTAAAAGTTGTAAATTTTTGAGCGATCATATCGATTACATTTTTCTCATCATCATACACAACATCAAAAAGTACAGCTATCTCCGGTTCAACTTGGGCATTTGCTTCATAATCAGGAAGTTCCAGTTTATCAGTACCTATAGAGTATAACCCTAAAAAAGTATCTGATCCAGGCAAATAAAAAGGAAAGATGCCTTTAGGTGCATCTGGCTCAGCAGTAATTACATTTTCAAAGTCTTTAAGTTCGCCTGCTTGTTCTAAATGGTGTGCAAAATTTCCTGCTACACCTAAACATATCGTATCTTGTAATTGCATAAAAATCCTTAGACAAAGTATTAACGTAGTATATCTTAGGGATGGTTATAGGGTGTTTTAAAAAGTTTTAGATGAAATAAAAATGAAGAGTACCTACCAGCCAAAGGCGGTAGATAAAAGGGTGAACTTAGTTACCTGCTACAGCGTCTTTAAGTGTTTTACCCATTTTGAATTTAGGTGCAGTGTGTGCTGCTTTTGTATAAGTTTTATCAGTTCCTGGAACTTTACCACTTTTTTCAGCTACATCTACTGTTGAGAATGTTCCGAAACCTACCAATGATACAGTTTCTTTTTTTACTAATGCTTCAGTTACTGAAGAGATAAATGCCTTTACCGCTCTTTCTGCTGCTGCTTTGCTCTCAAACTCACCGTTTTTCTGTACTAATTCTACGAAATCTGCTTTTGTCATTCTTCTTCCTTGTTTTAAGATGGAATCATTATAACACAAGAAACTCTTAAAAAAAGATAAAATAATCACAAAAAGCCCTATTTTACGGCATTTAATGGCGATTTGTTTAAAAAAAGACTAAACATAACATTAAGTTATTTACTATTCTAATAGTTAATATATGAAGAAATTATATTACATGATACTTTAAAATCATTTTTGATTCAAGCCAGTCCTTAAAACTCGGTCTCAACGGTACTGAAGTAAATGTCCAGCAAAATAATTTTTATGATATGCACATCATAAAATATTTCAAGACAATAGATTAACACAGAATAAATAAAAAATATTATTAAGAAGGTAATTTTGTATGAGATTAAAAGAATGGTGCGCACGAGAGGATTTGAACCTCCACACACATAAGTGCATCAGCCCCTCAAGCTGACGTGTCTACCGTTCCACCACGTGCGCATTGTAGATATAGTTAAAGTACTATAGAAACTTAAAACTGAGGAATAACAAAAAATTGTGACGAATTATATCGTCACAACCTTTTAGTGTCTTTAAGATTAACCGATGAATGGGTTAGCGTAAAGAGCGATAAGAGCAATAACAAGTGTATAGATAACTTGTGCTTCGATCATTGCTAATGCGATGAACATTGTAGTCATTAGTTTACCACCAAGACCTGGGTTTCTAGCAGTACCAGCGATTGTCGCAGCAGCAGTATGACCCATACCAACAGCTCCACCAAGAGCAGCAAGACCAAGACCAACACCAGCAGCAACTACTGAGTATGCTTTAATCATAGATTCACCATCTGCTTCACCAGCAAACGCAACAGCACCAAGTGCTAAGAAAAGTAAGAAAAACTTTTTCATTTTATATCCTTTAAGTTAGTAGGTTTTAAGTCTCTTCGACTGTTCTAGAAGTCTGTTCGGATAGCGTAAACGATAAAAAATTATCGCCAACATAAACATAAATGCTTATATTTCCCTACTTAATCACTTCAAATAACGACGGGATTATATCTAAATAAGATTTAACCTACGCTAAAAAATCAGGTGTAGCCAACTCGACCTTCTTACCTTTTTGTTCCATCACAACTACAGTGATCGAATCACCTTCACTATATCTCTCTGAAAGGTTGTTCACACGTTCTTTGGCTACTTTTGAAATGTGTAGTAATGCATCAAATCCATCAGGCATTTCAACAAAGAGTCCAAAGTCTACGATCTTCTTCACTTTTCCATCATAGCTTTGACCTACTTTATACTCCATCTGTTTCTTCACTGGAGATGATGCAATACTTTCGATATGAGCCTTTGCTTCTGCTACCTTTTCTTTATCTCCACCTGAAAGTTTCACTCCACCTACATCACGGTCAAGATCAACAGAGACTTCAAACTTCTCGATGATCTCACGTATCGTTGCACCGGCTTTACCGATAATATCTACTATCTTGCTTGGATGTACCGTAAAATGTTCTGTACTTGGCAATGCTGTACTTGAAACAATGTTTTTCTCAGCTTCTTCCATAAGTCCAAGAATGTGTTTTTTACCTTGGCTGGATTTTAGTAGTGCATCTCTAAGTACCGCTAAGTCTATACCACCAAGTTTCATGTCCATTTGAAGCGCAGTGATACCTTTTGCAGTACCGGCTACTTTAAAGTCCATATCTCCATCATGGTCTTCAAGTCCCATAATGTCTGTAAGTACTGCATACTTGTCCCCTTCACTCACTAGACCCATAGCGATACCTGCTACAAGTGCTGTAGTATTGACCTCAGCTCCACGTAATGCCAATGCCCCACCACAAATGGTAGCCATAGAAGAAGAACCATTACTCTCTAAAATTTCAGAGACCATACGAATACTGCCGTCATAATCTAAATCTAAAGTTGGTTCTAAAGCTCTTTTCCCTAAATTACCATGTCCAAGTTCTCTACGACCTGGAGCACCAATGTATTTAGCCTCTCCTACTGAATAACCTGGAAAGTTGTAGTGCACCATAAAATTCTCAGACTGAGAATTTTTCTCAGTGATCAGTTCATACATCTGTCCATCTTTTTTGTCACCAAGTGTCACCGTGACAAGTGCCTGTGTTTGTCCACGTGTGAAGAGACATGAACCATGAACAGAAGGTAAAAGGTTTGTCTCGATGCTAATAGGTCTCACTTCATCAAGTGCCCTGCCGTCTGCACGAATATTCTTATCTAATATCATTGCTCTTACAACTGTTTTTTTATAACGTTCAAGTACTTTGGAAACAAGTTCTTTATCTGCTTCTTTACCTTCAGCCTCTAACGCTTCCATAATTTTTGTACGCACTTTTTTAAGTTCTGTAGAACGTTCGCTTTTTGCCATATGCGAGATAGCTTTTTCAACATCTTCAGCATAGTTATTTTCAATCATTGCATACAGTGACTCATCGACTTTATCTTCAGCCAATGCAAGATCTAAAGGTTCTCTTACCACAGGTGTAAAGGCATCTACATAAGCTGTTGTTGATGCATCTATAGCTTCTGCTGCCATAGCAATGACATCAACCAGTGCTGACTCATCAAACTCATTGGCATTTTGACCTTCTTCACCTTCTGTAGCAAGTGTACGCATCTCTATCATCACTATATCTTTACCAGAACCTACAACCAAAAGGTCAAGTTCGCTTTGGGCTTGTTGCGTGAGTGTCGGATTGATAACTATATCGTCTCCCACAGTACCTACTCTTACAGCAGCTATACTTGTAGCTACCGGTATATCTGAAACATAAAGTGCTGCATTTGCTGCATGCAAAGCTGCTACTTGCATATCAACTTCTGAATCTGAACTTACTACCATTACTGTAATCGTTACAGGATAATGAAACCCTGTAGGAAATAATGGACGTAAAGAACGGTCAACGATACGTGAGGTCAATGTTTCAAAATCACCAGGCTTCGTCTCTCTCTTGATAAAACCACCAGGGATCTTTGCTGCAGCATAAGACTTTTCTATATACTGAACAGTCAAAGGAAGGAAATCTTCATCTACTGCTTTTTCATCTACAGCAACTGCTGCTATCAGTACAGCTTTGCCTTGTCTGTACATGACTGCGCCACTTGCTTGCTTCGCAATTTTATTAAATTCATATTTTTCTTCAAGACTGTTTACATTGATCTCTATCATTTGTTCTTTCATTCGTTTATCTTTCCTTATTATCTGTTTAGTGCTTTAACTACACGCTGCTTTAAATATTTCTCGTCATCAAAATATGTTTAGTCTTCTTCTCCGGTTTTTACTTCTTGATGATTAACCATGGATGATATCTCTTCAAAATTTAATTTTTGAAAATCTTTATAATAGTATTCTATCGAAATATAGTCTTGTATCGTATGAGGGCAAAATACACCATCACAGACCGTAAGCAAATTTTGATATACACCTTTATCTAAAATAGGTGTTGCGATATAAATATTTTTAGCACCTCTTGCAATGACTGATTTAAGTGCAACCATCATAGTGAGTCCTGTTTCTATACACTCGTCAGCCAAAACGACATACTTCCCTTCAAGAGAGATCAGATCCTTTCCTTTTCGGTATTTATATACATAAGAGAGTACTTCTTCTTCATACTTTCTGTTTGCTTCACCATACACATAATCTTCATTGATCTCAAAAGCATCGATAAGTGATTTATGCATTACCACCTCTTCTGTTTCAGAAACCATTGCAATAGCCAACTCAAGGTTATTAGGTGCTAAAATAGGCTCTGTCAGGAGGATATCCATCTGTGCCTCAATAGCCTTGGATATCTGATCTGCAAAATAAACCCCTCCTTCACTTACACCTATCACTACCGTTTCATTTTTTGAGAGTAGTTCTATAGGAAGCGTCTCAATCAACTGCTTGGAGGCATCTTCTCTATCTTCAAAATACGCATTAGGGTTTGAATCGCTGGGCATAATCTGCTCCTGGGAATTGTTTAGAAATTTCTTCTTCATCAAAAGTATAACGAAACTCTTCTATATACTTCATCAATAATCTATAGGCATGATTTAACTGTTCCATCTTTTCAACATCACCTCCTAGATCAGGATGATTCTTTTTAGCCAAAAAATGGTATTGTTTTTTTATATCAGAGCGACTTATCAACTTAGGCAGACTTAGTATCTCTAACGCTTTTTCTATCTCTTCAGTGGGGTTGATGTTCATTATTGTGTATCTCCACCACTGTCTACACGATCAAATTGTGTATCACCACCACTGCCCACACCACCAAAAGGAATAAAATTCAACTGCACATAGAAGGAATTATCTGTAGTATAGCCTGTAGGTCTAGGTGTAATATCTTGTCTAATGGAAGCAGCAACATTCCAACAATCACGATGATAACTTCCACCAAACCTCCACTGGTTATTGGAGGTGTCATCTACATCATAGGTAAAACCACCATTTAATTTTACCTGTTCATTGACCGTGTACCCAAAACTCAAACTCATATCATTCGCTGTGCTGGAATCAGGCTCATCAGGTAAAATCTGCTTATAGGTATGCCCTACACTCAAATAATACTCTGTGTCATTTAATGCAATATGACTGGATGTTTCACGTATCTTTCCATATTCGTGAGAATAGTCTGTATTATTATATAGTTTCCATTTGTTCCAATTATACTGCATTTCATTACTCATGTCAGCAAGTTCATACTCTCTGTCCAGATAATACCTTTGTGTAAACCTTTGATAGAACATTAATTTCATATTGTCATCATAAAAGTATTGACTTAAACTGAAAGCATAGTGCTCTTCAGGTAATCCAACAGTAAATAGCTCCTGTTGTTCATCACTCAATGAAGAAAACTCTACGGGAGACTGATGTTCACTTCCTGGTTTAATATATTCCAAAGAAGGTTGCAGTACATGTACAAAACCATCATACTTTTTTGTCAGATCGGTAAAGAGCTTGACTTTATGGATATTACTATAGTATTCATAGTCATCATGAACATAATCTCCATTACCAAAAAAGAATTTACTATAATAAAACTCTTCACCCAAAGAGAGATTTAAAAAATCATCAAAAAATGAGGTTGTGAACTCTAAAGGTATTTTGAGTTCTGCCTGACGGAGTGTAGCACCTTCTTTTCTGTCAAAATTATTGAGCTGAATATCTGCACTGTAAGTTAAATTATTCCATATAAAATGATTCAGATATTTATGAAGTTGTACCGATGGAAGAATTTGCATTGTTTCATCATTGCTTTCTTCTCTTGTATCTATGAAATATTTGGCATTGAGCCCTGTATAGTAGTCATTATTATAAGCAAAATAATTTACTCGTGATTCCTGTAAAGGAACAAGTCCAAAATGATCTAATTTGCTTTTTTGTAAATTAAGATAATCAATGTCATTGAGATATGTTGTATTAATATATAAACCGTCTGTAAAACCCGAGGGTAATTTATCGGAGAATACTTTAGAAGATTCATAATTAAATTCCATTCCATAGTGACTGTCATCGGGAAGAAGATTATCTTCTATATAATCTGTCTTGTCTTTAAAATATCCTGCCCTCAACTCTCCAGATGAATACGCAGAATCAACAAAACGCAATGTACTGTAAAGTCCTACAGATCTTGAGGTCCTAATCTGTGGGTTAAACTCCATATCCATGTCTGGGGAAATAGCCCAAAAGATAGGCTGTTCATACATGAATCCTTCATTTGATGAATATCCAAAAGCAGGAAAAAGTAATCCTGAACTTCTTCCTTTATTGGTGGGAAAAGCCAAATATGGTGTATAGAATACAGGAACATCCCACAAGTATACTTTTGTACCATATATTTTCATATACTGCGCCTCACTGTCGTACGATGAGCTTGAAAAAACCATTTTCCATAAAGGGTCTGAAACATCACAACTTGAAAGGAGTGATGCACCTAAAGTATAATTACCTTCTTGTTTCTGTGCATCATCTGAAAAGATCCATACATCATTTTCACTTACAAGAAAAAGTTCATCAAAAGTCACATCTTGTGTGTCAGTATGAATTTCAATATGATTGGTATGAATCTTACTTCCTTCGTATCCAAGCATTTGAACTTCACCATCAAGCACAAGTACTTTAGTGATTTTATCAAAGTGTGCAGAAGATGCTTTGATCACAGAGTCTTCATAATAAACAACGACATCATCTGTTGCACTAACTATATTTTTTGTAGCGTCAATATGTTTTGCTGTGATCTCAATTTTACTTTCATCTGCTGCAGCAGACAATATCTGCATAGTCACTAGAATAGATAAAAGAAAAAAGAAAATATTTTTAGTCATTAACAACTACGCAATTAGAGATTTTATCGTGAAGCGTTTGTGTAAGGGGAACAAAGAATGCCATAAGGAACCCCAAATAAAATAGTACTTCACTTGGAATTCTTATTGAAGCACGTAAAAATGCTTTTAGAAAACCGGGGGTATTTCCCGTCTCCAGATCTATCACTTTTATCTTCATCAGATACTTGCCTAACGTCATACCATTTTGCCACACCAATACAGTATGATAAATGAGCTTTATAGAGAGTACTACCAAAAGATTTTGCGCGATAAAAGCATTAACATTCTCAAGTGCTGCTTCATCTACCACTGTAATATTTGAAAATACTGCGGAAAACTGATCATAAAAAATAATAATAAAAAAAAGCGTAATGACAATATCATCTATGACAAAAGAAGCAATTCTTTTTTGATTACTTGCGATAGATAAGGACTGAGGTTCAGACATCCCTAGTTCCTATAGTGCCTGATATGCAATGTCTGTACGACACTGCTTTCCAGCAAAGTGCACTTGACCTACCAGCATATAAGCACGTTGTTGTGCCTCTTTAATACTATCACCGATACCTACACATACCAAAACTCTACCACCGCTTGCATAAAGTTTTCCATCTTCACCACGTGTCACTCCTGCATAAGAGATATGTGCATTTTCACTTACATCTTCATGGTAAATATCATCAACGATGATCTCTGCTGGAGGTGTACTTTTATACGGATAATCTTTACTTGCCATAACTACACCCACTGCATATTTATCATGAAACTCTATCTTTGCATTTTTAAGATCACCCGTTGCTGCCTTATAGAACAGTTCAGAAGCTGGAGACTTGAGCAGTGGCATCAATTCTTCACATTCTGGATCACCAAAACGTACATTATATTCAAGTATGATAGGCTCACCTTTAACCACCATAACACCGATAAAAAGCACACCTGTAAATGGCATACCTTCAGCTTCCATGCCCTTAAGTGTAGGCTCTATAACTCTCTCATTCAATTTACGAGAAATTTCATCATTGACAAGTGGAGTCGGAGCGTATGCCCCCATACCACCTGTATTTGGACCTTCATCATTATTGAGTAGTCTTTTGTGATCTTGCGCAGCAGGCAAAACCACATAATCTTTTCCATCACAGATGGCAAATACAGAAAGCTCATAGCCATCCAGGAACTCTTCAACAACAATACTTGTTCCAGCATCACCAAATGAGTTACCTGAGAGCATTTCACCCGCAGCTTTTTTTGCTTCATCGTGACTTTGTGCGATAATTACACCTTTACCACCACAAAGCCCATCAGCTTTTACCACAATCGGTGCATCAAGTGTCATAATAAAATCATATGCATCCTGAAGAGAGTCAGTCTCGATATACTTTGCTGTAGGAACATTGTGACGTGCAAGAAAGTTTTTCATAAAAATTTTTGAACCTTCAAGTTGCGCAGCTTGAGCTGTAGGTCCAAAGATCGTAAGACCTCTAGCTTCAAATACATCTACAACACCATCAACCAACGGACCTTCAGGCCCAACGATAGTGAGATCAACATCATTCGCTTCTACAAAGTCAGCAAGTTTTGAAAAATCACTGATATCTAAGTTCTCACCTAATTCATCCGTAGCTCCATTACCCGGTGAAAAATAGATCTTCTCTACATTTTCATCTTTAGTCAATGCCAAGCCAATAGAATATTCTCTACCACCTGCACCTATTATCAATACATTCATAAAATTCTCCAAAAGTTATAACCAAAACAAGGGTATTTTGTAAGTGATAATAGACCTTGTGCTTGTGCGTAGAGGATTTTGGAAAGATCTGAGGCGAACTTCCTGTTCGTCGATAAGCTTTCCAAAGTCCTATGCGTGCAATGACAATGCCTAATATCCCCGGGTGAGCGTTCTGCTTAAAGTCGGCCCTATATAGCCAACAGTGCAGGAGAGAGTCTCTCTTTAGGGGATGATTTCTCGCCGACCAAGTCAAACTCAAATGAAAACTTCCACGCACCAAGAGACTACATGTCCCACTAAGATTAATGTTGGACCCCAAATACAGTCGTCGCATCACCTAGGTTGAATTTATTATAACCTATTTGGAGTTAGAAGTGAGTAAAATTTCGTTTGCTTTTGCAATACATGCATCTATAAGTGGTACATCTGCCACTTCATAGTATGCATCTGTAGGCAGATGTATTCGTGTAGATTCACCTATGACAATGGCTATATAACTCTCATCCCATTCAAAATTTTTCAAAAAACAACGAATGGTCGAGGGGGATGTGAAGATAATAATTGCATTTTTACCTGGTTTGTCTTTTTTGTTATAGCGGATACAGGATGTCTCATATATGATCTGTTCTTCAATTTCCAATCCCTCTTTAGAGAGAAAGTTTTTTGAATCAAAAGAGATCTCTTTAGGGCGTAGATACAAAATCTTTTTATCATGAAATTGAGTGATAATATCTTGACTTAATGTTTCACCATAAAATGATTTGGGTTTGTAGTCTATTTTACCACCCAAAGACTCTATCTCTTTTGCCGTGGCTGAACCTATGGCCAAACAAGGGTATTTTTTCCATTCAGGGTTTAATGCTTCTGCACTCTTAACCGCCTGTTTCGATGTAAACATAAGTGTGTCACATCTTGAAAGATCTATCGTTGATGGGAGAAGTGAAAATCGTATCATAGGCAGATGTATTGTTCCTTCTTTAGACGAAGGTGATAAAAGATAAATCATACCATCTTTATTAACCATCAGTTCTCTTTTTTCACTCTGGATAAATGTTTACCATTAAGCATTGCAACATTCATATTTTCATCATCATAGGGGTCAAAGTGCGGTGTGATGATCCAATTTTTCTTTGTATCAAGTAAAAAAATCTGATCTTCTATCTGATCAGCAATACGATGTGCTTCAAGCAGTAACATATTGGGACGTAAGACCATATGAAATTCTACAAAGTTCGTACTACCATCCGTACGTGTTTTAAGCCAATGGTAACTAGTCACTTCAGGGTGATTAGATATGATCTCCCCGATATTTGCCACCATGTCTCCATCTAAAGCACGGTCTAAAAGTATCTCTATACCCTCTTGTATTATTTCATATGCAGAGTAAATGATATAAAGACCTATACCTAAACCAAATACTGCATCAATCGCATCAATACCTGTCATATATACCAGCCCTAATGCTACAAGAACAGCAGCATTACTCCATAGGTCCGTCTTATAATGCAAAGCATCCGCTTTAATGACTAGATTGTCTGTCTCTTTTGCCACTTTCAAGAGATAATTCACTAAAAGATAGGTTACGATAATTGAAAATACCATTGCCAAGATAGAGGGGGTAAGTAATGTAGTGACAGTTCCCTTGTTTAATTTTTTAATGGCTTCATAAATAATATAAATACCGGAGATAGTAATAAT
>NZ_JBFFOH010000044.1:0-18303 GCF_041562805.1 Sulfurovum sp. | reverse complement strand
GTAGCTAAGTTGTGCATTCTTTGGTATTTGTACGGCTAAGCATTGATTGCCAGATCTTCGATAACCCTTTTTACATTCCCAGCTATTACCTAGGTAGCTAAGTTGTGCATTCTTTGGTATTTGTACGGCTAAGCATTGATTATCTGACTTCTTGAATCCTTTGTCACAAGACCAACCATTAGCATAAATATTTTTATGAGCATTCTTTGGGATTTCTTGAGCAAGTGTTGCAAATGAAAAAAGGAATAAAATTAAAATAGTGATAATTCTCAAATTAGTCTCCTTAAAACACAACGTTTAAAATGAGTAATCAAAAAGCCGTCTGCCGGTTTTATATTGGTCTCGACGTTTTGTTAGGTGATTGTTAACTACGTTAATAAATCCAATAATTCTTCTGCATATTCTGAATCATTGTTTTTTCTTTCTTGGACAGAAACTTTGAGTAATTTTTTTAGGTGGGCTGGATAGTTTTCACAGACTTCTAGTAACTGACTTCTTACAATTTTGGCTTGATTACTTAAGGCTGCATAGGACAAGTTTTCAGCTAATAATTCCATTTGTTCATCACGTGTAATCATAGCTGGCAAAGAATACATAAAATACTCACCAACATAGTTTTGAGTATACCAATCACTTGTTAATCTAGATAGCAAGACGGCTACTAAATCATCTTTTCTCGAAAAATATTTCCCAAATGTATTACCCCATGTGCCTATTGAACCTTTTTCAATGCCAGAATATATGTCATATCTACCAACTTTTGCACTCTCTATAACCATATTTTCAATACGCATTTTTACGTCATTCTGCAAATATTGCCATGCACTGGGTTTTAATAATCTAAAAAGTTCTGCGATCTTACTATTATCAGTTGCGACTCTTAAAGACTCTCCAACACATTCGATTGCAGATTTTAAATCATCTTCAGGAAGTAACTGGTAGATTGCCGTAAAAGCGAATTTAATATCTTTTATTCTACCGTCATCTCTGCGGTCAAATGCATATTTGAAGACCTCAATGAGTTTATCATTTGGTACTTGTGAGATTAATGTTTCTGCATATTCTTTACTAGCGACAAAATGAGGGTCGTAAATTCTATTTACAAAATCAGGTACATCAAACTCTTCGACCTCCCGATTTATATATTGCAACATTGTGTCAATTAAGATCATAATGCGAATACAAAACTCTTCTGTGTCTTGAGTGATTTCGTGTGTTCTAGGATTCCTTATACCAATATAGTATCCACGTAACAATTGCTCAATACCTTTTTGCTCATCCTTTTCAGAAACAGTTTGTAAACTATTTAGAGGCAATTTTGGTGTATGTCCGCCCAAGACTTGTCCTACAAGTTGTGCACCATCACCTTCGGAACTACTCTTCTCTCTAAGCATGTCTGTAAGGTACTTTGTTCCAGCAAGAATTGCATCTGTATATTCACCATTAGTTATTCTTTGACCAACGGCTGCAACTAAGCCTTGATCAAAGTTCTCTTCATTAAAATTGTCTTTTATAAACAAACGCTATATCCTTCTAAAATGGTTTTGAATACCCTGTGAACCTAACTATTTATTGGTGCACATTCTATACGACTAAGACTTAAAAGTAGACTCATAAAACATGTTGTTAGATATTTAAATAAGTGAATTTATTGCAGGATGCTATACAAGCGGAAGATATCGAATATGTCCGTTGATTGAACTCCATAAAAGTTGTTGACTATGTATCTGATAATAAATACTAAGGAAAAATGTTAACGCTCCAATCTTCAACACCTTGATGCATTGAAGCAACTTCGTCAATCCCTACTTTTAATAACATATCACGATACCTTTTCAAAGAATTTTACATTACCAATTTCTCAAATTTTCGTTGAAAAAACGAAAACATTTTATTGTTGTAATCTAACGATTGACGAATGTCCACCAATTCTTCAAAATCATTGTCTTCAAGTATTAAAATATAACCTCTATCATCTTTAGCTGTATCTATGCACCTTTGTATCGCTAGCTCTTTATCTGTAATATTCCTACATACAAGCAAACCAAACTTCCCTCTACTCGGTGAAAACCTTCCTGATAATTGGTCAAACTCAGGATTTTTCAATTCCAATGAGTAATTTTTACATTCAATATAAATATGAGAAGCTGGATAATTCAGAGCAAGCCAATAGAAAAATCCTTTTTGCGCAATATTCGTGTATTTTATATCTATTCTTTTTCGACCATCGTGAATGTTATGTTGTAATTTTGGGTACATCAAATCAGGATAAAAAATTGCAGAGATTAGCTGCTCTATGACCTTTTCATAAGCATCTGCATCCTTCTTCCCTTTTGGGATTTTTTGAAGATTTTCGAACAACTTTTGAAGGTCAGGCATTGTGGAATTTTCTATGATTGCTAACTCTTCGTGGTCTAATGGAGATGATACTTTGTCTGCTTTGGTTTCTCTATAAGTCTCTAAAATTTCAGGATGTCGTAATGTTTCCCTGATACTAACCTCTTTTTTTTCAGTACCATATTTTGCTTCTAGACTTTTTTTTGTAATACGTTCTTTACCATTTTTTAAAATCTCTATTAAGCCGCTATTAGCCCGAAATTCTTGGCTTCTTAAAAAATCAAGTACATAATGATTGTAATATTCATCAATATCATAGTTGGTCTTTTTACGTACAATTGCTTTAGGCACAAGAAGTAGAGGCCCCCTATCAGTTTTTGGGAGTCTAACTAAATTGGTATACCATCGCTTAGTTTCTGGATTCCACATTGGCCCGGATGCCACATTGTCTTCCATTGGGATATTATAGTGCTCAGCCATACACTGAGTGTAAAGTATTAATTCCGCTCTTATGATATTCGTAACTATGTCAGAAATAATGTCATATCCAACTCCACGAATCAATAAAGCACTCTCCTCTAAGCTTTGAAGCAATCCAGTTTGAACAGCTTCACTTTGCTGCAATGATGATAGTACCTTTGATGCCAAAAATGGTCCCAACCCTCTACCTTTAGAGGCTTCTTGCGACACGCCTAAATGGGTCTCATTTGGTTCTCTCAATTCTAAGAGTATGGCTTGTGCAGATGAGTTATCACCAATTCGGATATAATTGAGAAGTGTGTCAAAGTAATTTTGTATGTAATATTTACATCTATCCGAGAATTCGGAAGGTATGATTTCGAATGCATAAGGGTCTATATAAAGTTTGATGTCATTATATATATCAACATCCAAAAAATCTAAAGATGCTTGAGTGCGATCTAAATTGTAGTATTGTGAAACTCTCATTTTCTGTCCATATTTTCATAATTTGAACATATTCTAACATAAATAATTAACTTTTCCATTGGTACGGAATACCAGTAGTCATTACGCTGGCAAAAATAGCCGTAAAGCCTTAAAACAAGGATGATTTTGGCCTAAAATGGTGACCGCGTAAAAAAGTGCGTAAAATTAATTTCTGACATAACTCGTGTGTTTTTTTGAGGTTTTTTAAATTACCTGGAAAGGTCGGTGTTTATGGAGTTTGAAAGGGTACGTATATGGCACGCCCGAGAGGATTCGAACCTCTGACTGCTGGTACCAGAAGCCAGTGCTCAAAAAGGTGCTTTAATCAAATGATTTTATATTTCTACTTTACTGTTCAGTCATAAATATTATATACTTTATAAAAGTTAAAAGAGCTCATATGTGTGGACGTGTCGGATTTTTTTCAGATGGCCTTTTCATCAATGATGTCCAAGCAGTACTTGGTGATTTCATCAATGACATTGGGACTCTACCTCCACACTACAACATTGCACCATCTCAGCAATTACCTGCATTACTAAGCAATCATCACTACACCAATACCTCATTTGGCTTCATTCCTCATTGGGTCAAGCAACCAAAGATCCATCCAATCAATGCTCGAGCAGAGACAATCAACGGGAAACCGATGTTCCGCGGTTCGTTCAGGCACAAACGTGCGCTCATACCGGTCAACGGTTTTTACGAATGGCATCAGGAGGGTAGCTATAAGCAGCCTTACTGGTTTCACCCGACAGAACAGGACTACTTTGCCCTAGGTGCCATCTGGGACGAGTGGTATGATAATGAACACGATAAGATCATCACCTCCTCGGCGATCATCACGACCGAGGCTAATGCATTGATGCAACCGATCCACGACCGTATGCCGGTTATTATTCCCAAAGAGTCCTGGGCTTTATGGCTGGACAGTGCAGTGACTGAGCCCGAAGTGCTGTATGATCTTCTGAATCCGTACAGGAGTGATCGTATGGCAACATATAAAGTCTCTACCCGTGTCAACTCTCCTGTAAACGACGACGTGGATCTACTTTCGCCAATGTCTCCAGAAACACTCTTTTAAATTCATCATCCGCCAACGCTTCTGCCTTCTCCTGCAGATAGATAAAACGCTGGACGATCTGATCACGTAGAACACGCTCTCTTTTTAGCAGAAAAGGCTTGTAAAGCTGCATAACACTCTTATAGGCGGTCATACTTCCCAAACGTGCTTCACTGTATTCTCTACTGCCATATTTGATCTTGCCGTAATAGAAGTAGGCCATGAAAAAAGCAGCCAACAACTCTTCGAATTCCATATATCTTTTCATGATGACACTCTATGTCACCCTGCAAGAAAAAAGCTGAAATCTAGCAATCGGTCATATTATGTCACTATGATATTGCACCTTGATTTGGATAGTTTTTTTGCTTCTGCCGAACGTACCCGTAACATTGATCTCATCGGTAAACCCCTGATAGTAGGAGGACGAGGTGATCCCTTCATCTTTGACAAAAAGCCGGCCAAAGCTAAGAAGCTGATCCAACTCAATCAGGGTGCCTTTGTTCCTTCGCTCTTTCATTCCGAACACGACGCTTCAAGCTATTTCTTCGAAGGAAACAGAATACGCGGTATTGTGACGACTGCAAGCTATGAGGCAAGGCGTTGTGGAGTGAAGACCGCCATGAGCATCAGAGAGGCCCTGAGCCTCTGTCCACAAGCAATATTACTGCCACCGGACCATCTGCTCTACCATACCCTTTCGCATGAGATGATGGAGATGCTGGGTAAAGAGATTCCATTGGTGGAACAATACAGCATAGATGAACTCTTCGGTGATGTCACCGGATGGATAGATGATAAGGATATGTACGATTTTATTGCTTACCTCCAGGACAAGGTAGCGAGAGAAATGCTGCTACCGGTCTCTATTGGGGCTTGTAATGCCAAATGGATTGCGAAACTGGCAACTTCCAGGGTAAAGCCTTATGGACTGAAAGTGGTCCATGACAATGAAATCCATGACTTCGTTAAAGAGATCGATATCCATGAGTTCCCGGGTGTAGGTAGGGCCTTTGGCAAACGGATGGAACGTTATGGTATCAAGACCATCGCAGATGCCCTGACAGCCAAAAGTCTCTTTGAAGGGTGGGGACGTCAGGGAAGAGACCTATATGCCAGACTTAGCGGTACAGATCATGAAGGTGTCAGTGCAAAACAGAGCCGTAAAGGGGTCGGAATATCACGAAGTATGGACCGGCCTATCCTCGATCGAAAAGAGTTCTATCGCCGTGTAACGGTGATGGTACGACACTGGACACACACGATCGAGCGGTTGAAGGTCAATCCGACCACTTTCTTCTTTGGTATCGGCTATGAACACCATCTCAGAAGCAAGAAACAGTACACCACCTACCGGATCTTCAACGAGCAGTTCATTCAGCACTTTGCCAGGGAGAAATTTATGGAACTTGACATTTATCTGACACTACCCATACTCTATATCAGTATGAGTGCTACGAAGTTCCTGCATCATGATCCGAAGGCGGTGGATATATTTGAGTTTGAGAACGATAAGAAGATGCACCGGCTTGATTCTGCGGTCAGCAAGGCGAGGGAGAAGTATGGGATGGATATTTTACGGAGTGGACATGAGCTATAAATACTCGATAATGTGAGGTTCTGAAGTGAGAAAATGAATACGAAAAAAATGGTAAACCTCAATTTGTTTCTTTTACTCTACCGCTCACTATTATCATACAGGATATTCCCAGTTTAACATCTTCAACTCTGTTGGTTTGATATACTCATCAAAATTTTATAAAGTATGTATTCAACATATTTATATGATCAGAGAAAGCTAATCGCAGATGATATAGAAAACGTTTAGGTCAAATCTTAATTGCTAGCAAGACGAAAAATAGTTTCTAGGGTGTTAGATAAGCTGATTACGTTTATAGAAAATTTTTTAGATGTTTAATTTGTGTAAGAAGTAAAAGGTATAGTCATGATATATATAGATAGAAACCGAGCAGTCAATCCCATAAATAAAAATGACGCACATGAGGCTTTAACAAAAATAAGGGTTGAATATGAGCAATTGCATAGCGAATCGAAAGAGCAATTTCGTCCCAAATTTAGTTATCGGGTCTGGAGCAATAATAAAGTAAAAGAAACACTACAAAACTTGTTTAATGGTAAATGTGCATTTTGTGAAACACCACTTGTTGGTGGATCTGATATAACCCATTTTTGGCCAAAAAGTTTATATTGGGAAAGAGCTTATGATTGGGATAATTTATTTTTATCTTGTCCAACATGTAATCGCGCAAAAGGAGGACGAGCACCAACTTCTCTGGGTAAAGACTATGGAATTGATGGAGCAATAATATTAAATCCATGTGAAGACAATATTGATAAGGAACTTAAGTGCTTAAAAAATGGTCTATTTGAAGGGTTGACCTTTAAAGGAATTAACACAATCAATTTTTTTGGATTAAATAGATCAGATTTAGTCAAAGAACGATTTCGTGCATATGATAGTACCGCATCTTTAATGCAACAAATTACAAAGCTTCGAAATTGGAAAGATTTAATATCCGAATTTGAATCATTAGATGTTAAATCAAATGAACATCCCCATTTTTTTAATGAATTAGCTACGGAAATGGATGATACTAATTCATACATCTTCGCTAGAAGAACTGCCTATAAAGATATTATTGATCAAGCATCACCTTTCACCATAATAGAAGAACAAACTCTAGTTGAATTTGAATCCAAGTTTAAAGCGTATGATTGGATTAGGAAAATTAAAATCAGTAATTTTAAATCTATAGAAGATTTGACAATAGAATTTGAAAGTGATAATAAAGATCAATCATGTATGGCAATCATAGGTGAAAATGGTAGTGGAAAATCGTCTATTCTACAAGCTATTGCTTTAATCTTTATGTCTAAAGAACAAAGAGAAAAATATGTAAAAGATGTTGCATCTATACTTAGAAAAGGTACATCAAAAGGTGAAATTAAACTATATTTTACACAGACTGATTCGTATATCCAACTGAACTTTTCTGATAAGTCTCAAATTTTAGATGAATCTATGGATGATAATCAATCTCGACCATATATCCCCATCCTTGGATATAGTGCAATAAGATTACCAGCACCAAACGATTCCACTATACCGACTGCAAATCCGATATCCCTTGATAACCTTTTTAACCCAAGTCTTTATTTACCTCTTACAGAATCATGGTTAGCAAATTCTAAATATGTTGAAGAATCAACCTTTACAAGAATTGCAAAAATATTAAAAAGTATTTTACATTTAGATAATGCCAGCTTTTTTATTAGACAGGGGGGACAAGTTTATCTACAAAACAATGATATTAAAATCCCATTAAAAGAGCTTAGCGACGGTTATAAGAGTATATTTTCTATAGTGACAAATATTATTTATAATTGGAGTGGTGAACTAAATGATATAGATTACTTTCGTGGAATAGTTTTAATTGATGAGCTAGAAGTTCACTTACATCCAAAATGGAAATTAAAAATTATTTCTTCATTACGAGAAGCTTTTCCTAATGTTAATTTTATTATTACAACTCACGATCCACTATGTTTAAGAGGATTTAAAAATAATGAGATTGTGCACCTTGAGAGAAATCAAGAAGGCATAGTAAAAATGGAGTACTTAAATATACCCACTGGTCTTAATGTGGAACAAATACTTACCGGATCATGGTTCGATCTAGAATCTACTTATGACAACGACACCGTCTTATTATATAAACAATATCAACAAGCTCTTTATAAGGATATCAATTCTCATGAGGTTAAATCTCTTGAATATGACTTGGCGGATAAATTAAATATCTATGTAGAAAATAGAATAGAAAGGATGGCTCAATCCGTCGCTGCCCAAATAATGCGCGAAGAGAATGAACGAATGGAAGAAGATGGCCAAAAAATATCTAAATCAGAGTTAAGAAACAAAATATATTTACAAGCAAAGAAACGGTTAGAAGAAAGTTGATCAAATGGAACAATATGTACAACCAAAAATACACGATGACTTTATTCAAACAACAGAAACAGAAAGAGATTCAATCCGTGATCAAGTGAACTCATTATTTCCAGAAAAAAACATAACTTTTAATTCTGTATGGGGAATTCCTAAATTTAAAAAAGTATTTGTTAAAGCTCAATATAATAAATGTGCTTATTGTGAGGAAAAGTTAACTACGCATCCAGATGTGGAACATTTCTTTCCAAAAGGCTTAGTAAAAAAATTACATTCGACTGGATACGAAGTTACAGATATGGTTAACATGCGTGGTCAACAAGGTTCCATTATTGCTTGTAATGGTTTTTGGTGGTTGGCATATAATTGGTATAACTACTTATTGTCCTGTAGCATATGTAATAGACAATGGAAAGTGAATTTTTTTGAATTTAAACCAAATAGAGACAGTGCACTTCTGGTAAATAACAAATCTTTTGTTAGAAGAAGAAAAAAATACATTCCCCAATTACTACATCCTTTTAAAGGGCCTACCCCATATAAGCATTTGAAGTATAATAAATACGGTTTTATATCTGCAAGAAATAAAAGTATTTTAGGAATAAATTCAATTAATGTTTATGGTTTGCATCGTGCAACTTTGACTGATTCGAGGGAGGAAAAGATGGCTAATATATACAATGCTGTATTAAAATATATAACTGCAATACAACATGGTGATGATTTAGGAATTCAGAAGAGTGTCGTCACCTTATTTAAGTTAGGCCATAAAAGCCGACCTTTTTCAAGTATTGTTAAATCTGTTTTATTTGATCAAGTTGAACTATCATGGGAATCATTCATGAAGATCAATAAAAATACATTTGAAATAGTTAATATAGAGCTTGACACAATTGTAGAAACAAAAAGGTACGTCCAATACCTTCAGTCCGGTACAGTTTTAGAGATTGCAGATCAAGCTCAAAAGATTAAACAGATGGGAGCTCCTACTATGCCTCACTTTAGTCTAGTTCAATTTTTTTTCACAGATGTCTCTAATGAAAGTTGGGCGACTTTATAAAGTATTTAAAGGCAGGTTTAGTGATAGTTTTTGTAGTGTTAAATTTCATTATCTATAACATTTTCATTGTAACAGTTTTCCAGCCAAAGCTCCGCTAGAGAAACTCCATTGAAGGTTGTACCCTCCACATGGTCCATCGATGTTCATAACTTCTCCACAAAAGTAGAGTCCTTGTATCAGCTTGCTTTGCATCGTTTTTGGATTTATTTCTTTGAGGTTGACACCGCCTCTAGTAATCATTGCCATTTTAAAACCATCGTGCCCTGTAATAGTCATCGGTGTCCAAGCGAGAGTCTTGATGAGGGTATCTTTTTGTGCACCACCGATTTTACCCCAACGTTCTTCTGGATCAATACCGCTTAAAGTACACAGTTCTTCAGAGAGGGGCCTTGGCAATAGGCTGGCAACGAGATCTAGTATCTTTGGATCTGGGTTGTTTTGTGCTTGAGTTTTGAGATGGTTCAAAATCTTGTGTTCATCCATCCCCTTAGTGAGGTTAAGTAAAATTGGAACTTCACCGTATGTGTCTAAAAGTGGGGTTACATCTCGGGCAAAATCAAGCACAACAGGACCTCGGATTCCATTTTTCGTAAAAATGAGATCACCATTGGCTCGGAGTTTTTTGTGTTTCGGTAGAGCGACACGCAGTTCAACTTTTGGGATGGTGTCAGCACGGCAGTTTTCCCACTTTTCTTTGGTGCGTAAAGGCATCATGGCAGGATGAAGTGCTGTAATTTTGTGCCCAAGTTCAGATGCCATAGTATAGCCATCCCCTTCAGCGCCAAGAACAGGGTAGCCAAGTCCTCCAGTGGCAATGATGACATTTGGAGCGAAAAAGCTATCCTTGGTGGTTTTTACTCCTTTGGTTCGTTCATCATCTATGAGAATTTTTTCAACTTTTTGGGAGCTCAAAACTGTCACACCGAGTTTTTCCATCTCACTTTTTAGTGCTTCAATAATAGTAAGTGAACTGTGAGAAGTGGGAAAGACACGGTATCCATCAGGTGCATGAGTTTCAACTCCAATAGAGTCGAAAAATGCGACTAAATCGTTGTGATCAAATAATTTAAGCGCTTCTTGCATAAAACGTCCGTCACGTCCAAAACGACCCATAAATTCTTCATTTGAGAGGGTGTTGGTTAGATTACATCTCCCTCCACCTGTTGCTTTTAGCTTAGCAGCGATTTGAGAGAGCTTTTCGAGTAAGAGTACATTTTTGCCATTACGTGCCGCGATAATGGATGCCATGATACCGGCTGCACCTGCACCAATAACAATCAAATCATAGTTTTTATTTTTCATTGCGTTATTATAGAAGAAAGAGATAAATATTGACGTTAATTATTGTTATATATCTTGATTACTGGGAATTTCCCAATATGTTGCACCAGTGTCACTATTAAAAATAACACCGTTTTTATAGTCAATTGATATTTGACAATATTTTTTCAAAAGTTGTTTATTCAATGCTTCTATTATCTCTATGATAAGCGTATCATAAATTGTAGTCTCTTTATTTGTCTCATTGCTAGAATGTTTCTTGAGTAAATCCTGAGGAGTGCTATCCCCTCGCAGGTTTTCAGAAATAAATTTGTCAATATCTATTGGGGCAATTTGGCGAATACCATTCTTAAGATTGGATATAGATCTTTTTAGCTCTTTAATTTCATCTTGTAGAATATCAATTACAGCTTGTGCAGCTTGATCCTTTACTATGATTGGAGTCTCTTTATCTTTAGCAGGCCCCAGCTTCGGCCGTTCTTCTTCCCGAGCGTTGATATACTGTACATAACCTTTATCATTCCTAATGCTTTGTGCTTTTGGCGTTTTCCATGCTTTGACACAGTATTGACCTACGGAAGCAACTGTGATTTTATTATGCTTTGAAGCTAAAGTATCACATGCTTTTTTGATATTTGATATAGAAGTTTTCTTCTTTTCTGACGTTGCTAAATCATATAATTCATTATATAGTTGGTCAGATTTTTTATTATAATTATTCATGCTTTTTCTCTAAATAAATTGTGTTGTTAATTATCATGTTGTCTGTATCTTTAACATGGCTTGAAATGAAATCAATGTCCTCTTGATCCAACGATTTGTTTCCATTTATCATTTCTAGCAATTCAGAACTGTTATATCTTGCGAGCAACCCATCGACAAGCATTAATGAGGTCTTCTTCGCTGTTTCTTTATCAAGTAATACAAGAAATGGATAAATGCCATTTTTTCCTAGCAGTTGATTGAGTAAATATTCCAAATCATATTGCGCCTCTTGAATAGTCATTTCTTCAAAAATTGCACCGGCTTGACAGATATGGTTGAGAATGCCAAGCTCATCGGACTCTTCTAGTTTTATTGATGGCAGTGTCGAATTAGTCGTAAGGATTGCCATCCTGCTACTGGCATTTTTTGAGTTGACGAAGTTTTCAAAGTCATCTGCAATGGCAATACTTCTTTGGAGAAAGCGATATCGTAAACCCCACTCAGAGAGCATTTGCTCGAGTGTATAGGTTTCAGATTCTTCCTGTGAGATCAGATGTTGCGTCCGAAGAGGATTGGTTTCCGCAATTTTATCTTTTCTGTATGAAGCAAGCTTTTCAGCACTTTTTCTAATTTGAAATATCAATGTATTGATCTTCATGGTTTGTCCAACAAGGAAGGCGGGCCCAGTCATCCACACAGGGCATTTTGGACAGCATTTATCATCTCTACCGACTGTTGAACAAGAAACCCCTGGACATATACCGTCTAATGAAATTTGAGTTAGGCTATCTTTTGCTGACAAGAAGTCCAAAGAAACATTCTTATCACCATCCGCTTCGTTTACAAGTAGATATTCTTCGAATTCATCTAAGTCTTCCATGAAGTCTATGATTGTCTCTTTGGCGTTAATATCATTTCTTGCTTTCTCTAGTTCTTCTCTTACTTTAGTGTGCTTTTGAACATTATAATAAAGTGTCATGACTTGATTCGCGTGTCCTGCAACAAATTCGGCGACGATATCCACTGGAACACCTGCTTCGATTAGCTCAGATATACCAGTTACACGTAAAGCATGAATATCAAATAATGCCTTCTTCCTTGAAGACCCTGGTTTCTGATAAGTTACTAGGGTTATATCTTTGCCCTCGTTGTTTACAATAGCTTGAACACCCTCCAGTAAGTGAATGAAAAATTTCATTAAACGGTCTCCATCAATTGCCTGGTTGTCAGTTATCTTGCCCACCGGAAGTCTAAATAAAGGGCAAATGTCTGGATAGAGTTTGGATGCTTTTTCAGGTTCTTTACTTGCTTTATCTACAGCTTTGACAGGTTTCGTTAGTGGTTGTGCCCAAATTTGGTTAAATTCCTGTTGGTCTTTAATTGCTTCAATAATCTCATATGGAACATAAGGTATCTTGTAAGGATGACCTGTTTTATTTGTTGACACATAGAAAATAAAATGCTTTTCAGATGTTATCGGATCTATCTCGATCTGTAGAACGCAACTTTTTCGTCCTTTGATTGCATAAGGTGATGGGTTTTTGAAATACTCCATTTTTTTATAGTCTATAATGAACTCGTCAAGCTCTCCCGAATCAACCCAACGCCCTTGCTTGTTTCTAATCGGAAGAAAAAGCAATATTTTCATAAGGTTTTTGTAACCAGGCCACCATACTATTTTTGTCTCTCTAGTTTGCTGGTTATACATTGCATTTTTAGCTGATTGGAATGTTTCAATATGCGCTGTTTCCTTAAATAAGAGAACTTTTGCTACGGACAATAATGATGTCGGAATGCGCTTCCTAGCAGTCTTGTTACGCTGGCCTCCCAAGAATAGTTTATCATCATCTATAATCAGAGTTGGCATTTCATAAAATAATGAGTCATGTATGAAATTAAAAAACATTTGAACTCTACGTAAATATAGATTTTTTTGCTTAGCTGCGATTGTAAAATTGGTTATGACATTGTAAAAATATTTTTTATTGTCCGGGTCTAGAACATTTCTGATATGTTTTTGTCGCGATGCCTCCGTTGGTTTCAATGGAGGTTGTTTTAAGGTGCCCAAGAAGATGATCCATTGCTTTATTGCGTTCTCATGTTGATGAACTGCTTTTCTTCTTTGTGCAACATCGGTCGATAAATATGTGTTAGCTAATTTAATCCACTCTATTAAATGGGGGTATTTCTTTGCCTCGTCTTTGAGATAGATTAAATCTATCGATGTCCTAGCTGGTTGATACTCTTTCCAATTCCTTATATGACCAGAAGCTATTGCGTAACGTTGAAGTCTGTAAAGATGTGTTTTAAGTTGCGTTGAGTAAGAATTTTTTCGAGTTGAGTTATCCCCAATATTTTGTATGATGTATTTAAGCATCGGTGTAAAATCTTTGTGACTCTTTATAGTTGAGCAAAGATATAGTCCAACGACTGTATCAATCTCGTTAGACAAGGATCCTTCGTTTATTTGGTTTGTAAGATACTTGAAATTATTGAGTGTCTTTTTGACTTGTTCAGACATCAATAGTGTTGCAGCTTGGTTCAACCCTGATTGCTTCCAAACATCTTTAATCCACATGAATGGTAGTAACAGTATGTTATGTTTTCGTAACTGCATGCCCACTAGTACCAGAGCTGTATTTAACGGTCCTGTTGTCCCATATGAAAAAGTATCCATCCGGAGTATGCGCTGCATAAATCTTTTATAGAAATAAGGTTCCTTACTAAGCATTAATGCTCCGTTGTAAACATATTCTACACCCTTGGTTTTAATGACTTCAATTAAAAAGTCAACTATGTCAAAAGGGAAAGATTCTCTGCGATCTGTAAATCTAGCGATTTTTTTTCCGTGCTTACTCAACAGTTCATCATAAAGAATTTGTTGTTCCTTGAGATGGAGTGGTTGTATATGTTTTACATAAAACTCATGGATTGATATGGTGTTGTCATCAGAATAGTTTGGGTGAACGTGGCTATAGCCAAAATGTTGTCTTAACAAATCGATACTTATTTTCGTGAAATTTATGTATTTTCCATTGACCTTATGAGCACTAAAAGCTACGATAGTTTGATCATTCTCAGCTTTTCTTGCAATAGTTATAGGACTGATTGAGCGTAGATTTTCGAGATGCGACTTCATAAGATATTGTTTGACTTCAATAGCTATGTTATTTAGCATTTGAGTGTTTGCATCTTTTAACTTTATAATTCTGTCACTATATTCATTGATAATTATATGGTTACCAAGCTCGTTCTCATAAATAGAACTGAGTGTAAGTATTTCAGTAGGATTTTTTCTTTCATTAAAGGTAGGCAAGGTCGGATCGTAGTTTATCCATTCCTTTTCACACCCAGCGGCTTCAACAAGCAACTGAAGTTTTGAAAGGTGTTGTACCACTTGGTTGGCAAAGTAAAGTGATTGTGTATGTTCAACAGCATTTTTAATAATGTATTTCATCTTCGGGGTATAATCTTTATAGCTAGCTATAGTTGAGCAAAGAAATAGGCCAACAAACGAATATATAGAACCGTGTTCTCTAAATTCATTTTTCCCGTAGATAAACAGTCCTTTCTTTACCTGTGGTGACATAAACTTTGATGCAACTTCAAATAAACTATCTTTTATGTAATCAAGCCACTGTTCTTTTGCCCAAAGAAATGGCAAAAGAAGTAGGCCTTGCTTGTTCATCAACATGCCAATTATGGTCAGTGTCTGTCTTAACTGGACGATTGTTCCCTTCGTCCCCCCTTCTAATTCAGGCATTAACTTCATAAACTCTTTATAGAAGTATTGACGTTCGCTGTTTCGTCTTAATACTTCATCGTATACATGCTTTACACCCTTTGTTTTCATGAAGTCTATTAGGGCGTCAGTTAGACGAGGAGGAAAAGCTTCTGTTTCATTGCCATACTTAATAATTTTCTTTCCATGGGCCTCTAAAAGTTCATTTAAAAGGGCTTTTTGCTCCTTTATACTAAGCGGTTGAATGTGCTTTTCGTAGATTTTGGTTGCGCTAATGTATTCATCTCCGATGAAATTGGAGTTTGGATTTATTGGACTATATCCAAAATGCTTCTTCAATATGGGCAGTGAAATTCTTCTAAAGGTGATACTGATGCCATCTGAATTTAAACTGTAAGTAAAGGCTAGGATAAGATCATCTCTTTTGTTACTATTCTTCCTTTGGTCAGTAACGCTGACCTTATCCAAGTAACTTTTCCAGTAGTATCGCTTGACTTCTTCACCAATCCTGTCTAATGTTAGATTATTAATATCTTGTAACAGAATCACTTGATCCCGTAATTCATTAACTGTTATTTTCTGCCCTGACTCATTTTCAAAAGTGGAGCTTAGTGCAAGCATGCAAGTTCCTTATACTCTGTGGCCATTTTTTTGTAAGCATTTTCTAAGGCTTTTCGAACAGTGTCTTTTGTAAGTTTGTAGTAGCGCTCGGTGCTTGATCTACTTCTGTGATGCATCATTTCTTGAACAATATCAGCACTTAGTCCAAGGACATTGGCGGCAAAATAACCATAGTAGTGGCGTAAAGCATGTGGACCGACATTCAAGTCAGAACTGTCTAGTCCTATTTGTTGAAATTTATTTTTAAGATGATTTACGAGACTCGTCATTCTGAGTGGCTGTCCCTTTGTCTGACCTGTTTGTACGACAAAGTAATATGGATGCCTTTGTCCGTAAGCAGCTCTCTCTTTAATATATTGCTTATGGAGGGAGTAGAACGCTTGTCCTATCTCTTTTACAGTCCATTCCACATAGCTCACATGATTCGTTCCGTCATCTTCAGCCATACCTTTCCAACCAAGATATAGGCCATCTTTTGTAGATATTATATTTCTTGGCAACAGGCCGTGCATTTTTGCTAGATATTGCCTTCTTGTACCTTTGCGTTTAAATTCTTTGCCTTCCTTTTTCTCTATCCATAGGTTAGTGCCTTCGACAGGATTAACAAGTGCAATTTTGGCAGTGCCATCCTTATCCTTTCTAACATCCACCACATGAAGGTGAAGCAGTTCACTGATTCTTATGCCACCGAATGCCAGGAGCATGACAATCATTTTGTCCCTATTACTAGTCATTACGTTGATTAGTTCTGTTGTTTTGTGGGGAGGGAAGAACTTGTATTGTATATTGTCATCGCTCGACTTTCCATATCTATCTATACGACTATTCTTGCGTTTGATAACGTGCTTATCGGTAAGAGTGCTGAAGTAGAGAAGACTATGTTTTTTCTTCCTTTCATGTTGTCGAGCATATTCAAGTGAACCTTGATAGGCTTTCTCTTTTGGATTCAGAGAAATGGCGTCAAAGTGTCCTGCTGCAAACTCTATGTAGTCACTTACATGCCTAAAGTCTCTCATGGCAGTATCGTATTGAGGGGGAGTCCAATATAGTCCTGTTGAATCGCTACCATCGGGCTGAACAGTACCATGAATCCTAGCTTCACAGAATGCTTTTAAAAAGCTCTTGTCATGCATATGCTTTGGTGTACTAAGGTAAAAATCCCAGAGTCTACCTATGCTTTCCAATTTTCTTTCGATTGTACCGTTGGCATAACCTAGGCGCTGTAATTCTCTTGCATAGAATAAGGCAAAGACAGTAACTTCTCCATTAATAATTAAAACAGGAGCATGGCCTCCAGGTATCTGAAGTAGTGGAACGTCAAAAGTATCAAAGAATTTACGCATATTTTTCATAAAGACACTCATTTTTTTACAACTATAAGAACGCTATAATAGGTTGCATGATTTGTATTGCTTTATGAGTATATACTTTTTTAAATATTGTGTTTATTAAAGGAATTGTATTTTGGATAATTTTGGTGATAGGCTTTTATATTTTATACAAACATTACATGTGTCACAGTCTAAATTCGCAAACAATATTGATGTGAATGCCCAAATGGTGAATAGATATTGTAATAATGCAGTTTTTCCAGGAAACGATTTTTTTAGAAAATTAAAAAAATCTTATCCTTTGATTAATCTTGACTGGTTATTAACTGGTCAAAATAATATGTACCTACAAGATAATTTGCCTGTAGGTATCAACAAACTTACATTAGAAATTTTCGAAAAAACTTATAAAGAGTTTGAAGAAAACAAAAATATTGATGAGCTAAACACACTATTGTTAAATGCTTCACTTGAAATGAGTATTGCTTCTATTTACAAAGATCTGCATACAGCAAATGTCTTTTGGTCTTCCATTGTTAACCATCGTCAACAAATTGTCTCTTTGTTGTTACTTCAACGAGTTTTGAAGGTAGCTATTAAAAATAAAAATTTTTTATCAATTTCAAAGGAAAATGCTAAGAAACAACTTATTGATATTTTTAAAAGCTACTCATTAGCATTATCTGATCGTGCAGTACATTTCATAACTATTAATGAAAAAGAAAAAATAATAGAAAATTTGGAAAAAAATTTATCGGATGAAGCTGCTTTAACTATCTTGGATAACATTCCAGATGCTCTAGAAAAGATCTCAACTCATTTAAAATATAGAAGAAGTTTTAAAAACTGATTTCTGTACAAATCAAAAATTAATTTCAAAAAGCTCAAAACAACAGCTGCATATTTAGGTACTGATTTTCTCTTCGTAAGTTGGTTCTAAAGTTGTTGATTCACAAAGAGATATCTATTCATTGTAAACAGAACTAATTGGTCAGTTTTTAGAATTCAATTAGTATGAAATAAGTCATAGTTATTTCAGTGTTTCTTTGAAGTCCATTAGTATATTTATTTCAGTTACAAGTAGAAATATTCCATAGTTCAAAACAGTTCTCGACCCAGCTCTCTTTGGTTTTGAGCGGCATCATGGCAGGGTGCAGGGGTGTGATCTTGTGACCGACCTGTTTGGCCATCTCGAAACCGTCGCCTTCGGCACCGAGGACAGGGTAGCCGAGACCGCCGGTCGCC
>NZ_JBFFOH010000043.1:0-18415 GCF_041562805.1 Sulfurovum sp. | reverse complement strand
TCTCGAAATAAACCCGGAGACGACGATGGTCATAAAGTCGACAATCCCGGTCGGTTATGTTAAGTCGGTACGAGAGAAGTTTGCAACTGACAACATCATCTTCTCTCCGGAGTTCCTGCGCGAGGGCAATGCCCTGCATGATAACCTCTACCCAAGCCGTATTATTGTCGGTGAGAAGAGCGACCGGGCGATGATCTTTGCAGGACTTTTGGAACGTGGCGCAATTAAAAAAGATGTGTCAGTTTTGTTTACGGACAGCACAGAAGCCGAGGCCATTAAGCTCTTCTCCAACACGTATTTGGCAATGCGTGTGGCTTACTTTAACGAGCTGGACTCGTACAGTGAAAAGTTCAATCTTAGCACCAAAGACATCATCGAAGGCGTCGGCCTAGACCCGCGCATCGGTACCCACTACAACAACCCGTCTTTCGGTTACGGCGGTTACTGTTTCCCTAAAGACACCAAGCAGCTGCGTGCCAACTTTAAAGACGTTCCAAACAACCTCATAGGGGCGATCGTCGATGCCAACGAGACAAGAAAAGAGTTCATTACTTCTCAGATCTTGGAAAAAAAACCGAAAGTCGTCGGCATTTATCGTCTCATTATGAAAACAGGTTCGGACAACTTTAGAAGCTCTGCGGTACAAGGCGTCATTAAAAAGCTGCAAGACAAAGGGGTCGAAGTCGTCATCTACGAACCGGTACTCGAGGACAATGAGTTCGAGGGACTGAAAGTTGTAAAAGACATAGACGCATTCAAACAAGTTTCAGATGTCATTGTCGCCAATAGACTTTCTGACAGTATCGTCGATGTCAAAGACAAGGTCTATACTCGCGATATTTTTGGAAGTGATAGTTAAATAATTATAAGCCCTTATTAGGAAATTAGAAATGAATAATTCAAAAATTGCAGTTATCGGTTTAGGCTATGTTGGCTTGCCGTTGGCACATGCGTTTAGTGAAAAGTATGAGGTTGTGGGTTTTGACATTGCGCAGTGGCGAATAGATGAGCTTAACAGCGGTGTTGACCGAACACTTGAACTAAATAACGAGCAGGTTAAAGAAGCTTTGGCGAGTGGTATGAAATTCACAGCTAATTTAAACGAAATTGCTGACTGTAACATTTACATTGTCACAGTTCCAACGCCGATAGACAGTTCTAACCGTCCAGACCTTACCCCGCTTGTCAAGTCTTCTGAAAGTGTTGGAAAAGTTCTTAAAAAAGATGACATTGTTATCTATGAGTCTACTGTCTACCCGGGTGTGACTGAAGAGGTTTGTGTGCCTATCTTGGAAGAGATGTCGGGGCTTAAATTTAACGAAGACTTTTTTGCTGGCTATTCTCCGGAACGAATTAATCCGGGCGATAAAGAACACACAGTGACAAAAATCCTTAAAGTTACTTCAGGGTCAACTCCTGAAATTGCTGTAAAAGTAGATGACCTGTATAAAAGTATTATTACTGCCGGTACACATCTTGCATCATCCATTAAAGTTGCAGAGGCTTCCAAGGTCATTGAGAACACTCAGAGAGATGTCAACATAGCACTTATTAATGAGCTTGCCCTTATCTTTGATACTATGGGAATTGACACGACAGAGGTTATCAATGCCGCAGCAACCAAGTGGAACTTCATTAAACTTACGCCTGGTCTTGTAGGCGGTCACTGTATTGGTGTTGACCCTTACTACTTGACCCACAAGGCACAAGAGTTAGGCTATAAACCAAACCTTATCCTTGGCGCCCGCCAGATTAACAACGGCATGAGCAAGTACATCGCAGAGCGTACCATTAAAGAGATGATCGCCCACGATAAGAAGATCAAAGGCGCAAATATTCTAATAATGGGTTTGACTTTTAAAGAAGATTGCCCTGACATTAGAAATTCTAAGGTCTTTGACATCATCAATGAATTGAAGGACTACGGCTGTAACGTTGATGCTTATGAACCGTGGATTGATGAAAAAGATATAACACAGAACAATTTTTCTTTAATCAGCGATCCTTTCAAAGGCAGTAAAAAATATGACGCAGTCATTATTGCTGTAGGGCACAAAATATTTAAAGTGCTTAAATACAGTGAATACAAAGATATTAGTACCCTAGAGCCAGTGTTGATAGATATTAAGGGCATAGTAGAAAATGCCACGTGGAGACTGTAAGTCAAAATGATATTTGGAAAGAAAATAAAGCGTATTCTACCTATTAATGAATTACGTATTTCCGATAAAAATGTTAAATCAAAATCAGTAAAGGGTGGACTGGAATTAATTATTGGTCAAATTGTTTCTTTTCTACTTCTTATTATTTCAACGATGATATTAGCTAGAATTTTGTCTCCAGAAGATTATGGGATTATAGGAATAGTAACTGCTATTACAGGGTTTTTTACTTTGTTCAAAGAATTTGGACTTACTATTTCAATAATTAAGAAAAAAATATTAACAAATTTGGAATTAATAACAGTTTTTTGGCTTTATGTTATAGTCGGTACAGTTCTTATGATTTTAATGATGATAATGTCTGTTCCTATAGCCAAGTTTTATGATGACAGCCGTTTAATAGATGTCACAATAATAATATCACTAACTTTTTTAATAGGTAGTTTTTCAATAGTGCCTTCAGCTTTACTCAAACGTACAATGCAGTTTAGAAAATTAATATATTCTCAATTGATTGCAAGCTTTTTTGGGGCTATTATGACAATTATTAGTGCATATATTGGGTTGGGATACTGGTCTTTAGTTATTAATATATTGGTAACTACATTTATTAATTCATTGTTAGTGATTTGGAGTTTTGGCTGGTTTCCAAAAATAAAGTTATATATAAATAGTATAAAGAATCATTTAGAAGTTGGCAAGAATATCACTTTATTTGATCTAGTGAATTATTTTGCAAGGAATTTAGATAACCTCATAATAGGTAAGTATTATGGATCATCAATGTTAGGTCTATATAGCAAAGCATATCAATTACTATTGTTGCCTATTCAAAAAATCAGAACTCCCATTTATAGTGTAGCTTTGCCTGCATTGGCATCTTTGAGGGAAAAACCTAAAGAGTACAATGCTTATTATCTCCAATTGGTTTCAATTCTAAATATTATTAGTCTGCTATTAATCTGTTTTTTATGGTTAAACTCATACGAAATAATTTATTTTGTGTTAGGAGAAAAATGGTTGTTATCAGCAGAATTTTTTTCTGTCTTGGCATTTGCAGCATTAATTCAACCTGTATATGGAACATTAGGCCTAGTTTTAATCACGCTAGGGAAAAGTCGAAAATATTTGCATTGGGGAATATTGAATTTTATGATTATAGCAATTGGTTTTATAGTTGGCATAAACTTTGATTTAAAAACATTTATTCTTATATATGTTATCGCCAATTATATTAGTTTCTTGATATCTGTTCCGTTTGTATTCCATGATACACCAATTAATATAGTCAATTTTTTAAAAAATATATTTGTTCCATTTACATATATATTTGGTGGTGCATATATTATTCAAAAAAATATAGATATCTTGAAGTTCAGTATGGGAGAGAATTTTGTAGTTAAAACTTCTTTATTTCTTGCTATGACTTTTTTTATTTTTATATTTTCTGCTAAACATAGAAATAACTTAGCCAAAATCAGAGAAATCCTAAAACCAAAGAAAGAAAAACATGTACATTAAAAAATTATTATTGAGCATATTTGATTTTATCTTTAATGAAAGAGTGATTTATTGGCTTGTCTCTTTTTATATTAAACATATGAAGTTAAAAATAAAAAATGCGTACGGACGATTTATAGTTAATAGAATTTCAAATAAAGGTGTTGGATGTCATATATATGGAGATGCAATTATACATGATAGTGAAAATCTACAACTAGGAGATTATGTAAGAATTGGTGGAGGAGCATTTTTATTCTGTACGGGAGGAATCTCTATTGGAGATAACACTCAAATTAGTAGAAATGTTGTGATCTATTCTGCTAATCATAATGTAAATGGTGAAAGTATTCCATATGATGATAGCTATATATGTAAAAATGTGGAAATTGGAAGATCTGTTTGGATAGGTATGAATGTTGTCATAACGCCGGGAGTATCTATTGGCGACGGTGCAATCATAGGCATGGGTACAGTCGTTTCAAAAAATGTTCCTGCCGGGGCTTTTGTTGTTGGAGCGCAACAACGTATTATTAAATATAGAAATATGGATGAATTTTATACTAAAGATAAAAAAGAACAATGGTTTGGAAAAATATATTGAATACAAAAAAAACTTTTAGAATAACAGTGGTTATTCCTTATTACAATAATGCTAATACTATTTATAGAGCATTGACCTCTGTACAAAATCAAATATATAATCCGTTGGAAATTATAATTGTAAATGATGCTTCACCTGATTGGGAAGAAGGAAAAATAATTATTGAACAGTTTACAGAACTACCAATAAAAACTTTTTCACATTCTGAAAACAAGAATGGATCAGCAGCACGCAATACGGGCATTAAAAATGTAATGGGGGATTGGATTGCATTTTTAGATGCTGATGACGAATGGACAGAAACACATTTGGAAAGTTATATCTTAATGGAACCAGATAGTGAAAAGTCCTTGTACTACTGTCGGTCACTGGTGAAATCTTCTACAATGCAATATGAACTTCCCAAAAAAGGGATAAGTCGAGAAATGCCGGTTGGAGAATACTTGTTCTGTGACAAGGAATTTATTCCAACACCCTCGATGTTCCTTTCAAAAATATTAGCTTCAAAAATAATGTTTAATGAAGAATTACGTCGCCATCAAGATTATGATTTTTTACTTCGTTTGGAACGAGATAGTGTTAATATCGTTTTTTCCACTCACTTGGGTGTGATTGTTCATTGG
This sequence comes from Sulfurovum sp., assembly GCF_041562805.1. Taxonomy (GTDB): domain Bacteria; phylum Campylobacterota; class Campylobacteria; order Campylobacterales; family Sulfurovaceae; genus Sulfurovum. Next base: position 13,526 of record NZ_JBFFOH010000043.1, on the reverse strand, counting down.
GAAAACAATAATACTGAAGCCAAAGGTGGAACTTATGAATATTCTTATTCCTGGGCACGGGCTAATCGAGATCTTTTTACTAAAAAATCATTTGGATGTTTTATAAACAAATTTGTAGTGTTTCCATTACTGCAAAAACGAAAAGTAGTAAAGGGATTACGTGTTTTTTTCGAAGATGGAAGAATTTTCCAAAATACTTTTAAAGAATATTACTTTCTTATGTCAATGATTTTGTTTGGAGAGATAAAATTGCCATGGAAAAGATAATTGGTACAAATAGTTTACGGTATCCTGAAATAAGAAATTTCGCGTATCCTGAAAATAAGTATGTCTATAAAGAAGAAAGAGATCTTTTTAGTACTTTGTTGAATCAGTATTTTAGGTTTAGTAAAAAGATCCACCCTGTATTGCAGTATTTGTTTCTTAGACCATGGAAATCGAATGTTTCCTTTCGACATTTTTTCAATACTATTAGTTTTAATAAAATGCCATGGGTTGTAACTTTTGAAACTACATTGCCTCGTTTAGGAAATGTTCCAAATAGTGTATATGATCTGGCAATAAATCAGCTGGTATCAGATAATTGCAAAAAGATTATTGCCTTGTCTCAATGTACCTATGATTCGCAAGCCGAATATGTAAAAAATAATTATCCACAATTTGAAAAGCTTTTAACAAAGAAAATGATTGTTTTACATCCTCCGCAAAGATCTTTGATTAATGACTATGGAGAAAAACAACTTTCAGACCATCGAATTGTTTTTACATTAATTGGGGGCGATTTTTTTCGAAAGGGCGGTAGGGAAATATTAAATGTATTCAATACACTATTGCCAATATATCCACACATGGAATTAAAAATAGTGAGTAGTATGCTATTTGGAGATTATGCATCACAGACAACTGAGGAGGACTATGTTAAGGCTATGCGTATTATCAACAAGTATCCTGAAAATATTGAACATTATTATAATCTTCCCAATGAACAAGTCCTTGAATTATTTAAAAATACACATATTGGGTTATTGCCTACATGGGGAGATACATATGGTTATTCAGTCTTAGAAGCTCAGGCCGCGGGTTGTCCTACCATTACAACAAACCTAAGAGCGTTGCCTGAAATCAATAATAATGATGTAGGCTGGATTATAGATGTTCCGAAATTAAAAAATGGAAATGGTCAGATTGAGACCCCTGCTGAACGAGATGTCTTTCAAAATGTTATTGAAAAAAGGCTCAAGGAAATTATTGTCAGTGTTATTGAAAACCCAGAAATTGTAAAAAAGAAAGGTATAGCGGCATTGCAAAGAATTAAGGATGAGCATAACATTGAGAATCATTACAGAGTCCTTCAAAAGGTTTATACAGAGATGCTCTCATGAAATTGATTTATCATGAAGGTAACAACTTTGGAGACAAACTAAACCCTCTCTTGTTTAATAAACTTCTACCCGGAGTTCTAGATAACAATGAAGATGAACTATTCCTTGGTATTGGTAGTATTCTGGGATTAAAGCAGAAATACAAGCAAAAGAAAATTGTCTTTTCTTCGGGGTATGCTGCAGATGACATTGATACTTATGGTCAAGTTCCTATAATAGATAATTCCTATGAAATACTATGTGTCAGAGGTCCCCTTACGTGTGATATTTTGAATCTTGACCAAAAATATGCAGTTGCCGATGGTGCGCTTTTAATTAATGAAATTATTCCAGACTCATTGATAAAAAAAGAAGATAATGTGATTTACATTCCTCATCACAAAAGTGAAGATATGTATGAGGGATGGGAAGAACTTTGTTTAGATGCTGGAATGAAGTATGTTAGCCCAAAATGGGAAGTTCAGGATGTGTTACGAGAGATCAAAAATGCAAAACTTGTAATAACTGAGTCAATGCATGGTGCAATTGTTGCTGACAGTATGAGGGTACCATGGATTCCTGTTAAAGCCTTTCCTTATATAAACGAATTTAAGTGGCATGATTGGGGAAAATCACTTGAAATGGATTTTCGTTTTCATAGTTTACCCTCAATACATTCCTCAAATTTTTTCAATAAAATTTTGCAGCAAAAGATAAGTATGAAGTTACCTGAATTTATCTCAAATCCTGTTTCAGGTGCTATTCATTATAAAAGAAGAAAAGAGTTTGTGTCAGGACTGAAAAAACTAAAAAACAGACATGCTCACCTGTCTGATGAAGAAGTATGGAATAACAAAGTCAGCCAACTATACGATATTCTTGAAACATTTAAAGTAAAAAAAGGCTTTATATGAAAATTTCTTTTGTAACAACAATGGCCGGTGACGCTTGGGGTGGAAGCGAAGAACTTTGGGCCGAGTTGGCGATTCTCGCATCTAAGAATAATAATGTTTTTGTTTCAATTTATGATTGGGGTACTTTACCTAATAAAATGAGTGGACTGGAAAAGAACGGTATTGTTATAGATCGAAGAAAAAGGATCTCATATTCGTCTTTTACAGGAAAGATAAAAGGTAAGATCAATCAAGTTTTATTTGCGAAAAAAGAACTGGTTGATTTTATCGCAAAATCAAATCCTGACCATGTCGTTATTAGCATGGGTGGTTTTTCCGATTTGGAAATCAATCCTCTACGTGACTTTCTTTTGATGTTAGATATTCCTTATTCACTAATTGTACATGCTAATCCAGAAACTCGTAAGATCGATAAGAAAAAACGGGCTTTAGTTAAAGAAGTGTGCTTACAAGCTGAAAATGTTTATTTTGTATCTAAGAGATTGCAACAGATTGCAGAGAGACAAATAGCCTATGCCTTTCCGAATGCAAGAATAGTCGCTAATCCTGTTAATATGAAAGAGACAGGAGTTTTGCCATGGCGAGATAGTGACACTATGGAAATGGCGTTAGTTGGTCGACTCGATGTTAGTATTAAAGGGCAGGCTTTGTTATTACAAATTCTGTCACAAGATAAATGGCGAGAACGTCCATTCCGATTAAATTTATATGGTGAAGGTCCAGATAAAGATATTATTGAAGAACTGATAGCGTTTTATGGTTTAGAAGACAAAGTATTTTTACATGGTCATGTTAATGATATTCGTCAGGATATTTGGACAACAAACCATATTCTGCTCATGCCCTCTTATTATGAAGGCCTTCCTTTAGCTCTTGTAGAAGCTATGATGTCAGGTCGTACAGCAGTGGCAACGGATGTTGGGGGAAATGCTGAGTTAATAACAGATGAAATAGATGGGTTTATTGCAGAGGGTGCAACCTATTTCTCATTTGATAAAGCACTTGAACATGCTTGGGATAAACAAGAAGAGTGGAATAAAATGGGGCAAAATGCTTTTGTAAAAGCAAACAAATATTTTGAAAAATATGATTATAAAACAGTATTTTCCAAGGTTATTAGAAATGAGGAGTATTAATTGAAAGACAAACTGACTATAGACATTATTGTTCCAACGTATAACCGTCCAGAAGACATAAAACGGTTTATAGAAGAGATCCAAAAACAAACATACGCTTTTTATAAAATTTATATCATAGATGATTGTGGAACTGAAAAAATTGATCATCTAGTGCCTACAAATAATCCTGCATTTTCTTTTGAAAGTCTAAAAGAAAATAAAGGCCAAGCATACGCTAGAAATTTTGCTTTAGCGAAAGGGTCAGGTGACATTGTTATTTTTATGGATGATGATGCATGGTTTTTGGAACCTGATGCATTGGAGCTTGTGGCCCATTATTTTGAAGAGGATAAATCGACAATGGGCTGTTTGATGTTTGACGTTCTAGAACCAAATACAAAGTGGCTAAGTGAATTAAAAAACTTAAAAGACGAACAGGAACTTGGTGAGTTTATTGCATGCGGATGTGCTTTTAAAAGATCAACAATTGAAAAGCTCGAAGGATTTTCTGGGTTTTTACATTCTGCAGCTGAAGAAACTGACCTGTCTTTACGGCTTATAAAAAACAATGAACTGATATTGTTTGGTGAAAAAGTGAAAATTTTTCATAATTATTTACCAAAAGAACGCAGTATTGCATGGTTGAAACAATTTAAACATAATATTGTCAGAAACGATTTGTTGATTGTATTGATGTTATTTCCAAGTATATATATATTGCCTTATTTCGCTGGTAAGTTTGTTTCCCATGTCCGTTATAATTTTAAAAATGATAAAAGATATTTTATTACTAATATTCAAGCTGTAAAAGCATTGTTTTCTGTGCTTATTTTGATACCTACGGTTTTAAAAAAAAGAAATGCTGTTTCAGTTGAACAGTTTAAATATTGGAAGAAAGTTAGGTTTTGAATAAAGAAATATTGTATATTCCAATTTTAAATACATTACGGGGTGTAGCAGCACTTGCAGTCGTTTTGTTCCATTTTATTTTTGCGTCCGGTTATATTAATGATAGTGTATTACGTAGTATTTTTAATTATGGCGAATTAGGGGTCACAGTTTTTTTTGTAATTTCTGGAATAGTTATTCCGCTTACAATGATTAACAGTGAGTACCAAATAAAAGATTTTTATTCTTTTTTTAAAAAAAGAATAATACGAGTAGAAATACCATTTTTTGCTTCTATAATTTTAAGTATTTCATATTTAATCGTACGAGAATTTATACCTTCTACTACGGGACAAAGTCTGTTCCCGAGTTTAGAACTGATAATCTATAATATTTTTTATTTAGTACCGTTTGTAGACGGTGCTAAATGGATTAATCCAGTATATTGGACCTTGGCTATCGAATTTCAATACTATTTAGCTTTATCTGCTTTAATGCCATTGCTAATACAGAAAAAAGCTTCTTTTCGTATTTTTTTCTACTTATTGGTAACAGGTAGTTCCGTTTTTGTCCCGATTCAATTATTTCTTTGGGCACCAATATTTATGGCGGGAATTGTATATATTTTATTTATAAAAGAGATCATAAATAAAACTGAATTTATTACAGTGCTTATAATTTGCACTATCATGATTTTTTTACACCATAGTATAGATATACTTCTCACAGTGATTGTTACTCTTTTTATTGTGCATATATTCACAAACTATAATCCGAAAGTAGGAAGTTTTTTTGGAGAGATATCATATTCTTTATACCTAATACATATAATTATTGGTACATCTTTCATTAATTTAATGTCTCATTTTTTTACAGATCCATATCAGAAATGCATTGTCTTAATTATGAGCCTGTTTATCAGTATATTCAGTGCTTATATTTTTAATCTCTATATTGAAAAACCATCAAAAAAGTTATCTTCAAAAGTTAAATATAGTAAAGAATATACAGGATCATAAATGCAAAAGCATAAAATAGTAATTTTATTTTCACGATTGTCAGACTATATGATTAATGTTTTAGATCACTGGGTTAAAACATCGAATGTAGAGCTTCATGTTATTCGAAAAGAAGTTGACCAAAAAGAAGCACCCTTTGAGTTCAAAAATGAGTATGCTGGAATATTTCTTTATGATCGGGAAACATTTTCTTTTGAGACTATGTTTGAAAAAGTACAAAATATTAATCCTGACATGATCCTTTGTTCGGGATGGTCCGACAAAGAGTATCTCAAAGTCGTGTCTTATTACAGTGGTAAGATCCCAACTGTGATGAGTATGGACAATCAGTGGAACGGCTCTATAAAACAAAAAATAGCTACATTGGTAAGCCCCTTTACTCTAAAAAAGAAATTTTCACATATTTGGGTGCCCGGTGAACCGCAAGTGGTTTACGCTAAAAAACTTGGGTTTACAGATGAACAAATATTTAAAGGTTTCTATGTTGCCAACAGTGATAATTTTTCAGTCAACATAATTAATCCCGAACGTAAGTTTATAAAACGCTTTATCTATGTGGGTCGGTATGTAGATGTTAAGGGTATTAAAGATCTTTGGCAGGCATTCATAGAGTTACAGAATGAAAATCCAAATGAGTGGGAATTAATCTGTATAGGGACAGGCCCATTGTACGAAGAAAAAGCTGAACACCCAAAAATAAAGCACGTTGGGTTTGTCCAGCCAAAAGACTTAAAAGACTATATGGCTGAAGGTGGCGTATTTGTTCTACCTAGTCATTTTGAACCATGGGGCGTTGTGGTCCACGAGTTTGCTTTAGCCGGTTTTCCTATGTTCGTTTCAGATGCTGTAGGAGCAGCGACACAGTTTGTGCATGACAATAAAAACGGTTATGTATTCAAAAGAGGGGATTCTTTGAATTTAAAAGAAAAGTTAGCGAGTATGATGCTCTCTAATGAAGACACACTGAAAACAATGGGCGAGTACAGTTTCAATATGTCAAAGACAATCAATAAAGAAAATTGGATTAAAACAGCCAACAAACTGTTGATTGAAATGAAAAAATATAATGAATTAAAAACATGATGAAAAATATTCCCAAAGAATCTTTTTTTGTATTCTTAGCATTAATGTTAATGCTAATACCTTTCTTTACATATATCGTACATTTTTTTGTACTGTATTTGATTGTATCTAAAGGGAAAGAATGGTTTTTTAAAGGCTTGTTTTTTATCTTTTTGATGAGGTTTGAAAACCCTATCTTTCATCCTGTAGAGGTCAATTTTTCACTTTTAACAGTGCTGACTATATTTATAATAATGTTATTTAAGTATGTGAAAATAAAGAAAATAACATTTAGTAAGTTAGAAAGAAAGTTTTATATTTTAATTGTATTAATACTTGCGGCAGCTTTTTTAGGAAGCATGCTCTTGACATTGTCTGTAGTACGGTTGTTGTTATTTAGCATAGTGGTTTTTACAGTTTTTCGAAGTGTAGAATTAGCAAAAGAATACGACTTTCTCTCTTTCCTAAACAACTTTACAATACTCTTTGTATTAATCTCTTTTCCATTGATCTTCCTCTCATATGGATATCCAAGAGACCTTTATGCTGGAATAACAAATCATTCGCAATCTTTAGGGGTGATCTTTGTACCTATTTATATTATCTACTTCATCCAATATTTGAGTAAAAAAATAATTCATACAAATTTTCATCGCATAATATTGGTGTTAGGTGCAATTGAAATAGTGTTGTCAGGTTCACGGACCGCCGTTGTTTCAGTAGTTGGGGTAATTGTACTTTTCTATATTGTTAATTTTTTCGTTGCCAGAAAAAGTTCAAAAAAGGAGCTGTTTTATCAAAGTATTTTTGTTGTGGCAATGTTAATAGTTCTCATCAATTTTACAGAAGACATTAACTCTAAGGTACAAAGTTTTGTATTGAAATCCTCGCAACAGTCTGGAAGTAAACTTATGGAAACGGTACCAGAACGTATCTTTCTGGCAAAAGCATCAATCAACAATTTTATAAGTTATCCATATACAGGCATAGGCTTTGGTGTGCAAATTGATTATTGGGATCCGGCCGAAGCAGATGTCGCAAATATTAAATATCTTCCAGGAACAAACATAATGTATAGTAAACCTTTGGAGAAAGGAAACCTGTATCTAAGTGTCTTCGAAGAGACAGGTCTTATAGCAGGATTGTACTTTCTGCTTCTATTGTTATATCTGTTGATACAGTTAATAAAATCTGGAGATCTAGCGGTCTTGATGTCATATATTGGCATATTGATTATTTTTAATGGAGAAGCAACACTATTTGCACCGGCAGGTATGGGAAACTATCAACTTCTTTTACTAGCGATATTTTTCCAGGTAGCTATGAGAAAAAGGAAGACGGTAAATGAGAGTCTTATAAAAAAGAAGAGTTTCAGATGAAAATACTGGTAGTAGTTCCTTCATTTTTCCCAGCGACAGTTTACGGTGGTCCTATTTTTTCAACATTACACACTTGTCAGGAACTTGCCAAGCTCGAAAATATAAATGTAAATGTCAGTACGACCAATGCAAACATGACGTCCAAACTCGATGTAAAAACAGATGAATGGGAAAAGCTCGATGAGCACTTTTTTGTTAAGTACTACAACGAGACTAAAATAAATGTACTCTCGTTGTCTTTGCTTTTTAATGTTTGGAAAGATATACGAAACTCCGATGTGGTGCATGCCCAATATATGTTTAGTACCCCGACCCCGATAGCCTTGTTCTATGCGAAAGTATTTAGCAAGCCCATTCTCTTGTCGCCTAGAGGTGCCTTGTGTAAATGGTGTTTAGAACAGGGAAGTAGGTTTAAGAAGCTGTGGCTTGGGTTACTCATAAGACCATTCGTTAAGAGCTTGTATTGGCATGCTACAGCACAACAAGAGAAAGATGAGATCCTTGCCCAGTTTCCTAATGCACAAGTAGAGATCATCCCTAATGGCATTGAGTTCGATGTGTTTCAGACCTATAATAGAGTAACAAGTAAAGAATTTTGTAAAACCTATGCACAGCAGGCAACAGATATAGACGGGGAGAAGATCATTGTCTCTATGGGACGATTGCAAAAGAAAAAGGGATTCGACATTCTCATCGATGCTTTTGCTAAGATAATGCCAGACTACCCAACAGCAAAACTGTTTATTGCGGGTCAGGACGAAAAAGAGGGTGGAAATCTTACGAGGCAGATAGCCGGTCTTGGTCTGGAACAACAGGTGTTTTTAGTCGGTGAGATTCAGGGACAAGATAAAATTGACTTCCTTGCCAATGCCGACCTTTTTGTCTTGCCGTCACACAATGAGAACTTTGGGAATGTCTATGTGGAAAGTCTGGCAGCCGGTACACCGATTGTTGCGAGTACAGGTACGCCATGGTCAGAAGTCGAAGATACTAATTGTGGCAAGTGGGTTAACAACAGTGTCGAAGAGACGGCACAAGCGATGCTTGAGATGCTTGGTAAAGATAGAGAGCAGATGCGAGAAAATGCTAAACGACTTGCCAAAAAATACGACTGGAAAAATATAGCGATTGAATTTAAAAAACTGTTTGAAAAGATGACCCATGAATAAAGTCCAATTAAATCAATACAACAACAAAGCGTACAAACCGGGAAGTACCCTCAAAAAGACGCTTTGGTATTTTACCAACATGTTCTTTTTTAAAACGCTGCTGCCGTTTCCGTCTAGTCTTAAAGTTGCACTGTTAAAAGCGTTCGGAGCAAAGGTGGGGCAGAGGGTTGTTGTTAAGCCCGATGTCAACGTTAAGTACCCGTGGTTTTTGACGATCGGTGACGATTGCTGGGTTGGTGAGGGCGTCTGGATTGACAATCTTGCTGAGGTCACCATAGGTGACAATGTGGTGCTCTCTCAGGGGGCCTACCTTTTGACAGGCAGTCATGACTATACAACAGTGGCGTTTGACCTTATTTTGGGTAAAATTACCCTCGAAGAAGGCGTTTGGATAGGGGCTAAGGCGACTGTTTGCCCCGGCGTCACCTGTCACAGTCACAGTGTTCTTGCAGTCGGTTCGACCGCGACACAGGACCTTGAACCTTACACCGTTTACCAGGGCAACCCCGCAGTTGCAAAGCGTAAACGACTTATTGGCGATACACAATAAAACGCAGAACAGTCATTTTTTGACCCATTAGTCACCTATTAAGGTGATATTTTGAAATATATTTTGTAGTATAATGTTGAAATTAGTGATTGCATTTCTGTTTATGGCATAGCCCTTACTCGGTACAATCGAATTATTTAACGTTAGAAAAGAGAAGTTATGAAAATATCAGTCATTACCTCCGTGTATAACAACCATGGGACGATCGCAGAAGCGATAGAATCAGTGTTGTCGCAGACCTATGACAATATAGAGTACATTGTCGTCGACGGGGCCTCTACAGACGGTACGGTGGAGGTTATCCAAAAGTATGCGGGAAAGATCGCGGCCTTTGTCTCTGAAGTAGACAAAGGCATTTATGACGGTCTAAACAAAGGCATTGCCCTGGCAACAGGCGATGTCGTCGGGTTTTTACACTCTGACGACCTTTTCGAAAACGAACACGTCGTTGCGAAGATTGCCGAAACCTTTAAGAGTGACGATGTCGACTCGGTTTACGGCGACCTTCTCTATGTCAAAAAAGAGGACACCACCCAGGTCGTGCGCTACTGGAAAAGCTGCTCATTCGCCTTGAACAAGCTCCAAAACGGCTGGATGCCGCCGCACCCGACCTTTTATGTTAAACGCGACGTCTATGAGAAGTTCGGTTGCTTCGACACCAGTTTCAAGATCGCAGCGGACTACGACTCTATTCTGCGCTTTTTGGGCAAAGAAGGCATCAGTACTACTTACATCCCCGAAGTGTTGGTCAAGATGCGCGTCGGCGGGGCAAGCAACAAAAGTATTCGCAACATTTTGACGAAGACCAAAGAGGACATCCGCGCCATGGACAACAACTGCGTCGGCAACAGCATCAGCCTGCTTCTTAAAAACCTTTCGAAAATCCCTCAATTCTTTACACGCAAGCAAATCGTCTAGCGACTTGCCTGGCCCGCTAAGTTCCACGCCGAAGCACCAAAGCCTTCATCCACGGATTAAAGAGCAGCTTTCAAAAGAACAATCCTCATAATCTGTTTAATCTGTTGCCAGAAAGAAAAAGAGTAAGAGCAAGAGCGTCGTCCACGAATTCCACGAAAGAGCACGAATTAGAGCGTAGAGTATATGAAGTAGAAAATTTATGTAACGAGTTATCAGAGACATTTTTAAAACTATTCGTGTTAATTAGTGGATAAAAGTTGACAGTTTAATGCATGGAAAGCATTTAAAACTTTATTGTATAAAAAACTAATCCTGCTAATCCCCGGAATCCGTGGGCAAAAGAAAGAAAAGAGCATCAGCCCACGGATTAGTGGGATTTATGGGATTAAAGAGCAAGAGCAGTTTTCATCAGATCTCAGAAGATATTGAGCTAACTATTTCGTGTTAATTAGTGTAATTCGTGGATAAGAGCCAACAGTTCAATGCATGGAAAGCATTTAATACTTTATTGTATAAAAAACTAATCCTGCTAATCCCCGGAATCCGTGGGCAAAAGAAAGAAAAGAGCATCAGCCCACGGATTAGTGAGATTTCTAGGATTCAAGAGCAAGAGCAGTCTTCAGAAAAATAATCCATATAATCTGTTGCCAGAAAGAAAAAGAGTAAGAGCACCGTCCACGAATTACACGAATGTCCACGAATTTGAGAGTAAGGTAAATGGAGCAGAAAAATTAATTCTACGAGTCAACAGAGATTCTTTTAAAATATTTCGTGTTAATTAGTGCCATTCGTGGATGAACAATAGACAGTGTTTGACCCGTTCTAAAGTGGGCTCATGCCATAATGGTGCCAATTGAAACAGGTAGGTGCATAGAGTATGATCTTAGTAACGGGCGGAGCAGGGTACATCGGTTCGCACACCTGCGTGCTGTTAATAGAAGCCGGGTACGAAGTGGTGGTGTTCGACAACTTTTCCAACTCCTCGAAAGAGAGCCTTCGACGGGTCGAAAAGATCGTCGGCAAGAGCATCCCTTTTGTCGAAGGCGACATCCGCTCGGCGGAGGACATGGAGAAGGTCTTTAGCAGCTACGACATCTCGGCCGTCATCCACTTTGCCGGCCTCAAGGCCGTCGGCGAGTCGGTCGAGCAGCCTCTGCGCTACTACGACAACAACATCCATGGCACACTGGTACTCTGCGAGGTCATGCAAAAGCACGGCTGTAAAAACATTGTCTTCAGCTCTTCCGCCACCGTCTACGGCGACCCGCACACCACCCCGATAACCGAGGACTTTCCGCTCAGCGCTACCAACCCCTACGGCAAGACGAAGCTCTTCGTCGAAGAGATCCTGCGGGACCTCTCCTTTTCGGACGAGGCGTGGAGCATCGCTCTGCTGCGCTATTTCAACCCCGTCGGTGCGCACGAGTCGGGCACCATTGGCGAAGACCCCAACGGCATTCCCAACAACCTCATGCCTTTCATTGCCCAGACCGCCGTCGGTAAACGCGACTGCCTCAGCATCTTCGGCGGCGACTACGACACCCACGACGGCACGGGGGTCCGCGACTACATCCACGTCGTGGACCTCGCCAGCGGCCACCTCAAAGCCCTGGAGTACCTGACAAAGCACAAAGGGATACTCACCGTCAACCTCGGCACCGGCAACGGCTACTCGGTGCTCGACATGGTCAAAGCTTTCGAGAAGGCCTCCGGCAAAAAAGTCCCCTACAAGATCGTAGAGCGCCGCACCGGCGATGTGGCCAAATGCTTCGCCGACCCCTCCTACGCTAAAAAAGTCCTCGGCTGGGAAGCCAAAAAGTCTGTCGAGCAGATGTGCGAAGACAGCTGGCGATGGCAGTCCCAAAACCCCAACGGGTATAAGTAATCCGTCCTACGGATTTGTGCTGCGTAAAAGAGCAAGAACATCGTCATCTTATTACTCCAATTCTCACGAATTATCAGGACTCATATTCATAAAAATAATTTGTTCAATTAGTGTAATTTGATGATCAAAAAGAGAAAAGAGCGAGGGTCATCTAATTACTCCAATTTTCACGAATAAAGAGCAAATAGCTTGTAAAATAGAAAGCTTGATATAAACTCAAAGAAGTCGATAGAAACTTCATAAAAACAATTCGTTCAATTAGTGTAATTCGATGATCAAAAAGAGAAAAGAGTGAGAGTCATCTTATTACTCCAATTTACACGAATAAAGAACAAAGAGCTTGTAAAATAGAAAGCATGATATAAACTCAAAGAAGTCGATAGAGACTTCATAAAAACAATTCGTTCAATTAGTGTAATTCGATGATCAAAAAGAGAAAAGAGCGAGGGTCATCTAATTGCCCAAATTTTCACGAATAAAGAGCAAATAGCTTGTAAAATAGAAAACTGGACTAAAAACTGAAAGGAGTCGATTTAGACTCCTTAAATAATTCGTTTAATTAGTGCCATTCGATGATAAGAGCCAACCGCTCAATGCATGGAAAGCACTAAATGCTTTATCGTATAAAAAGAAAATAATTGTTGATAAATTAAAAACGATATATGGAGTTTGAAAATATTGTTTGGATGGTTTGTTTAGGGATGGTGCTTCGTACTGGACTCGAACCAGTGACTTTTACCTTGTCGAGGTAACACTCTACCAACTGAGTTAACGAAGCATTGTTGGTTTGAAGACGGGAATATTACACCAGTCTTACTTAAATATATTTTATAAAGCCGAAAAAAAGAGCGACTTAGAGAGTGATTTTACTCTTTTTTGTGCAAAACCTTGGTTTTAGGTTATAAATAAGCAGCCAAAGAACCGCAAAATCGATCATGACGTCGGCAAAATTAAAGATCGCAAAGTCAAACCCGCAGTGCCAGTAGACGTAGTCAACGACACCGCCGTGGACGAAACGGTCGTAGATGTTGGAGAGCCCTGCACCGATAAGGATTCCAGAAGGAACCATATAACAGAGTTTTTTAAGTCTTATGACATAAACAAGTACCCCGGCGATGAGTAGAAGCTGGAGCCATTTAAGGTACTCGTCCAAAAACGAGAACATGGAAAAAGCGACGCCGTAGTTAAAGATGAGCCGCATGTTGACACAGGCCGTCTCATAGATGTCAAAAGCGTGGCCGTAGAGCTCGTCTTGCGGCAGCG
>NZ_JBFFOH010000042.1:0-18846 GCF_041562805.1 Sulfurovum sp. | reverse complement strand
CAATGGCGCAGTCGTTTTGCAGCTCATAAAAAAGCACTATCCCAACGCTGAGATAGAGTGGTTTTGCGAAGAGGTTTTTGCCCCTGTTCTACAGGGTCATCCCGACCTCAAAAAGGTTCATGCCGTTCCCCTGAAACGTATCAAAAAAGAGAAAAGCCCTGCCCTTTTAAGAACAGCGCTCAAAGAGCTCAAGGCATCCGGTCCTTTTGACAAGATCATCGACATGCAAGGGCTCATAAAGTCCGCTGTCGTAGCGCGATACATAGGTAAAGAGACCCACGGTTTCGACAGCGCTTCCGCCAGAGAGTCTCTCGCATCCTGGTTTTACAGGACATCCTCAAATATTCCGTATGAAAGGAATGTCATCAGACGCAATATCGATGTCGTGGCCGATGCATTGGGGTTTCAGGTCAGTGATGAAGAGATACTTGCAAAAAGCCCCTGCTTTGCACCGCAGGCAAGACCCGACTTTTTGGCTTCTGATAGAAAGAATATTGCGATGGTAATCGGTGCATCATGGCCGTCAAAAGAGTACCCGCAAGAGAAGTTCGCAGACCTCTGCTTTGCCCTAGAGGGCTGTAACTGTCTTTTGATCTGGGGAGATGAGAAAGAGAGAGAGTACGCTGCTCATATCGCAGAGCGGGTATCTAACGCCACTGTCGCACCAAAGCTCTCTCTAGCTGAACTCAGAGCGGTTATTGAGCATTGCGACCTCACTATCGGCAACGACACCGGTCCGACCCACCTTGCCTGGGCGATGAACCGCCCTTCCATCACCCTTTTCGGCCCAACCAACACGCGAATGATCTTTGAAACACCGACGAATCTCGCCTGCGAATCAGACTCCGAAGTGGACATTAACAAGATCAACAAGCAGGACTTTTCCATACAGGCGATTGATGTTGATGAGATCGCAGAGAAAGCGAAAAGACTGTTGGCGCTGCACTAAAAGCATTCTATTACCAGCCAGGTTTTTAAAGGGCACCTCCAATAAACGCTTTATATCTTCGATCCCAAATTCTTCCTTCCCTTGATTCCTATGTTCAGTAAAACCGCACTTCCCTCTATGTCTGAAGATTGTCTGTATTTAAACGTATGGAAACCGAATGACGCCAACGCTACGAACTTGAAGAAAGTTATGGTCTATATCCATGGCGGCGCCTTCTTGCGCGGAAGTGGCTCGCAACCTGTATACAACGGAGAGAACCTGGTTAATAAAAACGATGTCATTGCCTGGGCACACCTTTACACCAACGGCCAGAGCTCTGAGGGGGCGGCCTTTATCTACCACGGGCCTTGCCACCCTCGCCGGTCAGCATTGTCCCGGGGTACTTACGTCTCCAGTAATTTATACCCGACACCGCGCAGATTAATGATCATCCCGCTTTTGAGCTTTGTTTTTAGCTTATGCACAATAGTTCGCATACTGACTGCTTCCACATTTTCACCATTCCAGACATAGTTTCTAAGCATCTCAGTGCTTACTGTTCTGCCTTGATTGCTGACAAAAAGTGCGAGCATCAGCTGTTCTTTGGAACTAAGATCAATAGCACTGTCATTTTTTGTTAATATCATGGCGTGTGGGTCAAAGAAGTAACCGTATTTCAGCGGTACTAAGTCCATAACCTGAGGCAGAGCATGTTTTAGGGCGTACCTGATCCGAAGCATTAATTCTTCAATTTCAAAAGGCTTTTTAAGATAATCGTCACAACCATTCTCATACGATTTTTTAATCGTTTCCATATCTTTCATCGCGCTCATCATGATAACGGGTGTTCTGATATTTTCTTTACGGAGGAAATCAAGTACAGCATGACCATCAATATGAGGAACATTGATGTCCAGGATACACAAGTCGTATTGTGCCTGCAGGAGCTGTTTGACCGCTTCGTCTCCGTTAGTGTAGGCGTTTACAAAAAAACCTTGCGAACGCAGATAGGATGTGATGACCTTGTTGAGAGAAAAATCATCTTCTAAAAGTAAAATTTTCATGACACCTGCACGATCGCATCAGGCAGTAAAAAAGAGAATGTACTACCCATGTTTTTTTCACTTTTTATTTGAATATTAATGTCATATATCTCACAGATCTCTTTCACAGTTGCCAAACCTATACCAAGTCCCATATTGTTATGTGAAGATTGATAATATTGTTCAAAAATAATATTGACATCTTCCAGACCAATGCCCTCATCACTGATACTGAAGAAATAGCCCTGAGAGCTATTTCCCACAAAAAGTTCTATCTCAGTGCCATTATTGGAGTATTTAATCGCATTAGAGAGGGTATTGTCAACCAATCTTTCAAGGTGGACAGGATTTATATTTACCAGAATTTCTGTCTCTATCTCAAGATGCAGTTCAATATCTTTTACCTCTGCAATCTCATGAAAGTACGCAACACGACTACTCAAAAATTCAACAAGTTTAATCCATTCAGGTTCATATGTCTGCAACTCTTTTTTAACCAGATATCCCAGGTCATCATAGATAGAGGCCAATATTTTCGCAGATGCCTTAATAGTGTCAAGCTGAGGGTGTTTACCCTGTGCAACCTCTAGCGTTTGTGCATTAAGTGTAATAACGGAGACAGGTGTATTCATTTCATGCATGATCTTTTTAATAAAGTAGTCTTGTTGCTTTAGCAGTGCTGCAATGCGTTGCTTACTTTTATGCAGTTGTAAATGTACCCCGACCCGAGCTAACACTTCTCTCTCTTCAAAGGGTTTTGTAATATAGTCAACGCCACCGGCTTCAAAGGCTTTGATTTTAGCGTCTACATCATCTAAGGCACTGATAAAGATAATAGGGGTGTCTTCAAACTCGACCTTCTTTCGCAGAGCCTGAGAAAGAGTATAACCATCCATTTTTGGCATTTTGATATCAAGTAAAATCAAATCAGGCTGAATACGGGCTGCTACTTCCAGCGCAAGTTCCGGGTCAAGAGTGCCTCGTACGTCATACCCGTACAGAGATAAAAGCTCATTGAGATACCTCAAATTTTCCGGAGTATCATCAACAACAAGAATGGAAGGATGTTTAATATTGCTTATTTTTTGGTCCATATACCGAAAAGTATAACATGTTTCTGAGGTATTATTTTTTTATGAAACTAAAAACACTCTTTATTATTTTAAATGGCCTCAACCTTTTTGTACTTCTCCTCGTAATTATGGTTATTTTGGAATATAAGTCTGCATACAACAACATGGAGAAGACCTACATTAATAAAAACCTTTCATTTCTTCTTGCTGATGAGCTCCGCCAAAGCAGTGATGACTTGACACGACTTGCCAGAACCTATGTGATTACCGCCAACCCGCGTTTTGAAAGACAATATCATGAAGTTCTTGCCATTAGAAACGGTATGCACCCCCGTCCTAGCCACTACAATAGAATTTACTGGGATTTTCTTGCTGTTGATGGTATGCACGAGAGCACAAACCTGAATTCAGAGGCAGTTCCGCTGCGTACCTTAATGCGAAAAGCCGGTTTTACGGCAGAGGAACTTGACTTGCTGAGTCAATCCCAACTTCAATCAGATGCACTTGTCCATTTGGAAGAGATTGCCATGCATGCTGTTGTAGGTCTCTTCGAAGACGAACAAGGAGACTACACCATTAAAAAAGAACCTGACCTAACATTAGCGAGAGAGGTGATGCATTCAGATGCTTATCACCAGGCAAAAGTAAAGATCATGAACCCGTTAAATCGATTTTTTAAACTTTTTGAAGAGCGCACTAATCTTACGATTGAAAAGTCCAAAGCTTATCTCAACCAAGTGGAAGCCTTTTTGGTGATTACAGTGCTATTTTTCATACTTTTAATGGTCACCTCGATAGGTATTATGTTAAAACGTATCATCCGTCCCCTGGTGGCTCTTGAAAAGAGTATGTTAGGGCTTGCAAATAACGATTTAAACACACCCATCCCACCTTTAATACATAATGACGAAGTCGGGAAAATGATCGGGGCAGTCACAGTTTTTAAAGAAAACACCAAAAAGCTCATCATCAGTGAGCGCCGTATTAAACTCTTGCTTGACTCTATCGGAGAGGGCGTTTTCGGTTTGGATGAAAAAGGGGCGTTTAGTTTTGTCAATCCTGCCGCATGTGGGTTTCTTGGCTTTACTTCAGAAGAGTTGATTGGTGCTGATCTGCATAAGATCATGTATGAATATGGAATTGCCTCTTCACAAGAACAGCTTATAGGAACGCTGCAGTCCATGGGCCGCATCCAGCTTCTACGAAAAGACAAAACACATTTTTATGCAGAGTATGTAGCAACACCCATTATTGGTAAAAACAATCAGCTTGAAGGCTCCGTTATTGTTTTTAGTGACATTACCGAACGTAAAATTGATGAAGAGACGATGAGACGGGCTAAAGACTCAGCTGAAGCTGCCAACCGTTCCAAGTCACTGTTTTTGGCCAACATGAGTCATGAGCTGCGCACCCCGCTCAATGCCATCTTGGGTTTTGCACATCTACTACTTAAAGACACCCATCTACATAACAAGCAAAAAGAGAACCTCGAAACCATTCACAACAGTGGTAAGCATCTTTTAAACATTATTAACGAGATTTTGGAAGTAGCCAAACTCCAGGCGGGTAAAATCGAAATAACAAACGCCTCCTTTGACTTTCATGGGTTTTTAAACAACATTGTCCTGATCTTTTCAAATCGTGCAGAGGCAAAGGGTCTGGCCTTCAAAACCAATGATCTCACACCCCTTCCTCAATTTATTATTGGTGATGAACAACGTTTGCGACAGGTACTGTTCAACCTCCTCAGTAATGCTCTGAAATTTACGGAGGATGGAAGCATTAGCCTTCATGTCACCTTTGACAACAATCAACTAAGCGTTGATATTGCAGATACAGGAATGGGTATTAAAGAAGATGAGCTTCAACTGATCTTCAAGCCTTTTGAACAAGCCAAATCCACCCAAGAGCAAAAAGAAGGTACCGGGTTAGGTCTGGCTATCACCCAGGAACTCGTCACCTTAATGGGCGGTAAAATCTCAGTTACCAGCGTACTTAACAGGGGGACAACCTTTAGTGTCAAACTCTATATTCCGCAAAGTGAAAATGGCGCAATTGTACAAAAAGCAGAGTCCCTTGATCGAGTTTTGATAAAGAAACACCTTAAAAAGTTCAAGGTCCTTATTGTAGATGATATTTACGAAAACCGTTCGCTCCTTGTTCAAATGGTGCAGTACCTTGGTTTTGAGACTTCGGAGGCTGAGGATGGCATGATGGCTCTTCAGCAACTCAAAGACCAAAAGCCTGACATTATTTTGATGGACATCCAGATGCCTAAGATGGATGGCTACCAAACCATTGAAGAGATTCGCCGCGGTACTGTTAATCCTCACATCCCGATTGTCTTAATATCAGCAAACGTTTTTGAAGAAGAGCAGCAAAAAGCCCGCGAACAAGGAGCAAATGCTTTTATAGGCAAGCCTATTAAAGAACATGACATTATTGCAACGCTGGAAACTTTGTTAGATGTTCAATTTACCTCTCCGAACGACGAGACCCCTTCAAACACCTCTTCAGCGGAGGCAATTCTCCATATGAGTGCTGAGGACAAAGCCCTAATGCTCAAAGCGGCACGAGAGCTCAATACGAATCAGATGTTGTCTATTTTAACTCGCTATGAAGGTGGAGACAAGAGCAGTCTTGACTCTCTTCGTCAAAAAATTAACAATTACCAATTTAGTGAGATCATTGCTTTCTTTACCTCTTAAAAGAGAAAGAGTGTCTAATAATTAATCAGGTTCCATTTTTACTACCGTTAAAAAGCAACACTAAGACAACACTTCTTCTTTATAATTTTCCCTGTTAGCACAGAGTGGTTTGAAAACCTATCTTGCTCATATAAAAGTAATTATCTAAGGAAGTGGTACTATGAAAAGAAATTGTAAAGTAAGTTTACTCGCTGGTTTGCTCATTGGTTTGGGTTCAAGCACGTTAATGGCAGCTGAAGAGAACGCTTCAGCTAAATGGAATGAGTTAGGAGGCTGGAGCCTGACAGGTGACATCCGTGCCGGCTATGTAAAGTATGACTATAACAATGCGAACGACTCCGAGGGATTTTATGCAACGCCTAGAATCTCAATCAACACGCCTGAAGCAGCTGGCTTTTCTGCAAAGGTAACCGGTGGGTTTGCAACCGACTTTGGAATAAACGACAAAAACAAGCAGAGTAAAAACTTTGTTTTTAATGCTGCCGATCCGAAATCATTTGCGATTGTCCAAGAAGCCTATTTGAAATACTCAAACAGCGGCAATGAGGCCAAAATTGGTCGCGAAGAGATCAACACGCCTATGATCAGTAATGATGACTACTACCTTGCTATTCCAAATAGTTTTGAAGTGGCACATTATACAAACACAATGTTGGACGACATCATGTTTACAGTCGGGTATGTGCAAAAAATGGCCGGTGTCTGGGATAGTGGCGCCTATGACCCAATAGAAGCGCCAAAAGGCGGTACGGACTTTTACAGTATCTCTCAAGCCAGTTTCGTTTCTGGTGCAGATAAAGTTGCCGCGGATGATGCTGGCGCAGCATATTTAGGTTTAGTCTTTGACAACAAAACGCATAAAGCGCAAGCATGGGGCTATAGTTTCATGGAGCTTTATAATGTTCTTTTCGCCCAATACAACTTTTCAGACAAGGCCGGAAGTTTTGCATATGACCTTGGCATACAATTTATAGACTTTAAAGAGACAGGTGCTTTGGCATCCAATAACTTTACGACTATCGATTACAACATCGCATCTGTAAAAGCGGCAGGTGTTTTTGATAATGGGCTTGATTTTACTCTAGCAGCCATGAAATTTAGTGACGGAGAGGGTCAAGGGTCAACAGTTGCAGCCTTTGGTGGATACCCTTTCTTCGCTATGGGGAACATTGTTCACTGGTTTAATGCAGGCAGCTTTCAAAATGCTGCAAACTACCAGATTGCGGCTGGTTTTGACCTGTCAAAAATCGGAGCAGAGGGGCTACGTGTAGATCTTAAACATGTCTATACCGACTTAGATGCTCAGTATTCGATTGCCTCAACGGGTCAAGGTCAGGATTTTCAAAAGACTTATGACCTAGCCGTAAGTTATGCCCATAATTCAGGTGCTTACCTTAATTTTCAATACCAGTATGCTGATATTGATCACGAAGAGGACATTAACGGCTTTCGTTTAATTGGTGGATATAAATTCTAATCTTAGAAATATAAAAAGGAAAAATAATGAAAACAACATTTGTAAAAAAACTCTCTATTGCTGCCTTGTTGGCGGCTAGTCTTTCTGCTCAGGCAGCTGAAACCATTAAGATCGGTGTTTTACACTCACTGTCGGGGACGATGGCTATCTCTGAAACGACCCTAAAAGATACCGTTTTGATGATGGTTGAAGAGCAAAATAAAAAAGGAGGGCTTTTAGGCAAAAAACTTGAGCCTGTTGTTGTTGACCCTGCTTCTAACTGGCCTCTGTTTGCTGAAAAGATGCGTTCTCTTTTAACTAAGGACAAGGTTGATGTTACTTTTGGATGTTGGACTTCAGTCTCACGTAAATCAGTGCTTCCAGTTGTCGAAGAGTTAAACGGTGTTCTCTTTTACCCTGTTCAGTATGAGGGCGAAGAGTCTTCGTATAATGTATTTTACACAGGAGCATCTCCAAACCAACAAGCTATTCCTGCGGTTGATTATCTGATGAAAGAGTCTGCTGTTAAACGTTGGGTACTTGCCGGAACTGACTATGTTTACCCACGTACTACCAACAAGATCCTAAAAGCCTACCTCATGGCTAAAGGTGTAGCTGAGAGCGATATTATGGTTAACTACACACCTTTTGGTCAGTCCGATTGGCAGAGTATTGTTGCAGAGATCAAAAAATTCGGTAGCACAGGAAAGAAAACAGCAGTCGTTTCAACCATTAACGGTGATGCAAATGTCCCTTTCTACAAAGAGCTAGGAAACCAGGGTATCAGTGCTGAAGATATTCCTGTTATCGCCTTTTCTGTAGGAGAAGAAGAGTTGGCCGGTATTGATACAAAACCGCTTGTAGGACACTTGGCAGCATGGAACTACTTTCAAAGCGCAAACTCCAAGGCCAACACCGCCTTTATTGAACAGTGGCATGCCTACACTAAAAACCCAAAACGTGTCACTAATGACCCTATGGAAGCGACGTACATCGGCTTTAATCTGTGGGTAAAAGCAGTAGAAAAAGCAGGTACGACCGACCCGGATAAAGTTATTGCGGCTATGGTTGGCATGAAAACACCTAACTTGACCGGCGGTATAGCAGAGATGCTTCCAAACCACCACCTGACCAAGCCTGTACTTATTGGTGAGATCCAAGAAGATGGACAGTTTGAGATCGTCTCTCAGACCAAAGAGGTCAATGGTGATGCTTGGTCGGACTTTCTTCCAGGAAGTAAAGATCTTATCTCCAGCTGGCAAGCACCGCTTAACTGTGGTAACTACAACACAAAAACAAAACAGTGTTTAGGTGACAAAAAGTAAGAAGAGCTTAGGCTCTTTTTACCTCTAAAGGACATTTGTGAAAATACTACTTCTTAGTCTACTTTTTATCTCATCTATTTTTGCTAAGAGCTTTGAGTCAGATACTCAAACTCTAATAGACAGTACCATGAATGAAAAAGCTGCAATTATTGATCAATTAAGTACGTCATATTCCCATGACGATCGTTTAATTCTCCTATTCAATGCCTTGCTTACTAATACATTGTTCTATAAAACAGCTGATGAAACTCTCGTTTATCTGCATGAAAACAGTGAAAAAGATTACAGCGCAACAACATTGTTTACTGCACTCGAATTGCCTATAATCGATAAAAGTGGCTATACCAAAGTCAAGACCACTAATAAATTAAGAAGTATTATTCGAAACAGATTATCTGAACTGAACCTCTTTTCAGAAGATAAAACGCTGCGATCAACGGCCGCTAAAAATCTTTTTGAAAACCTTTCAGAAGATTCCATACCTCTGATCGACAAGGCCCTTAAGAGTGAACAGGATGCAAGTATTCAGGAAACATTACGAGACTGCAAGTTAATTCTAAGCGCTAAGTTTCGTGGGGGTCAGCAACAGAAGGAGGCGATTATCGCCCTTGGGGGCTCACTTTCACAGACCAGTATTCAATTTCTTGAAGAGATCAAAGAAGGTGGCAATACGACCTTGGGCAGCTTGGCTCAAAAGTCCATCACCAATATTCAGTCCAGCCGTTCGATATATGCATGGGTGGAAAAAGCTTTTTTCGGTTTAAGCCTGGGCTCTATTTTACTTTTAGCGGCAATTGGTCTTTCTATTACCTTTGGTGTTATGAAAGTGATTAACATGGCGCATGGCGAATTGATAATGATTGGTGCCTACACGACATTTGCCATACAACAACTGCTGCCTAATTTGATCGAGTATTCACTTATCATTGCGATTCCGGTTGCCTTTGTCGTCAGTGCTTTTGTGGGTATTTTAATTGAGCGTTTTGTTATACGCCATCTCTACTCGCGTCCTCTCGAAACGCTCCTGGCTACCTTCGGAATCAGTCTGATCTTGCAACAGCTTGTACGTAGCGTCTATTCGCCGCTGAATCAAGTGGTTCAAACACCGCAATGGATGAGCGGTGCCTTGGAGATCAACAGTGCCTTGTCTCTGACCTACAGCCGTTTGTATATCATTATTTTTTCTATTGTTGTTTTTTTAAGTGTCTTGTTTATCTTGAAAAAAACTTCATTAGGATTGAAGGTGCGTGCCGTAACCCAAAACCGTCAAATGGCACAGGCAATGGGTATTAAAACAGGTCTTATTGACGCGGTGACCTTTGGTCTTGGCTCAGGCCTTGCCGGTATAGCGGGTGTTGCCTTGAGCCAGCTGACAAATGTTGGGCCGAATCTGGGGCAAGCCTATATTGTCGACTCATTTATGGTTGTTGTCTTCGGCGGTGTCGGCAATTTATGGGGTACATTTATCGGCGCCATGACCATTGGAGAACTGAACAAGTTTCTGGAACCAAGTGTCGGTGCCATTTTAACAAAGGTACTGGTACTCGTAATGATCATTTTATTTATACAGAAAAAACCACGCGGTCTCTTTCCTCAAAAGGGTAGAGATGCACAGGATTAATACCATGAAAAAAAGAACACCTCTCATAGTGCAACTCTTTGAAAATGACAAGGCGGGACAATACCTCTTTGGCATTTTGTTTGTGCTGGTCGCATATATTGCCTTTTCCAACCTTCTTCTACCCGAAGGCTCACTCTTTCATATGTCAACGCTGACCGTGACGCTATTTGGTAAGTATTTGGCTTTTGCCCTGCTCGCATTGGCCCTGGATCTGGTTTGGGGATACATAGGCATACTCTCCTTGGGGCATGGTGCTTTTTTCAGTCTAGGCGCTTATGCGATGGGCATGTATCTTATGCGTCAAATTGGAGACAGAGGCGTTTATGGAAACCCTGAACTTCCTGACTTTATGGTCTTTATGGACTTAAAAGAGCTTCCGTGGTTTTGGTATGGTTTTGACAGCATCTTCATAACAATATTCATGATCGCACTTATCCCATCAATACTTGCCTTTGTATTTGGATGGTTGGCTTTCAGATCACGGGTAACCGGTGTCTATCTTTCTATTATCACGCAGGCCATGACGTATGCCTTGATGTTGGCTTTCTACAGAAACGACATGGGACTGGGAGGCAACAATGGTTTGACGGACTTTAAAGACATTCTAGGTTTTTCACTCCAGGCAGACGGTACCCGCGTAAGCCTGCTTGTTCTCTCGTTTTCAGCACTGCTTGGCGGTTATCTGGTAAGCCGTTTTATTGTGAATTCAAGACTCGGCCGTGTCTGTGTCGCTATTCGTGACTCCGAGTCGCGTACCCGTTTTCTTGGCTACAAGGTAGAACAGTACAAGCTCTTCATCTTTGTAGTTTCTGCTGTTTTGGCGGGCATAGCGGGGGCCTTATATGTGCCTCAGGTCGGTATTATCAATCCCGACAGATTTTCACCTCTCTTTTCCATTGAAATTGTCATTTGGGTCGCTATTGGCGGTCGCGGCACACTCTATGGCGCCATTATCGGTGCCTTTGTCGTGAATTTTGCAAGCACCTATTTCACCTCGGCACTCCCTGAAGTGTGGCTCTACGCTCTAGGCGGTCTGTTTGTCGTCTCAACCTTGTACCTGCCTCAAGGGATTGTAGGCATTCTCGAAAAAATCAACTTTACACAGCTCTTTAGAAAGGTTCAAAATGTTAGACAGTAAAAGAAGAGAACCCGAAAACCTTGATGCTATTAAAAAAGGTGAGGTACTGCTCTACCTTAATGGTGTCGATCTGAGTTTCGATGGTTTTAAAGCGCTCAATTCACTCTCTCTCACCATTGATTACGGTGAACTTCGCTGTATTATTGGTGCCAATGGTGCAGGGAAATCTACAATGATGGATGTCATCACGGGAAAAACAAGCCCAGATAGAGGTGAGGTTATCTTTGGCAAAGAGACCTCGCTTTTAGAACTTGACGAACCGGCAATTGCCAACCTTGGTATTGGCAGGAAGTTTCAAAAGCCTACCGTGTTTGAGGGGCATAGCGTTTTTGAAAATCTTGAACTGGCCATGAAAGCAGACAAGCGTTTTTTTACGACGCTCTTTGCGAAACTAAACGGTGAACAAAAAGATCAAATCGAAGAGACCATGCAACTTATTGGTCTTCAAGATTCGATGCATATGCAAGCGGGCATACTCTCTCACGGTCAAAAGCAGTGGCTGGAGATAGGCATGTTGATCATGCAGTCCCCTAAGCTGCTGCTTGTTGATGAGCCTGTTGCAGGTATGACGCCCGGGGAAGTGGAGAAAACAGGTCAAATCCTTACTGAACTTGCCAAAGAGCATAGTGTTGTGGTGGTGGAGCATGATATGGAGTTTATCCGCAGCATTGCTAAAAAAGTGACCGTATTGCACGAGGGCTCTGTCTTGGCAGAGGGTTCAATGCAGAGTATCCAAGAAAATGAAGACGTACGTAAAGTCTATTTAGGTGAATAACAATGATAACAATTAATAAACTCAACCAATTTTATGCACAAAGTCATACTCTGTGGGATTTAAGCCTGGAGATCGAACCTGGAAAATGTACCTGTATTATGGGACGGAACGGTGTAGGTAAGACAACCTTGGCCAAGGCCATTATGGGACTGCTTCTTGTTAAAGACGGGGAAGTGATGTTCGAAGGTCAAAACATATGTGAACTAAGTTCGGACAAACGTGCGGATCTTGGCATCGGATATGTGCCTCAGGGACGTGAGATATTTTCACAGCTCACAGTCAGTGAAAACCTTAAAATCGGTCTTTATGGGAACCGCAATGGCCTCAAAAAAGTTCCCGAAAAGATCTTTGAACTCTTTCCTGTCTTAAAAGAGATGCTTCAGCGTAAAGGAGGAGACTTGTCCGGTGGACAACAACAGCAACTTGCGATTGCAAGAGCTTTATGTCTGGAGCCAAAAGTACTTATTCTCGATGAGCCTTCAGAAGGCATTCAGCCTAACATCGTTCAGCAGATCGGCGGGGTTATCGATTATCTGACAAAAGAAGAAAAGCTAACCGTAATTTTAGTCGAGCAGAAGCTTCCTTTTGCACGCAGACATGGCGATAACTTTTTTATTATGGAGAGAGGTCAAGTGGCCGCCAAGGGCAGTATGGATGAGTTGAATGATGCGATAGTCGAAAAGTTTCTATCCGTGTAAGGGTAATCACTATTAACTGCTTATCTTATAAGCAGCGAGTTGTTCTGTTTTGCCGGTGCAGATGCTATGATTAAAGGGTATCTATAAACTATAAAATTTGATGGGAATTGAATAACTGTATGAGCTTAACTCTAAACTTCCTATCTCAGAAACCTCAGCTTAAACGTTTACATCTGCCTACGCGGTATTATCATTTTAATGAAGATGAGAACTATGTCAAACTCCTGAGTATTGGAGAAGGAATCTTTCCGAAAGACAAGATTAACCTAAAGATGAAGCTTGCCAAGAGTGACTGTATTATCACAACGGAGTCAGCGACCAAGGTCTACCCTTCAAAAGAATCTTTCGGTATCAACCGTTTTGATTTCAGCCTAAAGGATGGCTCAAATCTCGAGTGTATCAATGATGAACTTATTCTCTTTAAAGAGGCAAAATATCTACAACTTTTCACCCTTAAAGCTGATGCGAGTTCGAGCTTTTTCTATACGGACATCATCAGCAGCGGAAGAAGTTTTGAGCATTTTGATTTTACTCAGATGCTTTGCAGAAACCGTTTTATTATAGAAGAGGACCTGGAGTATCTTGAGAACTTTTCCATCTCGGGGGATTTTTTGAAAGAGTATTTTCTCCGCCATAAAAGCAAGAGCTATGTCTATGCCAAAGTCTATATCAAAAGTGCCGACAATCTCCAGCTTGAAGAGACGCTTAGAGCCTTGGGATTTCACTCTTTTACCCTAAGCCGTTCTAGAAAAATGCTTATCGGTGTACTAAGCGAAGAGAATGTCGGCAAGATGAAAAAGATGATCCATATAGTCTGGACATCCTACCGTAAACAGCGCAACACAAACCCTTTTAATCTGGGAAAGCAGTAATGGAATCGCTCAGTCTGCTTCTTATCTTTTGGTACGGCATCCTGCATGCCTTCGGTCCTGACCATCTCAGCGCTATTGCCGACTTTTCTCTGGCGAAGTCCAAAAAGAAGACCTTGCTTATTACCATCTCTTTTGCCCTGGGTCATGGCCTGATGCTTTTTCTTTTTGCCAAGATACTCCAAAGCGTCAATATTCCGCAGAGCATTACAAACTATGGCGATATTATCAGTGCGGTGGTCATTGTGTTGATGGGTCTCTATCTTCTCTATATGGTCTTTACAAAGCAGATACAGTTACGTGAGCATCTCCATAACAGTCAAAAGCACACCCATATCTATTTTGGAAAAGAGCACGAACATGATAAAAAGGTGAACAGCTCCGCCTTTGCACTGGGTGCGCTTATGGGCATTGGCGGTGTTAGAGGTATGCTTGTTACCTTAAGTTCTGTGCAAAATGCAGAAGTCAATCTTCTTATGGTCCTCTTTTTTTCTTTAGGCGTGATGCTTGTCTTTGTAAGTTTTGGAGTACTTGTCGGCTCCATCAACCACCATCTCTTAACCAGTACACGACATGTCAGAGTGGCCTTTGCTTTTGCCGGGTCTGCCTCTGTACTTGTCGGTACCGGCATGTTATTTTAAAAAGGAGTCTATATGTTTTTAACCAACCGTGAGCAAGAAAAACTCATGATCTACACCGCCGCCAAACTTGCGCAAGAACGCAAGGAGAGAGGGCTCAAGCTGAACTACCCCGAAGCAGTTGCTCTCATAAGTTCATTTATCCTAGAAGGGGCGCGTGATGGGAAAAGCGTGAGCCAGCTTATGGTCGATGCCACGCATGTTCTTTGTGAAGATGATGTTATGGAAGGTATTGCTTCTATGATAGACACTGTTCAGGTAGAAGGCACCTTTGATGATGGGACCAAGCTTGTCACTGTGCACAGTCCCATCCCTGCTTCAAAAAAGAGAGCGACCCCCGGTGAATACTTCATTGATGAAGGCTATATTGAACTCAATGAGGATTATGAAAGCCTTATCATAGAAGTAGAAAACCGTGGCGACCGTCCGATACAGGTCGGTTCACACTACCACTTCTTTGAGACCAATGCAGCTCTCTTCTTTGAAAGAGAAAAAGCTTACGGGATGCGTCTTAACATCGCTTCGGGAACATCCGTGCGTTTTGAACCGGGCTCTCATAAAGAAGTGGAACTCGTTGCCTTTAGAGGGAAGCGTTATATAAGCGGCTTTAACGGTCTTGTCGAAGGATTTTTGGATGATGAAGAGACCAGGACAAAAGCCTCGGAGAGACTTACACACTTTTTAGGAGACGCCTCATGAAAATCTCTAAACAGAAATATGCAGGGATGTACGGCCCCACAACCAACGACCGGTTTCGCCTTGCCGACACGGAGCTTGTTGCCAAGATAGAAAAAGATTTTACCCTCTACGGCGAAGAGAGCAAGTTTGGCGGGGGCAAAAATGTGCGTGACGGAATGAGCCAATCGACTACCATTGTTGACAGTGCCGACCTCATCATCACCAATGCTATTGTCATGGACTATACAGGTATCTACAAGGCTGATATAGGGATTAAAGAAGGGCTTATCGTAGCTATCGGAAAAAGTGGCAATCCGAACAACTGCGACGGTATTACAGAAGGCTTGGAGATAGGGGCAAACACCGAGATACTTTCTGCTGAGGGAAAGATCATCACCGCAGGCGGGATCGACTCCCATATCCACTTTATCTCTCCGGGCCAGATCGACGAGGCGCTAGCTTCGGGTGTGACGACGATGATAGGCGGGGGAACCGGACCCAACACCGGGACTAATGCAACCACCTGTACCCCGGGGGCTTGGCATATCCACAAGATGATTGAGTCGGTAGAAGACCTTCCTATGAACTTTGGCTTTATGGGAAAAGGAAACAGCTCTAACCCTGACGCGCTCCGCTCTCAGGTCGAAGCGGGCGCAATGGGTCTTAAACTCCACGAAGACTGGGGTTCGACACCTAAGGCTATTGATACCTGTTTGAGCATCGCCGATGAGTACGATGTGCAAGTGGCTATTCACACAGACACCCTCAATGAGTCAGGGTTTGTGGACAACACAGTGGACTCTTTCAAGGGCAGAACCATTCACACCTTTCACAGCGAAGGGGCAGGCGGCGGTCATGCCCCCGACATCATGAAGGTGGCAGGGTTGGAGAACATCCTGCCTTCATCAACAAACCCTACCCTTCCCTTTACTAAAAACACTATTGAAGAGCATCTTGATATGCTGATGGTCTGCCATCACCTCAGTCCCAAGATCCCTGAAGATGTCAGTTTTGCCGAATCACGCATACGGGGGAACACGATTGCTGCAGAAGATGTGCTGCATGACATCGGTGCTATTTCGATGACAAGCTCAGACTCTCAGGCTATGGGCCGTGTGGGTGAGGTTATCATGCGGACATGGCAGGTTGCTGACAGTATGAAGAAACAGCGCGGAGCCCTGGCTGAGGACTGCGAAAGAGATGACAACAACCGCATCAAACGCTACATCGCAAAGTACACCATCAACCCTGCCATTGCCTGCGGGATCGATGAGCATGTGGGCAGTGTTGAAGTCGGAAAGATGGCGGATCTTGTCTTATGGAACAGAGCCTTTTTCGGGGTTAAGCCTGAGCTCATCATAAAGGGCGGTTTTATTGCGCTGAGCATGATGGGTGACGCAAATGCTTCTATTCCGACACCCGAGCCAAATATGTACCGGCCTATGTTCGGCAGCCTTGGCAAGGCGAGTGCCCGGACCAGTGTTGTTTTCACCTCCGCGTATGCCCTGAAGAATGGCCTACAGCAACAGTTAGAGACGAACAAAAAGCTTGTAGCAGTGAAGAACACAAGAAACATCACCAAATCCTCCATGAAGCTTAATGACTTTGTCGGAGATATCCAGGTCGATCCGGACACCTATGATGTTACCGTCAATGGCGAGCTCATCACATCGGACTACATGACCGAACTGCCGATGGCAAAAAAATACTTTCTATTTTAGGACAGACATGATAAAAAAAGTAATTGAGATAGAACACAAGGGGCAAGCTACAGACAGCGTTGCTCTGAGCTGGTTTGATATGCAAAAACCAAACCTAAGCGCGGTCACTGAAGAAGATATCTCTTTCATCATGAAGGTAAAGTTCACTCACCTGCATGAAAATGATGTCCTGGTCTGTGAAGACGGACACCGTATTCAGGTCAAAAAGAGTGAGGATGAGATCTATCTCTTTGAGTTTGAAGACCATATAGATTTTGCTCGAGCAGCCTATGAGATCGGAAACCGTCATCAACCCGTCTGCATTGAAGATTATAAGATCACGATCTTAGATGACATCTCTTTGTCTGACATCGTTTTACAGTTAAAAGACGAAGAGAATGTCAGCGTCACCAAAACACAAGGATATTTCAGACCCAATGGAAAAGCACATCACGCCCACTAAGGCACTAAGCCGTTTTATGCAGCTGCTTGATGGAAATTTTCCATCAGGTATTTTTGTACACTCCTTTGGTTTGGAGTCGCATGTTGTCTTGGAGAAGGTACGCACCATGGAGGAGCTTGAGCACTATCTGCATAACATCATCATCGATCAGTACCAAAAATTTGAGTTTCCTTTTATACTGAAGGTTTTTAAACATCTAGAGAAAGAAAATCTGAAGGCCCTGATAAAAGAAGATAAAAACTATTCGGCTATGCTCAATTTTGAGTATGCCAAGGCATCACAGACCATCGGGCACAATTATCTTAAACATATCAACAGAGAGATTCAGAGTCCACCGGTAAAAGAGTTTTATGCGGCTGTTTCAGAGCAGAAAAGTTCAGGAAACGAGTTGGCTGTTTTAAGCGCCTATGCTTATGCAGAGGGTTTAGACAAAGAGTTGCTGATGCTTTTGTGGTGCAAAAAGAGTCTTATCACCCTCTCTGCCTGTACCCTGAAGATATCGCGTATCAAACCCAGTGAGATCCAGCAGATGCTCTTTCGTTTTGATGATGTCTTAGAAGATTATATAAACGATTCATTTCTTAGGGTAGAAAATTTCAACCCGCTTTTTGAAGAAGTCATCTACCAGCATCTCCACCTGGAACCTAAACTATTTACGACCTAAGGAATATTATGAGTATAAAAATTGGAATTGCCGGACCTGTCGGCAGCGGAAAGACATCCATCATCGAGTCATTGACAAACATGTTAAAAGAGAGCTATAAAGTGGGCATTGTCACCAACGACATCTACACAACCGAAGATGCCAATTATCTGAAAAACCATCTGGATATCAGCAGTGACCTTATCATCGGCGTCGAAACAGGCGGCTGTCCGCATACCGCTATACGCGACGACATCTCTATGAACCAAAGGGCCTGCGAAGAGCTGGAAGCAGAGTTCAGCCCCGACATCATCTTCGTAGAGAGCGGCGGAGACAACCTCTCTGCGACTTTTTCCTATGAACTCGTAGACTACTATATGTACGTCATCGATGTCGCCCAAGGCGGAGATATTCCAAGAAAAAAAGGGGCTGGACTTCTCTTTAGTGACTTGCTTATTATCAATAAAACAGATCTGGCACCATACGTCAACGTAGACTTAGACGTAATGAGGTCAGATGTTAAAGCTAATCGTAAAAACAAGCCCTATCTCTTTGTCTCAAATAAAGACCCTGAAAGTCTCGGACAGATCAGACAATGGATTTTGGCGCTTTTAGACTACTAAAAGTCTATTATCTGTCTCTTCTGATAACGCTATCTTTGCTGAAACTAAAAATACCGGGACTAATTCAAAATTATGCGATGTCGATGGACTTTTGAAAGTTGAACGTTTTGGTCACTGATGTTGATTGTACAAACGAGGAACCGCCCTTCCATCACCCTTTTCGGCCCAGCCGACACGCGAATGATTTTTAAAACGCCGACGAATCTCGCCTGCGAATCAGACTCCGTAGTCGACATCAGCAAGATCAACAAGCAGGACTTCTCGATACAGTCAATTGATGTTGATGAGATTGCCGAGAAAGCGAAGAGACTGCTAGCATAAGGCTGGGCTCATTTTTGGCTAGAAAAGCTCTTTTGCCGCCTTTAGTTCAAAGCTTAGTACCACACTACTTTTTTTCAATGGTGCCAAATTTATAGACGAATCCTATATCTGCAGCAGTCGCATTGAAGTTGCCATGGACCGACCTT
>NZ_JBFFOH010000041.1:0-18890 GCF_041562805.1 Sulfurovum sp. | reverse complement strand
CTTTTAGTCGTATGGTTCCTTGTTTCTTTGGGAGCGGGAGTATTGTTTATCAATCAACTCAACGCTATTGAGATCAGTGGAGTGAAACTAGGTTTTTGGTTTGCACAACAGGGTTCAATTTACGCATTTGTAATACTTATTTTCGTATATGTATTTAAAATGCAAAAAATTGATGAAAAATATGGCGTAAACGAGTAGGGAGATAGAATGGAATTACAAAGTTTAATTTACATATTTGTAGGTGTGACTTTTGCAATATATATTGGTATTGCAATATGGAGTAGAGCAGGTTCTACGAAAGAGTTTTATGTTGCAGGTGGTGGAGTTCACCCAGTGGCAAATGGTATGGCAACAGCAGCAGACTGGATGTCAGCGGCGTCATTTATCTCACTTGCAGGTATCATTTCTTTTAAAGGATCTGATGGTGGTGCTTACCTTATGGGTTGGACTGGTGGTTATGTACTACTAGCAATGTTATTGGCGCCTTATTTGAGAAAATTTGGTAAGTTTACAGTACCTGACTTTGTTGGTGACAGATATTATTCTGACATTGCAAGAACAGTTGCGGTTGTAGCAGTTATCTTTATCTCGTTTACATATGTTGCGGGACAAATGAGGGGTGTTGGGATCGTATTTTCTAGATTCTTACAGGTAGATGTTAACACAGGTGTTATGCTTGGTATGGGTATCGTATTTATCTACTCTGTATTGGGAGGTATGAAAGGTATTACATATACACAAGTTGCACAGTATGTTGTAATGATCTTTGCATTTACAGTACCAGCGATCTTCCTTTCACTTCAGGTAACAGATACATTCTTACCACAAATGGGACTCTTTTCTCAGACGGCCTTTGCATTTGATGATGGGGTGAGGACCATAGAACAGGGTACGTACCTTATGCATGCTCTAGACCAAGCGGTAAATGACCTAGGGTTTAATAACTACACTGAGCCAGGATCTGTATTTAACATGTTTATGTTAACTGTCGTACTTATGGCTGGTACAGCGGGACTACCTCACGTTATTGTTAGATTCTTTACAGTTCCTACTGTAAAAGATGCAAGAATCTCTGCTGGTTGGGCATTAGTGTTTATTGCTATTATGTATACAACGATTGCTTCAGTTGCAGCATTCTCAAGAGTAAACCTTATCTCAAATGTACAAAACGTTGAATATAAGTCTTTTGTAAATGGTGGTGTTGAAAGAGCAGATGGTACTATCAATGATGGTTCATGGTTCAAAACTTGGGAACAAGGTGGACTACTTGCTTGGAATGATAGAAATGGCGATGGTAAGATCCAATACGCTAAAGGTGCAGCATTTGATGGTGCTAAAGGTAAACCAGCATACGATGGTGACAAAAGAGGAGAGCATGGTCAAAGATTGACTACAAATGCTAAACCAGCTGCTACGGCAGAAGAAACAGCAGGAAACAACGGAATCGCTAATGAGATCTATGTTGATAGAGATATTATGGTTCTTGCAAACCCTGAGATCGCTAACTTGCCTAACTGGGTAATAGCATTGATGGCAGCCGGTGGACTTGCAGCAGCACTTTCAACAGCAGCTGGATTGTTACTTGTTATTTCATCATCAATTTCTCATGACTTGTTCGGTCAAGTTATCATGAAAGATAAAGCAACAGGTAAATCAACACTTACTGAAAAATCAGAGTTGAGATTGGCAAGAGGTGCCGCCGTTGTGGCCATACTGGTCGCCGGATATCTGGGTATAAACCCTCCAGGTTTCGTGGCACAGGTTGTTGCATTTGCATTTGGTTTGGCAGCAGCATCATTCTTCCCAGTAATTATCTTGGGTGTGTTTGATAAGAGAATGAATAAAGAAGGTGCGATCGCTGGTATGTCCATCGGTCTTACATTTACATTCGTCTATATTGTATACTTCGTATTTATGGGTGGAGCAAAAGAAGATTACCTCTTCGGTATTGCACCAACTGGTATTGGTACTTTAGGTATGGTTATACACTTCATTGTAGCTTACTTTGTATCAAGAGCTACGCCACCACCACCGGCAGAGATTCAGGCTATTGTAGAAAATATCCGTGTCCCTTCTGGTGCAGGTGGAGCTATAGACCACTAAGAAAACTTGGAACTTGCCTTTGGGCAAGTTTCACCATTCTAAAGAGAGAAAAGAGAAAGAATTTGAGCTTACACGATCAAAAAAACTTTATAAAAGAAATCCATCCATTTGAAGAACTTACAGAGTTTGAACTGGATAAAGCTTTAAAAAACATGGATATAGCTTATTATCCTAAAGATACAATTTTAATTTCTCCTGAAAATATTAGTGATTATTTCTATATTATAATCAAAGGTGAAGTCAACGAATATAACAATAATGATGAGTTGACCTTTGTTTATCATGAACAAGATGAGTTTGATGCAGATTCTCTGATATACAACAAAACAGAGAGTAAGTTTGTTGTTAATGAACAGCTTATCTGTTATGAATTAAAAAAATCTACATTTTTAAGTTTGTTGGGGTCAAATAAAAAATTTGAAAGCTTTTTCCTTAAAACCCTAACTTCTAGATTTAGAACACTTAAAAACAAAGAGTATGGTTCGGATATATCATCGTTTATGTTTGCAAAAGTAAGTGACCTTTATATGCATAAACCATGTATTGTCACAGCAGAGACAAGTATTAAGGATGCTATAGAACAATCTATGGCAGGGAAAACTTCTACCATTATTGTAGAAGATGATTCACAATATGGTGTTGTAACAGATTCTAATTTAAAAAAAGATGTCTTGTTAGTAGGAAAAGATCTAGCCAGTCCCATAGGTGAGATAGCAAACTTTCCATTTATCTGTGTACAAAAAGACGATTTTTTATTTTCAGTGTTATTGAGAGTAGTGAAGAATAACATAAAAAGAGTGGGAGTCCTTGAAGATGGAAAGATAGTGGGTTTGATCATGCAAATAGATATATTGAGTTATTTTGCAAACCATACACATATCGTTACCGTAAAGATAGCTAATGCTAAGACCATGGAAGAACTTAAAGATGCCAGTGACGATGTCAATAAAACGATCAAGTCACTTTATGATAAGAGTTTGTCATCAAAATATATAGGAAAAATGGTTGCAGAACTTAATGCTAAAATTTATGAAAAGCTTTTTAGTTTTGTTGTCCCCGCAGAGTTACACAGTAAATGTGCACTTTTGGTTATGGGAAGTGAAGGAAGAGATGAACAGATAATTAAGACAGATCAGGATAATGCCCTGATAGTTGCAAATGACACAGATGTAGAACAATTTCGTCCTTATATGGAAGAATTCACAAAACATCTTATTTCATTTGGTTTTCCTCCATGTGATGGAAATATCATGGTAAATAACCCGTATTGGTGTAGAACACAAGCTGAATTTGAAGACCAAATAGAAGTTTGGTTTGAAGGTAAGGATATGGATCATTATATGGATCTAGCGATATTCTTTGATGCCAAATGTGTAGCGGGTGATGCAACTTTGCTGGAACCATTAATGACTAAGATATTTGATATGGTTAAACAAAAAGATGTTTTCATGGCTTACTTTGCAAGAAATGCACTTCTTTTTCAAACACCTATCGGTATGTTCTCATCACTTCGCACGAATGATGAGGGTAAGATAGATATCAAAAAAGGTGGTATCTTTGCCATAGTTCAAGGTGTTAGAAGTTTAGCTCTGGAAAATGGTGTTATAGTAAATTCAACTGTGGCACGAATTAAACAGTTACATAAGTTAGGTGTTTTAGAAAAAGAGATGGCTTCAGAACTTATAGAGGCCTTGGGACTCTTGTCTAGACTAAGACTTCAGTGTCATATTGCAAAACAAAAAAAAGGTTTGCCACTTGACAATGTTATTGATGTGAGCATTTTTGGAAAAAGTGAAAGAGATATGCTAAAAGCTAGTTTTACTGTTGTGAACTCATTTAAAAAATTCATCACACATCATTTTCGTTTAGGTAACCTGGCATGATGATCGAAAAATTAAAATACTATTATCAAAAGTCTAGACTTAAGAATGATGAGTTTGCCTTTTTATTCGATGAACTTCCAGAGGATGAAGAGTTTGTTTCTTTCGATTGTGAAACCACAGGATTGAATGTTAAAAAAGATGAAATTCTTTCTATTGGTGGAGTGAAGATCATGAATAGTAAAATAGAATTCAGTGAATCTTTTGAGAGATTTGTGACGCCTGTGAATCACATATGTGAAGAGAGTATTAAAATCCATCATATACGACCCTGTGATATGGAAGACAGTATTGAAGCCAAAATAGCTATCGAAGAGTTTTTACACTTTATAGGCAACAGAACACTTATCGGTTATTATATAAAATTTGACATTGCGATGATCAACCGTTATGCAAAAAAATTGATAGGCACTACGATACCTAATAAAAGTATAGAACTTTCAAGTATGTATTATAAACGCTATAAGAAGGAGTCATCTCATGAATTTGTAGATTTGAAGTTTGATACGATCATGGATAAATTGGATTTACCCAAACTCGGACAGCATGATGCATTGAATGATGCTGTGATGTCAGGAATGATGTATCTTAAACTGAAGGATATGCCGGAATATAAAGGCGCATTTAGTTAAGTTAAATTTATCTTAAAATTACAGTGGTAATTTTTACATAAACTTACAAGAGGAAGAAAATATGTTACAAGATATCTATCAACCAAACCCTGAATTTGCAAAAGATGCAAGAGTACAAAATATATGTGAATACAATGCTTTAGTAAAAAAAGCTACTGATGACTATGAAGGTTTCTGGAAAGAATATGCCGATGAGAAGATCGATTGGTTTGAACCGTATGATACGGTCCTAGATGAGTCTAATGCACCATTCGTGAAATGGTTCAATGGCGGTAAACTAAATGTTGCGCACCAATGTGTGGACCGTCATTTAGAGACGCAAAAAAATAAAGCAGCGATCATTTTCGAAGGTGACAGAGGTGACAAGCAGGTCATCACCTATCTTGACCTTTTTTATGAAGTAAATAAATTTGCTAATCTTCTTAAAGAAGATTTCGGTGTAAAAAAAGGTGATAGAGTTGTCATCTACATGCCAATGATCCCTGAAGCTGCTTATGCGATGTTAGCATGTGCACGTATCGGTGCGATCCACTCTATCGTGTTTGGGGGATTCTCTTCTGAAGCACTACGTGACAGAATCGAAGATGCTGAAGCAAAAGTAGTGATCACTGCAGATGGTGCCTTTAGAAAAACAAAACCATATATGCTAAAACCTGTAGTAGATGCAGCACTTACAGGCGAGACACCGGTTAAAAAGGTATTAGTTGTAGAGAGAAACCATGAAGATGTTACCTGGGTAGCAGGACGTGACTACTCGTACAATGAACTTATCCAAAGTAAATCAGGTAGATGTGATGCAGAACCTATGGATAGTGAAGATCCTCTTTTCTTACTCTATACTTCTGGTAGTACAGGTAAACCAAAAGGTGTACAACACAACACAGCGGGATATATTCTTTGGGCACAAATGACTATGGAATGGGTATTTGACGTTAAAGAAAATGATACGTACTGGTGTACGGCAGATATTGGTTGGATCACAGGACATACCTATATTGTATATGGACCACTTGCAATGGGTGCTACAACTGTAATGTTTGAAGGTGTTATTACCTTCCCTGATGCAGGACGCCCTTGGAAAATGGTAGAAGAACATAGGATCAACCAGTTCTATACAGCACCAACAGCAATTCGTGTACTTCATAAAATGGGTGAAGATGAACCGGCTAAATATGATCTTTCAAGTCTTAAAGTACTCGGTACTGTAGGGGAACCTATCGATCCTCCTGCATGGAAATGGTACTATGAGGAAGTGGGTCAGAGTAAGTGTGCTATTGTTGATACATACTGGCAGACAGAGACAGGTGGTCACATCGTTTCTCCACTTCCTGGTGCGACACCTATCAAACCGGCATGTGCAACACTTCCATTACCAGGTATTATGGCTGAGATACTTGATCCAGAAACGGGTGAAAAAGTAGGTGAAGGTGAAAGTGGATACATGTGTATCACGCGCCCTTGGCCAGCTATGATCCGTGGTGTATGGGGTGATGAAGAACGTTTTAAAAAGTCTTACTTCGGAGACGTGACTAAAGACGGTAAAGCAGTATATTTTACAGGTGACGGTGCAATATATGGTGAAAATGGTTATATCACGATCACTGGTCGTACAGATGATGTTATTAATGTATCTGGACACCGTATGGGTACGGCAGAAGTAGAAGCGGCAGTTAAGAAGCATAACAATGTAGCAGCAGTCGCTGTTGTAGGTAAACCTCATGAACTTAAGGGAGAAGGAATTTTTGCATATATCGTGCTTAAATCTACACCTATGGAACACAAAGATGATGTAGCTGATGAATTTGAGACCATGAAAGAGATTAATACGATCATTAAAACTGAGATCGGTAATATCGCAGTGTGTGATAATATGGTCTTTGTTCCAGATCTTCCAAAAACAAGGTCAGGAAAGATCATGAGAAGGATCCTTAGAGCGATTGCAAAAGGCGAAAAGATCACTCAAGATACTTCAACGCTTGAAGATCCTAGTATTGTTGGACAGATAGAGGCACTTGTTAACGCATAATCCTTACCGTTTATCCTTCTTCTTTTAGGGGAGGAGGATAATAATACTTATATACATAATTAAATAACCAATGGATCTAACTTAAAATGATAATAACGATTATAGAAAAAGAGATACTACTCGCCAATGACATATCAGGCAAGTTACAAAAACAAGGATATAAAACTGAAGTTTTTGATTGTATCACTAAAGCTACTACTTTTAGTAAGGGAGATGTCTATTTACTCTCTACAGTATTTTCTATGCAAAGTACAAAAGTTTTTATGGAAAAATTCCAACATAAATCTATTTTATTGTTAGTAAGCCATAAAAGTAAAGAGACACTTACTGAACCTATTGAATTAGGTGCTAAAGATTATATTATGAAACCTGTAAGTATAGAGATATTGATCAAAAAGATCGAACACTATCAAGAGTTTGAGAAACTCAAATTTCAACATGCATTACATAGAGAGTATCACAACTATGTGTTAAAAGATATTGACATTGAGCAATACATTGATAAAATTGGTTTCCCTATGATAATTATTACAAATAATGTAGTGTATATTGATCAATTGGTGTTAGCCTATGCAAAAAAGAAAAGTATGGATGTCATTTTTATTTCACTAAATACTAAGACATGGAGAGACAAAATTCGTTTTGCTAACAGAGATCAACCTCTTTACCTTTCCGGACTGGAATCGTTAAATATAAAAGAGAGAAATAGTTTATTTGATAAATTGGAAGGTCGAAAATTCATCATTTCCAGTTTTACCAGTGTTAATAAACCTTATGAAACCATAGAAATAGCGGTGCAGAGTACATCACTCTACAAAAATGAAATTCTTACCATCTCAGGTTATGCATTGATGGTAATTAAATCTTTACAATATAAGATGTCAGATATAGCCATTTCTGAGAAGCTGGGTTATACACGAAAAAAGGTCGCTTCGTTAAGAAAAAAACATGAACTTTTCAAGGGCGATAGGTTACGGGCATAAAATAACTAAAATTTATATATATGCTATAGTAATGCTATATCAGCATGGCATAATATATTCAAAATGAATTGAATTGGATAATCACATCACTATGAAAAAAAAATTATTTCTCATTATCGGAGCACCAGGTTCTGGTAAAACAACTGACGCAAGCATCATCGCAGGAAGACACACAGATAGTATCATACATTACTCAACTGGAGATATGTTAAGAGAAGAGGTAGCCAGTGGCAGTGAACTTGGTAAGACCATAGATGGGTTTATTACTCAAGGAGCATTGGTTCCTCTTAATATCATCATGGATACTATTATTTCTGCGATCAAAAATGCACCAACTGATGTTGTCCTGATAGATGGTTATCCAAGAAGCGTTGAGCAGATGCATGCACTTGATGAAGTTTTAAAAAATGAAACAGAGATCGAGCTTGTTTCTGTGATCGAAGTACATGTGAGTGAATATGTGGCCAAAGGGCGCATTTTAGGAAGAGCTGCAGAGGCAGAAGTAGTACGTTCGGATGACAGTTTAGAAGTCTTCTTTGACAGAATGAAAATTTATACTACGCCACTACAAGAGATCCAAACATTTTATACTGAAAAAAACCTCTTGAAGATCATTGATGGTGAGAGAACGCTTGATCTTATTGTCAAAGAGATGGAAATGTTTGTACTGAACAAAATATAAAGAGAAAATGATGACACTTATTGAACTATTTACAGATTATGTAAGAAACCAAAAAGATCTCAAAGAGTATGTTGAACTGAGAAAAGATATTAATACACGTGGTGAGTTTAATGATAAAACACTTATTCAAGCCGCAGAAGATTTGCAAAGATTGAAAAAAGAAGAGCCTGAGATCTATGCTTTAATGTACGATACACTGAATAAGTATTATGAACTTGATGAGGGACATACTGTCGAGTATCCTATTGATTTTGTGCGCGAGATCTTAAAGATATATCAAAGAGGGATTCCTGCCAAAAAAGTGTATGAATGTTATACCAAAGGTTTAACCCATCCTTGTCGTGATGCATAAAATAGTATATAATAGTTTTATTTTACTATGTTATAAGGAGATATAGTCATTTATGGAAAATTTTGTTTTAATACTATTGGCCATCGCCATTGGTTATGGACTCAATAGGTTTCGGATCTTTCCCGAAGATGCAGCAGCGATATTAAATAAATTTGTCATATATATCTCTCTTCCTGCAATGGTATTGTTGCAGATACCTAAACTTACATTCTCTATAGATATTATTATTCCAGTGCTCATCGCCTGGCTCGTTATCATCATCACAGCTATTATAACACTGGTAGTTTCTAAACTACTACGTTTTACAAAAGAAGTAACAGGTGCATTAATGCTTGTAGCTGTATTGACCAATTCATCATTCTTGGGAATACCCATCATCAATGCCTACCTGGGAACAGAAGCACTGCCTTTTATTTTGGTATATGATCAAATGGGTACATTCTTGGCACTCGCAACATATGGTATATTTGTGACTTCTTATTATTCGAATACAAGTGAAATTAATTTTCGGATCATGGCAGTAAAAGTGTTTACTTTTCCCCCATTTATTTCATTGATCATTGCACTGTTCTTTGT
Organism: Sulfurovum sp.; assembly: GCF_041562805.1. GTDB lineage: Bacteria > Campylobacterota > Campylobacteria > Campylobacterales > Sulfurovaceae > Sulfurovum. The sequence continues at coordinate 9,656 of NZ_JBFFOH010000041.1, read as the reverse complement.
AGGTACACCTTTTCCTGATGTGATTTCCAAAGTATTGGCTACTTTAGCCAATACTATTGTACCTATCGCTCTGGTAGCTGTTGGATTACAGTTGCAACTCAAACTTCCTGGCCATGAAATAAAGCCTTTTGGGATTGCACTTTTTATAAAGCTGATCATCGCTCCAATGATAGCACTAGCTATAGTGAACATGGCTGGATGGTCAAATTTGGCAGCAAGTGTATCGGTTATGGAAGCGGGAATGGCACCGATGATCACTGCAGGAGCGATGGCGTCCTTGGCAGGTCTGGCACCAAGACTTAGTTCGGCCATCGTTGGCTATGGTATACTCATCTCTTTTTTTACCACAGCGGTGTTATTTAAATTTATATAGCGTGTGACGAAAGCTTTAGTTACAAGAGAGTTGGTATTCCACCATTTTTTCAAACGGCAGTAAAAAGTGATCTAACTTTTTACTTTCTATCTTTTCCATATGATGCGTGTTTAAAAGTTTCAATACACATAAGGTAGATTCCATTGTACTTAAGCAGTACTCTTTAGGCTGTTCTTTAAAAGTAAATTTTGAGACTTCTGTATGGGTAAAACTCACTTTTTGTAAAGCATTGATATTTGGACTTGCCGTTAAGATGGCTCTTGAACAAGGCCAAGTAGAATCTATAAGAAAAATGATTGTATTTCTTTTCTCTTTGCCTATAGGTTCTTCATTGAGATTGATACTTCTTTCATGTGGGTAGAGGGTGTAACAGACATTTGAAGGATCGTTTATGATATGGTTGATGGCTGCATGTTTTGTAAAATCAATGCCTACATGGATCTCACAATTCTTCAAAGACAAGTTTGTAAAGTGACCTGTACCATTTTTGGTTTTTTTAAACTCTTTTGGATGCATCAAGATAACAAATCGTGTGTTTGTTTCTATGGGAGTGATATATCTGCACATGCATGACGTATGAGGACGATAGCAATTGTAGCAGATACTTCTATTGGCTTTTTTCATCAAGATACTGCTTCTTAAACCAAAGATAATACATTGCCACGAACATAAACCCCATACCTAAAGTAAATGTGATACTTTCTAATGATAGACCCCATTTTGCAGCATAGCCTATAAACATAGCTGTAGCTACATTAGAAAGCATGAAGAACATGTCATTGTAAGAGATGACTCTTCCCATATAATGTGCATCTGTCTCTTCTTGTATGAGCAGGTAAGTGTATGACCAAAGAGTTGTGATGAAAAAGCCGGTGATAAAGAGTGCAATAAGTGCAAAATAAAAATTGTACTCAAGCATTGACCACAGTATGATCGCAAGACCCTGTAGAATGAAGAAATAGTGTAGATTTTCTTTTGAAATGATCCTACTGATGATAAATGGCCCTATCATCAAACCTATTGCTCTAGTAGCGTTCATCCAACCTATGGCAAGAGGAACAGCTATAAATTCTTTGTATCTGAAGTCTGCAAGCAGGGTAATGAGTGCATCAAAACTGGTAAGTCCTATGGCTGCATGAAGCAAGATGAGATGGAGTATTTTTTTATTTGCTATCAGGTAAGCAAAACCATCTTTAAACATTTTCCAGTTTGAATCCGTATGCTGTACTTTTTCAAGAGAGAGTTGTAGACCCAATAAGAGTAATACGGCTATGCCATACAAAAGAGCATCTATAAGAAAGGCAGTATCAAAGCCCATAAAATGTGTTGCAATACCTCCTACAGCCATGCCTGAAGCATAACACAATGACCAGATGATAGAGTGTATTTCATTCGTGTTTTTAAGCATTTTCCCTTGTACGAGTTTAGGAAAAAGTGCCATCTCTGCGGAGAAGAGCATAGAGGCAGCGGAAGAGCGTAAAAAGATGAGTATCATTAACACCCAAATATGTTCGAGTGAATTGATGAAAATGAATCCTAGGGTCATAGATATCTCAATGAGCAGAAGGATCAGCATGAGTTTTTTGAAGTGTATACGGTCTATGATGATACCTATGAGGGGAGCAAGTATAACAGCCGGAAGCATTGCCATGGCAGCAGTAAGGGCTATAGTAATCTCATCAGCCCCATAGGCTACGATCATAGAAAAAATTGCTACTTGTGAAAACCATGTTCCAAAATAAGAGATGAGTTGTATGAGTGAGAGTCTCCTGATGGTAGGGTGTTTCAGTGTTTCTATATAGGTCATCTATTTTGACTACGCTTCATTGTTTTCATCATGTAAACTGTAGACTATCTTCTTTTTCTCAAGTACTTCGATGTACATATGAAAAGATTCAAATGCCAGTTTCTCATTGGTTGATGCAACAGAGATGGAAACTTTCCATCCATCACAATAGAGTTTAGGCAATGAAGAGAATTCTACTTCTTTTGGCATCTTTTCCATGACTTCTATAAATACGTTTTCTTTACAAAGTGCTGTAAGTGTGTGACGATAGTAGGTTCTTTTATTTGGTATCAGGTTCGTGAGTATCTTCTCTACCATGGGATGACTCATCTCGGGAAAACCAGGCATAAAATAATAACGTTCATCCAATGCAAAAGCAGGCATTTTATTGACAGGGTTCTCTAAAAGTGTAGCACCTTTGGGAAGTTCTGCCATACGTACAGAGTAAGGATAGGCCTTGTCGCCCAGTGTATTTACAATGATCTCTTTGGCTTCTTTATGTATGGAAAGATTTCCATCTCTAAGTGCTATGGCTGCACATTTTCTGGTGTAATCATCAGGTGTTGATCCTATACCACCAAATGAAAAGAGTACAGGGTTTGATTGTGAAGCAATGAATTTAATAGTTTGAACAATAAGCGCAGGATCATCTTCTATGATAAAAGAGCCGGAGAGTTTATGGCCCTTTTGTGCTAAAGCTTTAGTAACAAAGTCAAAATGTTTATCTGCTCTACGACGGTTGAGGATCTCTGTACCGATGATCAGAGCGAAGAATTTTGTCTGAGGCATTATATTCCTTGGATGTACACATTTTTGCAAAAAGCATTATAACTAATTTGTGTAATAAATATGATATGTAGAGGTTCAATATTAAAGCAAAATATTTTAGTTTGATATGGGTAAGTAATAAGCAATGGCTATAGACGAAAGAACTATAAACAGCCATATTGTGGGAATTACTCTATAGTTTAAAGTAACCCTTTTCAGGCCCATAAAATACTCACTGACAAGTTGACCTTTAATAAAGGTAGTGAGAAGTAATATAGACACAAAAAGTGAATTGACTAACTTTAGCCATCCTACCAAAAATGCAAAGAGTGTTAAGAGTACCAAAATTATCCATATACTTCTCATGACTTATCTCATGATATAGATCAGTGGAAATAATACTATCCACAGCAAATCAACAAGATGCCAGTATGAAGCACCTGTTTCCATGCCTCTGTGATCTTCTTTACTATACCCACCCATTTTGGCTTTTTTATAGACAGCATATAATATAATGAGTCCTAAGAGTACATGCATAAAGTGAAATGCAGTTAAAAGGATATAGAACATAAAAAATGTATTTGTACTAAGGTTTATTCCTTGTTCAAATTTATCTGAAAATTCTATGCTCTTAATAACAATAAAACTACCACCAAGTACTATCGCGGCTAAAAGCCATCTGGAAGATAGCAGGGAAGCCCTTTTGGTATTAACGGTCTTGATAACCTCAATAGCTTTGACAAGAAAGTAACTACTTGTGATGAGGACAAGTGTGTTGATAAACCCCGATCTTTGGTCTAACAAAAGTTGTGATTGATTAAAGAGTTCAACATCAGCTCTTCTGGCAAATGCATACCCTATAAATAGAGCAGCAAAAGTAACTAACTCCACATAGATAATGATCCAAATAGCAAAATCACCAGGTGGTAGAGATGTTTTAGGTAAAGACTTTGTGATCATAGTTTGAAACTATCACTATCAATATCTTCCAAGGTAGTCTTCTCAAACATTTTTCTTATCAATTCTTTAGGTTTTACCCATTGGTCATGTAAAGCACATTTCTTTTTAGCGTTGCAAGCTCCGATACCTAAGATACATTGTTTATCTTCAGGAAACTCATTAAAGTGTTTTAAGATTTCTATAATTGTGATACTCGAAGCAGGTTTGGAAAGTTTATATCCACCTTCTCTTCCTCGTATGGAGATAATAAGGTCTGCGTTTACCAGTCTCATCATTATTTTAGTTAAGAACTTATAAGGAATGGTCAATGCTTCAGAGAGTTCTTTCGCATTGCATAGATGTTGACTCTCATGATTGGCGATATAACCTAATATACGTATAGCATATTTTGATGAATTAAGTAATTGCATCGGTGACCCTTTACTGATTTACTCATATTATACAAAAATAATTTAATTACTACTTAAAGGTAGAATTAAATTATTTAGGGATACAATACAAAATACTACTTTGAGGTAGAATTTAAAACAAGGATAATCTTATGACTGAACGTATAACGAAAAGTATGGCTAAAAATATTTATTATGGTGGTGGTATGTTTGCACTATTGATATTTTTTGGTCTTACTTTTGATACGGTAAAACAGATACCAGAGCGATCAAATGAAATTGCTATGAGTCATTCTGTGGTTGCCGGTAAAGCATTATGGGAAAAGAATAATTGTGTGGGTTGCCACACTATTTTAGGAGAGGGAGCATATTATGCACCTGAATTAGGAAATGTATTTCAAAGAAGAGGCGCTTCGGATGAAAGTACATTTAAGGGCTATATGTTAGGTTGGATGGCAGCGCAGCCGCTTAATACACCTGATAGAAGAAAAATGCCACAGTTTAACTTGAATGAAGAAGAGGTGAATGCACTTTCAGATTTCTTTATTTGGACATCTAAGGTTGATACAAATGAATGGCCACCAACCATTGAAGGATAGGAGATAGTATGAAATACACATCACAAATGGTCGCAAAACCATATTTTATTTTTGCATTGATTCTTTTAGCAGGAGAGATTTTATTTGGTCTGCTTATGGCAATACAATATTTGTTTGGAGACTTTTTATTTCCACTCATTCCATTTAACGTACTTAGAATGGTACATACAAACTTACTCATAGTACTTATCTTGTTTGGTTTTATGGGCGCTACGTACTACCTTATCCCTGAAGAGTCAGAGAGAGAACTTTGGAGTCCTAAGTTAGCCATCATCACTTTTTGGGTGTTTGCAGCAGCTGGGGTAGCTACTATCCTGGGATATCTTTTTGTTCCATATGCAGCACTCACAGAGCTTACTTTTAACAACCTTTTACCCACTATGGGACGAGAGTTTTTAGAGCAACCTTTACCTACCAAAGTTGGTATTGTTTTAGTGGTTGTCTCTTACATTGTCAACGTCACTATGACTGTGATCTTAGGAAGAAAAACAGTTGTCACTACGGTGTTACTTACAGGGTTGTTTTTCATGGCGGCATTTTTCCTTTTCGCATTTTATGTACCTGAAAACCTTGTCTTAGATAAATTTTTATGGTGGTTTACTGTTCACTTATGGGTGGAAGCGACTTGGGAATTAATCCTTGGAGCTATCTTGGCCTTTGTATTGATCAAAGTCACCGGTGTAGATAGAGAGCATATCGATAAATGGCTTTATCTCATCATTGCTATGACTATGATATCTGGTATCTTAGGTACAGGACACCACTTCTTCTACATTGGTGCTCCTGAGTACTGGTTATGGATTGGATCTATAGCCTCTGCTGTTGAACCTTTACCATTCTTTCTCATGATCCTCTTTGCCTTTTCTATGGCAAAAGACAGAAAGATCCAACATGACAATGAGATGGCACTTACTTGGGCAAAAGGAACTGCAGTAATGGCATTCCTGGGTGCCGGAGTTTGGGGCTTCATGCATACACTAGCACCAGTCAACATGTTTACCCATGGTACACAGCTTACAGCTGCACATGGTCACTTGTCTTTTTATGGTGCGTATATTATGATCATATTTACGATTGTTTCGTATGCAATGCCTATTTTGAGAGGTCGTCCACATGGAAACTCTAAAAAAGCGCAAGCTGTAGAGCTTAAATCTTTTTGGATGATGAACATTGGTATGCTGGGACTTACACTTTCTCTTACTACAGCAGGTATCATGCAGATACTTGATCAAAGAGTAGGTACTGATCTAGTAGGATTTATGGAATCACAAGCATCTATTGCTGGTGTATACACTGTTCGGGCTGGGTTTGGTGTCTTGGTTTTCCTTGGTCTCCTTACTTACTTTGCAGCTTTCTTTGTCAAAGAAGAGCAAACAGCTTAAAGTACAAGAATGATTCATTATTGGCTTGAGTTTGAAGAGAGTATTGGTAGAGTTTGGGATAAATATCTCAACAAAAAAGTAAATAAGTTCCATGAAGAGGAGCGTATTTACTTTGCCGATATTTCAAAATCACTTACTATTTTTCACCATCTTCTAGGTGGTGAACAAGGTAAGGAGCTTCATGTTACAGACAAACGATATGTCGATACTTCGCGAACACTACTTCAAAAAGTATCGTTTTTAGGTAAAGAGTTTTTCCTTACCTGGCAAGATGAAAAGTCTATCTATCTACCTGCATCATTTGCATACTTTCCAAAAAAAGAACAAAATGAAATGCTCTACTATTGGCTTATAGCCATGGTCGCTAAAGTTGACATAAGCAGTGATAATCTTAAAGAACAAAATACCCAAGCTGTAACAGAGCTAACCTCTAAATACAGTGGTTTTGAACACTTCTATAAAAGTGCTACCCACTACCTAAGTGAGCAGTTTGAACAGTTATCATTTATTAATTCTTTTGAAGAAAAGAACAATGAAGATTTAATCAATGATTACCCAAATCCTTTATGGATCTACCCTCCTATAGTCACAAACAGTAAAAGTAGTCATGCAGATGAAGAGGAAGAAGTCCAAAGAGAACAGGATAAAGATAAGACCGATACTCTGGAGATGAAAAAACAAAGTAATCAAATGGACGATGATAAAGAGACAGATGGTTTTTTGGCTTTTTTACCCGAGTCACTCATGAGTATTTTTGAGCAAGTCAATGTAGATAGAATGGAAGATGACAGTTTTGATGAAGATGCCTTATACCATGCAGAAGATCTGGATGAGATCACCATAGGAAAAAAACAGGCAAACCTCTCTTCGAGGATTAAAATGGATTTAGACCTTCAACCGGATATGACTGAGATATATCCTCTGGGGAAAGGGCACTTAATTGATGAATGGGACTATAGGAAAAATGACTACCTCATCAACTATGTACGCATTAAACCGCAAGTCACACTTAACGTCATCCCTATAGAACTACCTAAGAGATTAAAGAAAACCGTTAAAAAAATTCAAGGAGAATTAGACCTTCTTGAACTAGATAGGATCAAAAATGACAGGCTCCCATATGGGGATGAAATAAACATGGACACTTGGATAGACTATAAAGGGCATCAAAATAAATCTACGCACCATCAAAACTTCTATACCACCTATGAAAAGAAAACCAGAGACATGGCAACGCTCATTTTAGCCGATGTTTCACTTTCAACAGAAGGAGGTATCACGCAGGAGGTACGTATCATTGATGTGATAAAAGATGGACTTATCGTTTTCTCTGAAGCGTTGGAAAAACTGCAAGATAAGTTTGCTATCTACTCGTTTTCATCCTTACAAAATAAAAAAGTTTATTTTAATATCATTAAAAACTTTAATGACAAATATTCAGATCTCATTCGTGGTCGTATAGACAGCATGCAACCTCAATACTATACGAGACTCGGTGCAGCTATACGGGAGTCTGCCAAAATTCTGGACAAACAGCAATCTGCTAATAAACTTCTACTCATCATCAGTGACGGAAAACCCAATGATGAAGACAGATATGATGGAAGATACGGGATAGAAGATACCAAAAAAGCCATAGAAGAAGTGAAGAAAAAGGGCATTACGCCTTTTTGTATCACGGTTGACCTGGATGCCAAAGAGTATCTCTCTTACCTCTTTGGAAGAAATGGATTTGCCGTAGTAAGGGATGGTCAAAAACTACCAAAAGTAATACCAGAAGTCTATATCAATTTAACGAAATAATAAAGGAAAAAAATGTCAAATATATATTATTTACCTCAGGGAAATGAAGTCGAGTTATTTGAAGCATCCGCAGGGATGAATCTGCCTGTACTCATCAAAGGTCCTACAGGCTGTGGAAAAACACGGTTTATAGAATACATGGGGGAAAAGTTAAACAGAGATGTCTACACTGTAGTCTGTCATGATGACCTCTCCGCAGCTGACTTGGTAGGCCGTCATCTCATTGATGAAAACGGTACCTACTGGCAGGATGGCCCTTTGACCAAAGCAGTAAGAGAAGGAGGTATCTGTTACCTCGATGAGATTATAGAAGCCAGAAAAGATACTACCGTAGTACTGCACTCCTTGGCTGATTATCGTCGTGTATTACCCATAGACAGAACAGGAGAACTCATTGAAGCTCACCCTGACTTTATGTTAGTGGTCTCCTATAATCCGGGGTATCAAAATGTTCTAAAAGGTATGAAACCCAGTACAAAACAACGTTTTATCTCTTTAGAATTTGATTATCCTGAAGCTGAAAGGGAAAAAAATATTATCATAAAAGAGAGTAGCATAGATGAAGATACAGCCAAAAAGCTTGTCTCTATCGCAGGGGATATACGAAATTTAAGTGATACAGACATTCAAGAAGCTGTTTCCACAAGACTTTTGATCTACGCTGCAAAACTCATGGTAAAAGGTTTTGATGCCTATGAAGCCTGTATCCACACCATAGTGCAGTCATTAAGTGATGAAGATGAAGTGATAGAGGTACTGGAGAAACTTATAGGTTTACACTTTATGCGTAAAGTATAAGTATCTTGCCTCTAAAGAAGAGGGTTACTCTTCGATGTAGTTTTTAAGTTTTCTTCCCACTTTAGGGTGCTTGAGTTTTTTAATCGCAGAAGACTCTATCTGTCTTACTCTTTCACGTGTAACACTAAGCTCTTTTCCTATCTCTTCAAGTGTTCTATCACTTTCATCTTCAAGAAGACCAAAACGCATACGAATGACGGCTTTTTCTCTTTCATTCAGTTGATCAAGTACGTCATCTATCTGGTTGTTCAGGTCATCTTTAAGTACGACATCTGTTGGACTTAGTGTCGTTTTGTCTTCGATGAAATCACCAAATCTACCATCATCTTCATCACCTACCGGTGTTTCAAGACTTACTGGCTCTTTAGTGATCTTGATCACATTTTTAACTTTATCTACAGAGAGACCTACCTCTTCAGCAATAGTGTCAAGGTCTGGCTCTTTCCCTGTTTCCTGAAGATGCTTTCTAATGATCTTATTGATACGGTTAATAGTCTCTATCATGTGAATAGGGATACGGATCGTTCTAGCCTGATCTGCAATAGCTCTGGAAATAGCTTGACGTATCCACCATGTTGCATAGGTTGAAAATTTGTATCCTTTTTCATATTCAAATTTATCAACAGCTTTCATCAGACCTATATTTCCTTCTTGGATAAGGTCAAGGAATGGAAGCCCTCTGTTCGTATAACGTTTGGCGATAGATACAACCAATCTAAGGTTAGACTTTGCCATACGTGTTTTAGCTACTTCACTTTTTGCTTTACCTTGACGGATCTGTCCTAATATCTCCTGGAG
>NZ_JBFFOH010000040.1:0-19141 GCF_041562805.1 Sulfurovum sp. | reverse complement strand
CATGAATGAAGCTGCGTTCTACATGGTAGGTAACATGGCTGAAGCTATTGCTAAAAACGATAAGATTAACGCTAAGTAATCTTAGTTCTTGTCTTATAAAGGATAATTATGGAACTTATGAAGCTAGAAATAGTCACACCAAACGGTGTGATTTTTGACGCTGAAGTAAAACAGGTAACATTACCAGGGTCTGAGGGTGAATTTGGTGTTTTAGCCAACCACGCTACTTTGGTATCGTTACTAGATACAGGTGTAATTGTGATCGACAAAGAAGATGGAAGTGAAGTAGCCGTGGCTATCAACTCTGGATATGTAAAAGTCGATGAAGAAAAAACAACTTGTATCGTAGATGGTGCAGTTGCTCTTTCTGGTGATGACAGTGATCTTGCAAAAGCACTTGAATCAGCAAAAGAGTTACTCAAGAGTACAGAAGCTTCTAACACAGCTATCGCAGCTGCGGTAAGCAAAGTTGAGCAAATTGGAAAGTCTTTCTAAATTGGGCTCTCTCGCTACTTATTTCTTTGAAAGCAGTGCAATAACTATATTTGTACTGCTTTTACTTTCAGTCTATTTTATCGCGACATTTTGGGTATTTTTAGATAGGTTTTATATCTTAAACTCACGTATCGCTTCTGAAGCAAAATCACTTAAAGCACTTTATACAGGTCAGTCAAAATCAGTGGCTAGTAATTCACTTATTTTTACTTATCTGTCTCGTGTAAATACACCCAACAAAGCGATACTCCAAGCAGCGTCTTCTGATGCGATACGTGTTTCTACCAAGGGGCTTACCTGGCTCTCTATTATCGCCTCTACTTCTCCATTCATCGGCCTTTTTGGCACGGTGATAGGGATACTTGAAACTTTCACTAAATTGGGATCACAGTCTAGTGCTTCTTTGAGTGTTGTTGCCCCAGCGATATCTGAAGCGCTAATAGCTACTGCTGCAGGTATCGCTGTAGCAATATTTGCCTATTCATTTCATTTGATACTTAAACGTAAAGCTTATGAGTTGAGTTCACTGCTCTCTTCTCAATCAGAAGTGATCTTGTCTCAGGTTAACGAGGACTAATCATGTTTAGTTGGGATGATAGTCCAGACTTGAACATTACACCTCTTGTGGATGTTATGTTGGTATTAATGGCCATCCTTATGGTCACTGCTCCTACGATTACCTTTCAAGAACAGATCGCTTTACCACAAGGCTCTAAAACAGTCAAGGTAGTCAAGCCCAAAACACTTACCATTCGTATGGATAAAGATCAAAAGATATATCTAGGTAAAGATACCTATGCTTTAGATACATTTGCTGATGATTTTGTAAATCAATCGGCTAAATTTGATAAAAACTCTGAAGTCTATATACGTGCAGATGAGACCTTAAGATATAAAAATGTGATGTATCTTCTTAAAAGTGTTAAAGCAGCAGGTTTCGAGAAGGTCTCACTTATAACATTATGATTAAAAAGTCTTCTACGCTTATATCAGGATTTTTGGCTTTTGGTATCTACATCAGTGTCATCAGTATACTACTTTTATATTTTAATTCACGTGATGAGAACAAACCTGTGCATTATGTTAAAAAAAATGAAGAACGTATACGTGTCTCAATGAGTGCACCTAAACCACAAGTTAAAAAAGAGATCAAAAAACAACCTAAAAAAGTGGTGAAACCTAAGCCTAAACCAAAACCTAAAAAAACAGTCAAAAAGAAAGTTATTAAAGAAAAAGTTGTTAAAAAAGCAAAGGTTGTAAAAAAGAAGGAAGATCTCAATACAACCAAGCCTAAAAAAGTCAACAAGCCAAAAGATCTTTTTGCCAATATTACTTCTAAAAAGAAAATTGAAAAGCCTAAACCGGTTAAAGTGGTAAATACACCTGTAAAACCTAAAAAAAGCAATAGTATAAAAGTATCTGAAAAAATAAGTGCTACGGAATTGGTATCAGACTCATTAAAGATCCAAAAAAAGAGTGATTCAGGTATAGAGAATTCCTATTTGGCCATGATAGAAGAGAAACTTAAGGGTTGGCCTGCACAAAGTGAATATGCTGGAGAAAAGGCAAAGGTATGGATCCAGGTAGAACCTAGTGGTACATTTAGGTTTAAAGTGATCTCTGCATCAGGAAATGAAGCATTTAATTCAGGTCTGATAGTGTATTTAAAACAGTTGCAGAAGATTGGTTTTGGTCCACATAAGGGTAACAGGCCTTATGAGTTAGATGTAGAGTTTATTGCGAATGAATAGGGTAAAAGATGAATAAAACAATTGCATATCAAGGTGTACAAGGTGCATACTCGGAACAGGCCTGCAAAAATGCATATGAGACATATGAAACAATTGCCTGTGATACTTTCCATGAAGCGATGTGGATGGTAGAACGGGGAGATGTAGATCTGGCTATGATTCCTTTGGAAAACTCCACGGCGGGAAGAGTAGAAGAGATATATAGACTCATTCCTAAAATGTCACTGCATGTTATTGCTGAGCATTTTGAACCTATCGTACATTGTTTGCTTACATTGCCAGATGCAAAATTAGAAGATCTGAAATATGTTGCTTCCCATCCTCAAGCATTGGCACAGTGTCATAACAATATACTTTCCTTAGATTTAAAAGCAGAGGCAAAACTTGATACTGCTGGTGCAGCCAAAGAGTTGATCGATCTGAATGATCCGAAAAGAGCGGCTATTGCATCCAAATTGGCAGCAGATATATATGGCTTGCAGATATTAAAAGAAAACTTTGAAGATAAACATGGAAATACTACACGGTTTTTCATACTTTCAGGAGAAAAAAAAGTACCTCATTATGATCCATCTAAAAGATATATAACATCATTGGTATTTCAGGTAAAAAATATACCTGCAGCCCTTTATAAAGTACTTGGAGGTTTTGCAAGTAACGGCATTAATCTTTTAAAGATAGAAAGTTATATGGGAACACAAATGCTTCCTGGAAGTCAGTTTCATATCGATATAGATGGGCACATGGATGCAGATATTATGAGAATTGCTTTAAAGGAAGTCTCATTTTTTGCAGAAGATGTAAGGATACTGGGTGTGTATGAGAGTCATAGAGATCATCAAATTGAATATACGATCTAAATGATAGATTCTCAGAACGAATTCAGCTCTTGGTCGTTATGAAGCAATAGCATTCTTGGTACCCAAATATTTTGTCTCAAATAATTGTTTTGGAATAGGTTTAGAAAAATAGAAACCTTGATATACAAGATTGTTGTCAAGGTTAAAGAGTATCTCTTTTTGTTTTTCATTTTCAATTCCCTCTATCACTAACGTATAATTGAATTGTTGTGCAATATGAAATATGGTTTTAATCAGTGAGATATCAGAAACTTTATTTTCTATATTTAGAACAAACGACTTATCTATTTTAATAGCATCAAGAGAGAGGTTTTGAATATATGAAAGAGATGAGTATCCTACACCAAAATCATCTATAGCAAATCGTACCCCATATTGTTGTAATGTAGAGATAACTTTTTTTGTATTTTTAAAGTTTTCTACCAATGTCTGTTCTGTAATCTCCAAGGTAATATCTGAACAGTTCAATCCATGACGTTCTATCATACTAAGATAACGTGGAGCAAAATCCTCTTCTAGTAACTGAAGTACATTGATATTGATCGATAGATATTCAAGACTCCATTGGTTCTGTTGTTTCCAAGTACTTATCTGTATACATGTTTGCTCCAGGATCCACCATGTAGTTTCCCACAGCAATCCACTTTTAGTTAAGAGAGGAATGAATTTATCTGGAGCGAGAAGTCCTTTTGTGGGATGCTGCCAACGTAGAAGCGTTTCTGCAGCTATGACTGTATCATCGGTGATGGAGACGATCGGTTGAAGATGAAGTATGAATTGTTGCTCTCTTAATGCGTGATGGAGATCAGATTGAAGTGTAAATTGTTCTTGTTGTGCTTCATCGAGTCTAGTATTGTAAGATGATGTGATTTCTCCTGAACCTTTCGCTTGATACATCGCAATATCTGCTCGACGTATGAGTTCCTCTACATCTTTAAAGTTTGGTTCTACTATCACCATACCTACACTTGCAGATACTAAATGACTGGAGTTGTTTATCAGCAGTGGTTCTTTAAATATATCTATTATCTTCTGAGCAAAATGGTGCATTCTCTCTTGCATTATGTCATGGTTTGTGGAGATAAAAGGTATCACAACAATAAACTCATCGCCTCCGAGCCTGCAGATCTCACAAGAAAAAGTTAAAGACCTACTCAAACGTCTTGATATATCAATGAGTACAATGTCTCCGGTACTATGTCCTAAAGAGTCATTGATATTTTTAAAATCATTTAAATCAAGATAGTAAAGAAGTGAGTAGTATGTATTATATCGGAGATCCTTTGTAATGCTTTGCATATACCCTTCAAATCCCCGTCTGTTGAGAAGTGAAGTCAATGAATCCTGGGCTGCGAGAAGGCTTAATTGTTCTTGTGCTTTGTACTCTTGTGTTTTATCATCTACCAGACCGATAAATCCTATGCCTTTATTATTACTATCTGTAAATGGAAAATATTTGATCTCGACCAATAGCTCTTCACCATTTGGAAGAAAATGTGAATCTTTAGAGACAAGAGATTTTCCTCTAAGTACTCTATTCAAATCTCCAGAGGTACTGTATTTAAAGACTTTATATGCAGTTTGTCCAATAATCTCTTCTTGAGGTCGATGAAAAAGTCTACTAAGCTCTTCATTACAGTTGACAATAGTGCACTTTGTGTCGCAGGAAAATATACCGATAGGAGCTTCTTTAAAAAAGCTGTGTAACAGTTCTTGATTTTCATGAAGCATCGTCTCCATTTCAGAAATCTTTTCTTCTTTACTGTCAAGCGTTTTTTTCTGTCTATAAGAGTGTAAAATAATATTTGCTTGTGCAAAGAAATAGATCAGTAATAAGAAAGCAAGAATGATCGTTTCAACTTTAGTGATGAGCAGCATCGTAACAAAAAGAGGAATGTAGAGTATGAGCAGGAAACCTATGGCCGTACGATAATCGTAGGATAAGGTATTTGCTTCAGCACTACTCATACCTAATATAATGACAAAGACAAGCAGTTGATAATAATCACTTAGCATAGGTGTGATAAAGAGAATTAGGACAGCGTACATTAATGCTGTCATCCACGCCCGTATGACGAATCTTTTGTGCCATCTTTCACGAGTATATCTTTTTGGATTATTTTTAAAGTCATAGGCATCATGCAGTCGCCACAAAGTAAAGACAAGAATGATACCGTACCATACATAAGCGGCATCACCTACATAAGGGCTGAGTAAGTAGAGAAAGATCGTTTCAAGTAGTATGAGGCTTATCAGGGATTTTCTTGCAAAATTGTAGACGTTGGTGAGAGTATCTTCGCTAACGACTCTATGGTGCCGTATTTCAAATATCTCTTTGAAGTAATTCATAACAGTTGTAGTCCATTAGTTGATTTTATCAAACTCAAAAAGACCCCTTGACATCTGCGGTATTTTGTTTTTATCATCTTATTTAATATGATAACTATAATAATATATGTTTTTGCTGTATAAATTGTATATTTGTATTATAGAATAGGACATTTATATCATTTCAATGTTACCTCTGTGTTAACTGTTGGAATAATGAGTAAGAGAGTAGGTCAAAATTTAGTAGAACATAGCTGACATATAGCCTACTACCGAGTTGCTGTCTTTACTTGTATCTGCAGAGGTGCGGTAGTCGAGTAGTTTTGATGAAAGTCTGAGGTGCTTTGCTGCAAGTATCATGGCTTTGATGCCTATAAGCCCACAAGCTTTGCATCCCTTTTCAAGTTCAGTTAAATCAAGTTTTTCAACAGCTTTTAAACAGGTTCTATCCAATGCATTTGCTTCTTGTAGGTTATGAAAATGACTCAGATCAGAACTTATGACAACAGCATTATCCCTATTGTCTAAAAGTGCAGTGATAAGATTTGCTAATATTTTTGCCGAAACATCACCATAGATAAGTTCTATGACTTTTGTTTTTGGAAAGTAGTGTTGTATGAAAGGAAACTGTACCTCAGTAGAGTGTTCTTTTTTGTGTGCTTTAGGTTCAAATCCTATGTCAAATTGTTTGGCTAAAGCAAAAAGATAGGCACTGTCTATCTTTAGTTGAGCGCAGGGCGTTTCATATGTTTCATAATAACTTCCGGAGATACCTTTAAAGTGATGGCGGTGACTGGGACCTATGACAATGATACGTTTGACTTTGGATTGTTTTAAAAACCGGTATGCAAAGTTGGCTGTGAATCCACTATAGATATAGCCGGCATGAGGAACTATGACAGCTCGGGGAATGATACTTTTAATTTTATGGGGGATGTTCATCGCATCGAATGTATGATTGAACTCCCTAATATATGTTTTTATTTTAGTACATTCCTTAGGATAAAACAGACCTCGAACGGAAGCTTTTCGTACAGCATTCTCCATTATTTCTCTTTATACTTTTTTACTCTATAGGTAGAGATCTCAGGATGCTGAGAGAGACAGTCATTACTAAGATTGGCTTTAAGGCATAAGCTGGAGAAAAAATCATCGAATTTAGGCAACTGTTCCCAAACTTGAGGTAAATAGGTGGCATGTCTACCGTTGAGTTTAAGTACAATGCCATCTTGAAAAGGAACAACTTTGCTTCTTAGATCTTCTATCGTGTCATATGTCAACAGTTTTGGTTCTGAAAGAATAGAGACTTCTATTTTTATATGTTGCAGTTCTTCGAATGTCAGTGGTAAAAATCTAGGATCACGCAGCGCAGCAGCCTGTGCATTGTGTATAATGTCTTCATAGAGAGGACGATAGGCCTGAAGTGAACCTATGCATCCGCGAAGTTGTTCATTTGGCTCTGTGTTAATAGTGACAAAAGCAGCACCGTTCTCTTCAAGAGCAGGGTAGGTTTTTAAAGCATGATCTAAATCAAAATCTTCAGACTGATTGAGTGCGACTAAAATAGCAGCTTTGGCTAGGGCTATGATGATATCATTCATTTTAGACTCCTTATTTTTCATTTTATCATAAAATTGATGATCTGAAAAGTGTTTTAATATTTATTAATGCAGAATTCAAGAGAGCCTTGATACAATATACGCTAAAACCAAACACTAAAATAGAGGAACAACATTGAAGCATTTGTTAGTACTGTTAATATCAATTAATTTTTTTACAATAAACCTTTTTGGGGTAGATGCAACACTTAAGATAGAGAAAGATGTTGAACAGCGTGCACGTATAGCGCTTATGGATGGTTCATCTGAACAGAGCAGTAAAGTTTTTGATATTTTACTTTCAGACCTTAAGCTCTCCGGACATTTTTTACCAGACAGTACACATCATATAGGAGATATCTCTTCCAACTACATTATTCCTGCTTTGAAAAGTCAAGAATATGTACTTAAGTATGCAATGAATCAACAATCAGGTGCAAAACTTTTAGTACGTCTTTTAAAAGCCTCTGATGGTACACAGGTATTTAAAAAAAGCTATACAATACCCACAAAAGCAAAGATGCCATTTCTGATACATAAAGCGATAAGTGATATTAACAATATTTTAAAATACCCAAGTATCTCCTGGATAAATCGTTATGTTGCATATGCAGTTTATACGACTCCTGGACGTAGTGAAATACGTTTGGCTGATTATACTTTCAACTATAAAAAAACCATTATCAAAGGTGGTTTGAACCTTTTCCCTAAATGGGCGGATACAAAACAAAGAAGTCTCTATTATACATCTTATAAAGGTACACTTCCGACACTGTATAAGCTTAATATCTATAATGGAACCAAAACAAAGATAGCCAGTTCTGAAGGAATGTTGGTCTGCTCAGATGTAAGTAAAGATGGCTCAAAACTTTTACTTACTATGGCACCAGAAGGACATGCAGAAATTTATGAACTTGATCTTGCATCAAAAGCCAAGAGACGAGTGACGAACTTTAAAGGTATTGATGTAAATGGAAGGTATGTAGATGATGAGAGCCGTATTATTTTTATCTCTAACCGACTTGGGTATGCAAATGTATTTAAGAAGTCTATACAAGGTGGTGCAACCTCTCAAGTGGTGTATCATGGACGTAACAATAACGCATGTGATGCGCATGGGGATAAGATAGTCTATTCCAGTAGAGAGAGCAGCAATGCTTTTGGGGACAATACGTTTAATCTTTACCTTGCCTCCACAGGGAGTTCAGACACAAGACCGATCACAACAACAGGTTCAAACCAGTTTCCTCGTTTTTCTACGGATGGCTCTGTGATACTCTTTCTAAAGCAGAGCGGTCGCAGCACTTCCATAGGATATATAAATCTTGCAAGTCGCCAAAGTTTACTTTTCCCGTTCAATGATAGAAAAGTTCAATCCATTGATTGGTAATACATTTTTTCCCAAGGAGTCATTTAGTGACTATTTGGATAATATTTTAATAAAAAAGGATCTAGTATGACACATAAATTACTTATAACAACAGCAATAGTTTCACTCATTTTGGTAGGATGTTCACAACCTGCACCAGACTTAGATGGGAAAAACAATATTTCAGATGCAAACCATATTGAAGGTGAAACAGTCAGTATTGATGAAAATACATACGGAGACGGATCTACTGGAAACTATAACAGCAGTAGTGACGGCTTTAAAAGTATCTATTTTGCTTTTGCAGATTATTCTATCTCTTCAAATATGGAGAATAATATGAATAAGAATATCGAGACAGCCAATGCATCATCTTCTAAAATGAAGATAGAAGGTAACTGTGATGAGTTTGGTACAGATGAATATAATTATGCTCTAGGATTGAAACGTGCTAAAGCGGTAAAAGATAGCATTGCAGCGCAAGGTATTGATACAAGTAGAATGGTGTTGGTAAGTTTCGGTGAAAGTAATGCTGTATGTACTGAACCAAGTGACAGTTGTTATGATAGAAACAGAAGAGTTGACATTCGTTTAATAAAGTAGGGCCGAGATGACAGGTAGATTAAATAAGGTTATAGCACAGGGTGTTTGTATAGTGCTTACAAGTACATTGTTTGTACAGGCTGAACCTTCTGTTTATGGCTTTGGCAGTGATGAAAACACAAATGAACCGCAAATGTCCGTGAGCAGTAAAAGTAGCATCGCTTCTTTACAGCAACATATAGCACAGCAAGATGAGAGAATAGACGGACTTACTACGGTCATAGAAGGTTTGAGTGCATCACTCAATGAACTGCAACAGTCTAGAGGGACAGACACTTCTTCCACGGAGGATAATGATTCATCTAACACGGCATTGCTGAAAAAGTTGGCAGTGATGATCGATGAGATCAATGCAAACTATGTAAGTAAAGAAGAGCTCCAACAGGCGCTGGGCAACAAAAGTAAAATAAAAAAGACTATAAAAACTCCTGCTAAAACAGCCCAAAAAGAGGGTGGCTCACTGGAGGGGATTAGTAATGCTACACTTTATAGTGAAGGTGTAAGATTTTTTGTAAAAAAACGTTATGATGAAGCACAAAAAAGATTTACGATAACTGATACAAAAGGGTATAAACCAGCAGCTTCAAACTATTATCTGGGTGAGATTGCGTATTATACAAAAAAGTATGAAGATGCGATCTTTTACTTTAAAAAGAGTGCAGGGATCTATGACAAGGCCTCTTACATAGATACGCTTCTTCTTCATACGGCAGTATCACTTGAAAACACTGGGGACAAAGGTCAGGCAAGAGCATTTTATGAGAATATTATAGAAAACTATGCGGGCAAGAAAACGGCAAAGATTGCTAAAGAAAGATTAAAAAAACTTTAGGACAAAATGATGTTCAAAATCCTCTTCATATGTATTTCTATCCTTAGTATAGGAATGACGAGTGATGAGTATGAAGTATTACCACTTAAAGGCACAGAGACGATGCCTATCTCGAAAACAATGTTTCAATTGTTTAAAAAAGATGGCGAACAGATCGTAGATCTCAAGGGAAAAAATTTTATCGTTGTCTCTGTACGTGAACGTGGAAGTGACGGACGCTTTTATGCTGTGGACAGAGATGGTACCGTATGGTGGAGTGGACCTGTCACTTCGGGTGCCCCGGAGTTTAGAAGTCCCTCAGGTATTTTTACGATCTTCCAAAAAAAGCGTTACCATATGTCAACACTATGGCCGGATGAAAGTGGTGTAAATAATATGGATTATATGATGAAGTTTACAAAAGGGGGACATGCTTTACATAAAGGAAGTGTGGACTGGATGTCTCATGGCTGTATACACATTGATCCCAAGGATGTACCGGTTATTTATAACTGGTCTACCTTTAAAACTAAAGTGGTTATCACCAGACATTCCTATATGCCTTTTGCAAAAGAAGATCTAATGAAAATTTATGGGAAAAGATAAAGAGCGCTACTATAGCTCTTTTGCTCTTTTGTAAGCTTCTTCTATAGCATTCATACAGGCTGCTCTGACATTACCGTCTTCAAGTGCAGCATAACCTGCGGCAGTGGTACCTCCAGGACTCATGACCCCGTCTTTAAGCAGTGACGGATGTATATCTTGGATCAGTTCGCCAAAGCCGGAAAACAATCCTCTCATAGCAGTCATAGCATGTTCTCTTTTGAGACCTTGTTTTACTGCACCATCAGCAAGTGCTTCAGCCACTAGTGCCAAATATGCAGGACCTGAACCTGCTAATGCAGTGGCAATGTCTATCTCTTTTTCACTGTCTAACCAAAGTGTTTCACCTATAGCACCTAAAAGCGTTTGTGCTTCTTTTTTATAGGAGACATCACCTGTCAGTGTGGTCATGGATCTACCTACACTTGCAGCAAGATTTGGCATTGTTCTTACGACTGCATCTGTATTGAGATTTTGTTTGAGCTTCTCCAGTGAGGTACCTGCAAGTACAGAGAAAACAACTCTTGCTTTACCTTTGAGTTTGGCAGCTACTTCTTCTACATTGGCAGGTTTGACACAAAAGAGTATGCTTTTGTCTGTCATGTCAAAATCATCGAGAAGGTATTTGTCTATATTGAGATCAAGCGCTTTTTCAAAAGCTTCGAGTTTCTTCATATTTCTTCCGACAACTTCAATGTTGTATGTACCCTTGAGACCTTTAGCTATACTAAGTCCCATATTCCCGTTACCTATAAATGTGATTGTTTGCATTCTTTTCTCACTCAAATTAATTTGAATGATTATACCATTATTAGTATTTATTTGTTAAAATAGACTCAATAACAGTGATAGGAAAAATAATGGAAGCATTTTTACAAGAAGCTAAAGCATCAAGTAGGGTTTTATCTACGTTGAGCGGAGCAGATAAAAATAGGATTTTAGAAGAGATGGCAACAGCCTTGCGTGTCAACACAGGGGACATACTTAAAGCCAATGCCCTGGACATGGCTGACGCAGAAACAAACAACCTTGCACCTTCATTGAAAGACAGACTTTTTCTAGATGAAAGTCGTGTGGATGGAATGGCTGTCGCTATTGAAGAAATAGCTGCACTTAAAGAACCGGTGGGACGTGTACTTGATGGTTGGGTGACAGAAGATGGACTGAAGATCGAGAAGGTTTCTGTACCTATAGGTGTGATAGGTATCATCTATGAGTCACGTCCGAATGTAACCTCGGATACGGCGGCACTGAATTTCAAGTCTTCAAATGTCTGTGTACTCAAAGGCGGGAAGGAAGCGCAGCATTCAAATGCAGCTATCGCAAAAGTTTTACAAAGTGTACTTAAGGCGAATGATCTACCGGAAGCACTCATTTCGCTTATCCCTGATGCTTCACGTGAAGGGGTGTCGAAGCTTATCAAGATGGACAAATATGTTGACCTTATTGTTCCTCGCGGTGGAGAAGGACTTATTCGTTATGTGAGTGAAAATGCTTCTGTGCCTGTGGTAAAACATGACAAAGGTCAGTGTCATACGTATATAGATGAAGATGCCAATGTAAAAAATGCCATAGCCATCGCTATCAATGCAAAAGTGCAAAGACCTGGAGTATGTAACTCCATGGAGACACTGCTTGTAGATGCAGCTATTGCCCAAGAAGTACTTCCTCAACTCAAAATAGCATTTGATGAAGCACATACAGAGCTTAAAGGGTGTGCTGTGACACAAAAGAGCATTGATGTGTCTCTTGCTACGGAGGAAGATTATGATACAGAATATTTGGCAAATATCTTAAATCTCAAGGTGGTAGATGGTGTGAATGGTGCTATAGACCACATCGTACGTTTTGGTTCTGGACATTCAGAATCGATCATTACGGAAAATATCACCACAGCAGAAGTCTTTTTGAATGGTATAGATGCTGCAGCAGTTTATGTGAATGCTTCTACACGATTTACAGATGGCGGAGCATTTGGTTTTGGTGCTGAAGTAGGTATCAGTACGAACAAACTGCATGCACGTGGCCCTATGGGTATAGAAGGTTTAACTACGTATAAGTTTAAAATTTATGGTTCAGGGCAAATAAGATAAAAAATATCTTTTATCTAAGGCTCAATAAAGTTTGATTAGCTAGAATAGCAGAAATCTAACAATAGGAAACATTATGACAATTACAAATGAAAATTGTGTAGTAGGTATCGAATACGAAGTAAAACAAGCAGGTACAACAGAAGTTGTAGACAGCAACAAAGGTGCAGAGCCACTAGAGTTTATTATCGGAAAAGGGCAGATCATTCCAGGTCTTGAAAATGCACTTGTAGGTATGGCTAAAGGTGAAAGCGGAGACATTATGGTTTCTGCTGCAGATGCATATGGTGATTTAAACCCGGAAGCAATACAAACACTTCCTATCGATCAGTTTGACGGTGTTGATCTTGTAGAAGGTATGACACTTTTTGGTCAAGGTGAAGGTGGTCAGTCTGTACAAGTAACAGTAACATCATTTGATGACAAAGAAGTAAATATTGACTTTAACCACCCATTGGCTGGTAAAGACTTAATGTTCTCTGTCACTGTTTTAAGTGCAAGAGAAGCAACTGCAGATGAAGTAACATCTGGTGTAGTTGGCGGTGCGCCTGAAGCTGGTGGTAGCTGTGGTACAGGATGTGGTTGTCACTAATCCTTCATTTTCTTTAGTGCCGATCTTTCATGAAAGATCGGCGCTAGATCTGATCACCTCTACAACCGTATACTCTCTTACCGTACTTCACTACGAATCCTATACTAGTCCCTAAGGCTAACTTAACATCATAATACTCTCTTTTACTCAAAATAAATGTTAAATAATGGTTATTTTGTATGATATTTTGCTATTATACGTGTTAATGTTTTACAAAGGGGTGGAATGCAAAAGATAGAAAAACTTTTTGATATCAATAACCTATTGATGACTCTGTTTTCATCTTTAGAATCAATAGGAAATCATAAGAAAGTCGAGCTTATCTATGATATGCAAGCGACAATACCAAGGGAATTAAGAGGTGATTCTGCTGTATTGTTACGCCTGCTTAGCAAAATGCTTACTTTTGTTTTTCAAAATACTGATAAAAATGAAATAGTGTTAGCCCTTGGTGCCCCTGAAGATTTCTTGTATGAAGAGTTAATGTCTTTTAAAATAAAAGAGACAAATATAGCTAAAGAAAAGATTCTGGAATATTTAGAGACCAATTTAAGTAAGGATCTTGAGATACTTGAAGGGAATATTATTTATGAGAAAGATTCAGATATTCATTTAGATATACCTTTTAAGATCAATGAGTTGGGATATAGACGTCATTATAGATTGCCGGATGTATCGATGTTGGGTAAAAAGGTTTTATTGATCGGTAGCAGTGAAAAAATAGCACAAAGTATTACGAAAATGTTTAAATATTTTCTTTATGATGTTGATGTGGGATTTGATGCCTTTAAAAGTCAAGGAAATGATCTGACTCCGTACGATATCTTGATCGTAGAAGATAAGCTGAATACGGAGGAATTTGAACATATCATTGCGGGAGTACAGCAAAGTATTCCACTTAAATATGTATTGCTTAAAGATTCTCATATTTTAGAGGGAAAAACTATAAGTGTCTCTACGAATTTGATAAAACCTGTCACTGAAGAGAGTATCTATGAATTGATCGTATCACTTTTTAACAATGGCACTTCTCAGAGAGAGAAAAAGTCACAAAATCTGAAAAATATTGTTGATCTTGAAAAAGTCCTTCAACCCACTAAGAATGATCTAAACGAAAAGAAAATAAGTTTAGATAGCGTACCGGGAGTAAATTTAAACACTATAATTGAAACTAAAAAAGGACATGACTTAGTTATCTTGGATAGAGAACTGGGAAAAGAAAACACAAAAAAAATGGGTTTAAAATATGCAAATGAGTTAAAAAACTTTATAGATACTTTTGATCATTCAGATATCTATTTTAGACAGATCGTGAATGAAAAAGCAACCAATAAAATTAAAGATTTCTGTATAGATCTTGAGAAGCATGCAAGGCTTATTGGGGCTTCGAGTATGTTGAAACTTGCCGATATTGTTAGCCTTATCTTTGTTTATGATAAACTTGATATGTTGCCTATCTATCCGGGTAAGTACCATCTAGAATTACAAAAACTCATTAAAGAGATCAAAAAAGATCTACGTATAAAATAGAATGATAGGCTAAACCTCTTCAAGTACCTCAAAATCACTTTTTGAAACATTACAATCCGGACAGACCCAATCCTCCGGGATGTCTTCAAACGCAGTACCGGGTTCTATACCGGAATCAGGGTCTCCTAATATGGGCTCGTAGATATATTCACAGACCATACAAATATACTTTTTGCTCATGATTATCTCCTTCTTGCCAAGTATTACTATCCTATCATAATTTAAAGATGGTAAAATACATAAAATATTTTAATACTTCTAAAGGACACGTATGTCAATCAAATGCGCATTTTTATTTCCGGGGCAAGGTTCACAAGCTGTAGGTATGGGTCAAGACTTTTTTAACAACTCTGATGTTGCAAAACAGATGGTGGCTGATGCGAGTAAAAGAACAGGTATCAACTTTGAAAACCTGCTTTTTGAAGAGAATGATAATCTTGA
Organism: Sulfurovum sp.; assembly: GCF_041562805.1. Taxonomy (GTDB): domain Bacteria; phylum Campylobacterota; class Campylobacteria; order Campylobacterales; family Sulfurovaceae; genus Sulfurovum. The sequence goes on along the minus strand of NZ_JBFFOH010000040.1, from coordinate 4,070 downwards.
GAAAACAGAGTTTACACAACCTGCTATCTTACTTGTCTCTGCCATAGCACACAGACTTTTTGAAAATGAAATGCCTATAAAACCAGTATTTTCACTAGGGCACTCATTGGGTGAGTTCTCTGCACTGGTTTCTGTAGGTGCCATAGATGCGATAGATGCTGTCGAACTTGTAAACCTTCGTGGTAAACTGATGGCTGAAGCATGTGCTGGGCAAGATGTGGGGATGATGGTATCTCTTGGTCTTGCAGATGATGTTGTGGAAGAGATCTGCGATGCGCAAAGAGATGCAGGATTGAAAGTATGGCCTGTAAACTACAATGCAGAAGGTCAGATAGTCATCGCTGGTATAAAGCCGGATCTTGAAGTGTTGGCACCGATCTTGAAAGAAGCCAAAGCAAAAAGAGCGATGCTTCTCAATATGTCTGTTGCAAGTCATTGTCCACTGCTTGAATCTGCAACTGCACCTTTGTCTGAGAAGCTCAGCGAAATGTTAAAAGATGAGTTTATCGCGCCAGTAATATCTAACGTGACAGCAAAGACCTATAACACTAAAGAAGAAGCATTGGATCTATTGCCTAAACAATTGGTTTCTCCAGTACTTTATAAGCAGTCTATTGCAGATTTTGATGATTCTGTGGATTGTTATGTTGAGTTTGGACATGGTGGTGTACTTAAAGGACTGAACCGTAAAGCAACGACTAAACCTCACTTTGTTGTTTCAGACATGTCATCGTTAGAAACAGCTATTGAAGAGATAGCTAAATTAGGATAGTTATGACAAATCGTAAAATTGCCATAATGGGTGCAATGCCCGAAGAGATAGAACCCATCATTGATAAACTTGACAATGTAGAAACTATGGTCTATGGAGCAAACAAATATTATGAAGGCTCTTACAACGGACAAGAAGTTGTTGTGGCATATTCTAAAATAGGGAAAGTGTTCGCGACTTTAACTGCTACGATACTGATTGAAAAATTTGGTTGTGATACACTGCTATTCTCCGGTGTAGCAGGAGCAATAAATGATGAATTGCAGATCGGTGATCTGATCATTGCTCAGAGTCTTTGTCAGCACGACCTGGATATCACTGCCTTTGGACACCCTTTTGGATATGTCCCAGAAGGAGAAGTATGTATCACAACAGATGTCAATTTGCGAAATGTTGCTAAAGTTGTAGCCAAGAAAAAAGGCTTGACTCTCAAAGAAGGTGTCATTGCAACAGGAGATCAGTTTGTGGCAGATGAAGAGAGAAAAAACTGGATCGGCAGTACTTTTGATGCAGATGCATTAGAGATGGAAGGGGCAAGTGTTGCCGTAGTATGTAATGCTTTAAACGTACCATTCTTCATCTTAAGAGCCATTTCCGACAGTGCCGATATGGATGCAAGTTTTAATTTTGATGAATTCTTGGAAAGTTCAGCAAAGATCTCTGCTGATTTTATCTTGAGTATGGTGGATGAACTTGAACGATAAACTAAGACGTGTTGCCTCTAAAAGCATACCTATAAGTAAAAAGTTACTTAAATTGGCAGGTAAGACCAATGCAGAGTTTAAACTGATAGGTGAAGGGGATAAAGTTTTGGTTGGGCTCAGCGGAGGAAAAGACTCTCTGGCACTTGTGCACATCATGAAGCATATACAACGGCATGCACCTTTTAATTTTGAGTTTGAAGCCTGTACCATCAAGTATGGTATGCCAGATGAACACTATACCTTTCTTGGTAAACATTGTGAAGAGTATGGTATTAAACATACGGTGTATGACACTAATATTTTTGAAATCTCACATGATACGATACGTGAAAACTCCTCATTCTGTTCTTATTTTTCACGTATGAGAAGAGGGGCCCTCTATAGTTTTGCAGAAGAAGGGGGTTTTAACAAGGTAGCACTGGGACATCATTTTGATGATACAGTAGAGAGCTTTTTTATGAATATGTTTTACAACGGAAGTATGAGAGCTTTGGCACCTATCTACAAAACAAGTAGAGGTTTTCACCTTATTCGACCACTGATACAAGCTAGAGAGACACAACTGCGTGCCTTTGCAGAAGAGAATAACTTGCAAGTCATAGGTGATGAAGCCTGTCCTGCGATGTTAAAAGATGTGAAGATGCCTCATGCAAGAGCATCCACTAAAGAGTGGTTAGCCGGACTTGAAAAAGAGAACAAAGATGTCTTTAAAATGTTTAGAGCCTCATTTAAACATATACATGATGATACATTTCTTGATCCGGAACGTTGGGATAGAGATGACATTAAGGATATGCGATGAAGCTGTTTGCAATGCTAGCATTATTGTTTACAAATTTGGTTGCAGATGACGGCCTAGAGCCTTCAGATTTAGCAGAAAATGAAAATATACACCCTTCAGAATTTACAGTAAAGCTTATAAAAAACTGTGAAGTGCTTGCATTAAGTGTAGAACCTGATCGTAAAGCAAAAAAGATCTATTCAAATATTTGGACAGATGGCTGTGTACAAAATCTGGGCTGTATAAGAGAAGTCACCCAGAAAGAGCTTGATGCTATGAATGAAAATGAAAAAAATCATATGGCATGGAAATACCCCGTATGGTGTAAAGTGGATGCCAATGGCAAAAGAGGCTGGGTACGTAAACAATTTCTGGTAGATGAACCCTGCAAGCAGCAAGATTGATTATTGTTGAAAAAAGTATGAATACATTTACAGCCACAATATCAGGACGCCTGGACAAAATACTTGCAGTCCAACTTGATGTAAGCCGTAACCAAGTTGAAAAGCTTGTAAAAGACGGGCTTGTGAACGTGAATGATAAAACGATCATAAAGAGCAGCTTTAAAGTAACAGAAGGTGATATCGTTTCTTATACGTTTAAAGAAGCAGAAAAAAGAGTGGCTCCGCCTATAGACTTTGATGTAGAGATACTGTATGAAGATGAGTATCTTTTGGTGGTCAATAAACCTTCTGGACTCGTGGTACATCCTGCACCTTCTGTGAAAGAACCTACACTTGTGGACTGGTTGATACATAAGGGGATATCCCTTTCAACTATCAGTGGAGAAGAACGTTATGGTATTGTCCACCGCATAGATAAAGAGACTACGGGTGCACTGGTTGTGGCAAAGGACAACAAAATACATGAAGCACTGAGCTTGCAACTGCAAGATAAGAGCATGGGACGTTACTATCTGGCGTTGATAGATTGTCCACTGAAAGACGATATAGTGGTAGATAAACCCATAGGACGTAATCCTAAGAACAGGCTCAAGATGGATGTAGTCTCTGATGGAAGATCTGCTAAAACAGCATTTGTAAAACTACTTACAAGTAATTATGGTGTTGAACTTATAGCAGCAAAATTGTTTACAGGCAGAACCCATCAGATACGTGTACATTTAAATACACTTGGACGTCATATATTGGGTGATGATTTATACGGGTTTAAGACCAAAAGAGATAAAATCTCAAGAGTTAATCTGCATGCATATTTACTATATCTGGTACACCCTGTAAGTGGTGAAAGAATGGAGTTTGTTGCCCCACTTTTTGATGATATGAAAGCGTATATATCTAAAAATTTTGATCAAGGTGAAGTAGATGAAAAGATCGATCCTCATACTCTGGGTACTCTCTTTAATCACCTTTAATGGTTGTGGAGTTGTAAAGGGATTGATGACGTATGGTACTGATCCTTCATTAGATACCATTACCCAAGTACATGTGTTACCTACTATGAACTCCGTGGGTTTTGAGTGGAAAAAGATAGAGGATCAACGTATACATGGGATTAATATCTATAGAAGTGATACTTCTATAGATACAAAAAGTTTTAAACGTATAGGTACTGTAGGCAACCGTTATGCAACACATTTTGTTGATACCCATGTGAAGCCTGATAGAACATATTATTATATATTTAGTACTTTTTCTTTTGGGCAAGAGTCAAGACGCAGTGAACCAGTAGAGGTGAAAACACTTCCCGCATTTTCAGCAGTCTCATTTGTTAAAGCCTATCAAGTAGCACCCTCTGTGATCAAATTGCTGTGGAAACCGCATGCAAATCCGAGTATTGATAGCTATATCAT
>NZ_JBFFOH010000039.1:0-19390 GCF_041562805.1 Sulfurovum sp. | reverse complement strand
ATGTAACACGTGTACTTTATATTGTCCAGAAGCGAATACGCTTATGTTCGATAAAGAGGGGAACACATCTTGGGTAGATGAAGATAGATGTAAAGGGTGTGCACTTTGTGTATACGTTTGTACTGACATGCTAGATCGTAACTGTATTACAATGGAAATGGCTGGTCACGAAGAGTAAGTTCTTCAAGGTCATTAGTCACCCCTCTTGGGTGACTAAGCTAAATGATGTCTCTTCTATCGTCATATAGCAATACAATCAATCCAAACCTTCATATAACAAATTTTTCACTCTAAAATAAAGTTATACAACCCTAAAATAAAAGTAATTAATAGCTTCAACCTATACATTTATACAAATTTGTGCTCTTGATCCGACTACGGATAAAAAGATAGATCTCCTAGTTCTTTGTGCTATACAGAGGGTTTATGAATATATTACATAACCCTTTATCTACTCATTGAACTTAAATTTTTTAACATGTTAATTTTAGACAATAATGCTAAAATTACGCAATTAAAACCAAAAGGATTGTAGTGAAAGTTACAGTAGAAAAAGTAGATGATATAAATTTCATTATAAGTGGTACAGTTGAGAATAGTGTACTTGAAGATAAGGTTACTAAACTTAAAGAACAAGCAGCAAAAGAGCCAAAGGACGAAGAGTCTAAAGATGTAAATTTTGAGCAAGATGCAGCAGGACAAGTATTTAAAGACTTCATTGATGCCGGAATTAAAGAAGGTAATTTAGCTGTTGAAAATATTTTAGGTCAACCAGGACTTAAAAAATATGAGCAACAAGATAATTGCATTTACTTTGAAGTAGAAGTAGCTGTTAGCCCTGAAATAAATGTTGACATTGATTACAAGGACATCGCGCCTACTTACACAAAACCTACTGCAAGTCCAGAAGCCGTAGAAGCTAAAATTGTAGAATTTGCACAAAAACAAGCGCCATTTACAAAACTTGAAAAAGCAAAGCCTGTTGAAAATGGTGATGTTGCTGTTATCGACTTTACAGGGTTTATAGACGATAAACCTTTTGAAGGTGGCAGTGCTGAGAAGTTTAATATTAAAGTTGGTTCTAAGCAATTTATCCCTGGATTTGAAGAACAGCTTGTTGGCATGGAGTATGGCGAAGAAAGAGATGTTATCGTAAGCTTTCCAAAAGATTATTCAGCGGATGATCTAGCAGGTAAAGAAGCTAAGTTTATTGTAAAACTGCATGAAATTCAAGAACAAAAAGCGGAGAAAATAGATGATGCTTTTGCACAAAAAGTACTTCAAAAACCAGATGCGACACTTGATACATTAAAAAAACAATTTGCTGAACAAGTAACAGCAGAAGAACTGTCACAAATTTATATGAGTGATCTAAAGCCAAAGATCGTAAAAGCTTTACTTGAAAAATTTGACTTCACTCTACCAAACAATATAGTAGAACAGGAAATCGATGCAAAGGTTCGTGAAAAGACAAGAGGATTTAGTGAAGAGCAACATAAATCTTATATGGAAGATAAGGGTAAATTTAAGGAGCTTAGAGAGTCTGTACGTGATGATGCAAGAAAAAGCATCAAGATGGCTCTTATAGTTGAAGCCTTAGCTAAAAAAGAGGGTATTGATGTACATGAACAAGAGGTAATTGCTGCATTAGGTTACCAAGCTACGATGACAGGTCAAGATCCACAGGCATTACTAAAATACTACCAAGATAACAACTTAATGACATCAGCAAAGATGGGACTCACAGAAGATAAACTTTTTGGGCATATACTTGGGTTTCATAAAGCATAAGTAAGCCTTGGTAATTTATGAATAATACAGATGATGCCTGGATTCAAACACTTTTGAACTGGGCAGATGAAAACTCTGTTTCCGATTTACAGTGGATAGAACACGATTCATATTTAAAAGGTGGTTATTTCAGAGGGTTTCCAAGAAACAAAGAGAAGTTACTGAACTTAACTGAACTGAATCTTCTGGGTTCTCAACTTAATGAATTGCCAGCAGAAATAGGAAATCTTCTACATTTAAAAAAGCTCTATCTTTTGGGGAACCAAATCACTGCACTACCAGATACGATAGGCAATCTTATTAATTTAGAAGAGCTTTATGTTCCAGGAAATCAGTTAAAAGAGTTACCAAATCAAATAGGAGCGCTAAGAAATTTAAAGCTTCTGCTTCTTCAAGAAAATAAAATTACAATACTACCAAAAGAGATTGGAAAACTTCTAAATTTAACTACTTTAGAACTTGGGGGAAACAAGCTTACATCCCTTCCTAAAGAGATAGGAAAACTTATAAATTTAACAAAATTAACACTTTGGAAAAATCAGCTTACAAAGTTGCCGAAAGAAATAGAAAATCTTTTAAACTTAATAGCGTTCGATTGTATTTACAATAAACTAGAGTTAACAAAAGAAGATGTTCAATGGCTTGAAAAATTAATGACTAAAGATTGTTCGGTTAGTATATAAATATTCACTTGAACTTGATATCCGTCATTAAAGTAGTAGTATAGTTTAGCTATACTCTTACCATTAATATTAGGAGATAGGATGCCTTATGATACAGTAGATAGAGGCAAGATAGAACAGATGGTACGTGAATTTTATACGATCGTACTTAAGGATGATATATTAAGTCCTATTTTTGTTAAAGCCCTTGGAGATGATTTAACTAATGGCAAATGGTATGAACATCTAAATACACTATATAATTTTTGGATGCAGATGATGACAGGCTTGTCACCTTATCAGGGACATCCTTTCCCTCCGCATGCATTTTTAGGACCGCTTACTGAGGAACATTTTGAGCGTTGGTTAAAACTTTTTCATGAGACGGTCTATCGACTCTTTGTTCCTGAAATCGCTGATAAGTTTTATAAAAAAGCTAACATCTTGGCAGAGCAGTTTATGGATAATCTTGGTATTAATGACGAAGATGAAGACGAAGATTACTAGGTAAACTCAATAGTTTTTGATATTCATCAAATATGCAGTTGTTAAACCAATAAAAGTATTTATAAGGCATGAAAAGGAGATAAAATGAGTGAACAGGCAAAAATATTAGCAGAGATGCAGACAATCATTATGAACATTCTAAAAAACGGGTCTGTCTCAGTTGAAGAAGGTACAAAGATTGATGAACTTGAATCCTTACTGCATCAGCAAAAGTGTTTTAAAGAGATCGATCATCCAGAGTATGATTATCAAGGAGAAGAGATAGCAGGTCTCTTCTCTTCTGACCATTATACGGAAGCAATAGACAAAATGTATGAGTATGAAATTACACCTGAAGACTTCTTTGGGTTTATAGAATATCATGATGAAGATGAAGACTTCACCGAAATGTTTACAGATGAGTTTATTGCAGATGTAACTAAGGTCTATCAATCAAAGTGTAAATCTTAAGTAGTACTACTTAGGATAAAACTTATTAAGTCTAGGAGTATCTTAACTCTTAGACTTTATTTCCATAGAAAAGCTATTCTGCGGGCTTAGCTTGTGTATTTGGATTTTTTTCAACAGCTTCTCGAACACTCTCTACAGGATCTTTACTTAATTTATTTAAAACCGCAACTGGTGTTTTCAAGTTTTTGGCAACGGCTGCTCTGACATCTTCATTCTCATCACAACAGAGTATGGATAATGTTGCTACGTGTATGCTTGGATTTACTGCAACAGATGAACGAACATTTTCATCTTTATCTTTACTACATTTATTTAATATCTCTACAGGTGTATTTGGGTTTCCAGCAACCCAGTATAACATATCACTGTCTTTACTTAATTCAACTAAAGCATCCACAGGTGTATGAAGATGTTCAGCAACAAACTGTTTTACTAGAGGAGTTTCATCTTTACTCAGCTTAACTAATGTTTGAGATGATGTATTCATATGTGCAGCAACTCGCACGCGAACAAATGGATTCTCATCTGTACTTAATTCATCTAGTGTCTCAGCAGATAGGTTTTCATCTTGTAGTAATTCTAATGCATTTGTGTTTGCCATATTTATCACCTTTATCTTTTTTACCAATTAATTAATGGAGTGAATTGTAGCTTTAATATCTTAAATATTAAACATAATATGCTGCACTAAAGTTTGAAATAGGGGTTTAAGTGAATTTACAATATGATGGCTTACAAAAGTCCTAAAGGAAAAAATAGATTTATGGATACAGCTATTGATATAAACTTTAATGTAACACCATCACAAAAAGAGACGATAGATCAAAGAGCGTTAGAAAATGGTTTTGATGAGATCTCTGTGTATTTAAAAGTAGTCGCACTCAAAACGCAAGCATTTACGCTGACCCCTGCAGGTTCATCTACTGAGGAAGCATCTGTAGTACTTGGATTTAAAGTAACAGAGGCACAAAAAACAAAAATAGAAGAAAAGATGAAAGAGAACGGCTGTGAAGACCTTAGCCGCTATCTAAAATATGTTGCACTACATGCCGTAGTAACAGCAGTAGTAGAAGTACGTTCAACTGGCAATTTTGATGCTATGTTAGATCGTATTGCGAAAGCAAAGAAGAAAGGCTAGTTTTCATACTAGTAACTTGATATTCCATCATTAAAATATAAAATCAACAATTCATCCAATTCATTAATTGGTAAATAAGATTCAAAACTAATAAGAGTAAAAATATGCCAAAAACAGACGCGCAAGTCAAAGCACAGATTGAAAAATACGAGCAAAAACATAAAGATGAGCAAGAGATCTTATTGGAGAATGAGGCTCAAAAGAATATAACATTTTCCAAAAAATTAAAAGAAGACCTCTCTAAAGATTTGTTCGGACAAGAACAAGCCATAAATACTGTTGTAAACAGTATGAAAAACGATATCATGGAGAATAAGAATGCACCTAAGGCAACATACCTTTTTTTAGGTTCTCCAGCCACAGGTAAAACTTACCTAGCTGAACTTATGTCAGAAAACTTACCTAGCTATAAGATCATGAAATTTGATATGACACAGTACCATCAGCAAAATGGTGGAGAACTCTATGGGTATCCGGCTGGTTGGAAGGGGTATGGTGTCGGTCAGTTAACGGGCTTTGTTCATAGAAATCCAAAAGCCATCATAGTACTTGATGCCTTTGAAAAATGTGACACTAACATTCAAAGTAACCTTCTTTCCATTTTTGAGGGTGGTAAAATGCGTGATGGATGTGGTTGGGATAAGATCACTGATGACCCGTGTAGTGAAAACCTTGACATTATATATTCAGATGAAAATGCAAATTACATGGTAGATTTTACAGAAGCTATCTTTATCATCACTACAAGTTTAGGAAAAGAGCTCTACCTTGATAACAGATTTAAAGAACTTGTCAAGCAGGACTATATTCAAGCTGAATCGATGATCCTTGAAGCCATCAGACGAGAGAAGAAAAGGGATAGCCGAAGTGGGGGTTACCAACAAGCTATTCTACCAGAGTTGGTTTCCAGGTTTTCACAAGCACACATTGTTTTATTTAATAAGCTCAACTATGCTGCGTTTGCTAATATCGCAAAGAAAGTATTTTTCCAATATAAAGATGAATTTAATAAAAAGTATGAGATTGAATTTAACCAGGCAAGTAATTTTCAGAACTTCTTAAAAATACAGATACTCAATTTTGCACCAGAACTGGATGCGAGACGTATTAAAGATAAGGTAAGTACTACTTTCTTTAATAGAATCACAGAATACATGATGGATTCAGGTAAATCGACGCGAAAGTATAGTGAGATAAAAGTATCCCTATCTAAAGAGTGTGTAAGCTATTTAAATGAGATGGTAAACCCTCTTATCGACGATGAAATACTAGTAAAAGAACTTTTTAGAAAAAATGTCACACTTGACATTGATGATAGTATTACAGATAAGAATGGTGTCATAACCTACAAAATACGTAGTTGTAAATTTAAACAAGTAACAAGAATCAAAGATTTTAGTGAAGATGGACTTGTTTTTGATATACCAAATATCTCTTTTGATGATATTGCTGGTCACCATAAAGCAAAGCAAAGGCTTCATGAGGTTATTAACTTTTTTAAAGAGCCTAAACGCTTAGAAAGCTTTAACATTACACCACCAAAAGGTATGCTGCTTTATGGACCTCCTGGAACCGGTAAAACTATGCTTGCAAAAGCATTTGCTAGAGAAGCTGAATTGCCTTTTATCTCTGTAACTGGTCTAGAACTTCTACAGCCTGAAAAAACAAAGCAAATTTTTGCCAAAGCAAAAGAGTATGCACCTGCTATTATCTTTATTGATGAGATAGATACTATTGGAAAGCGTGGAGGGGAAAACAGCAGGGAAGTCCCTATTAATAAATTATTATCAGAAATGGATGGGTTTTCTGATGGCAAGGGTGAAAATATTTTTGTTGTTGCTGCAACCAATTTTAAAGATAACATCGATACTGCAATCATCAGACCAGGAAGAATTGAGATCCATATAGAGATCAATAACCTTGATAAAGAGGCGAGACAATACTTCTTAAACCAAATCATTGAGAATAAGCCTACAAGTGGTAAATTTGATATGAACAAGTTGCTTATGTATACAGCTGGGATGACGGGTGCACAACTTGAACTTGTAGGTAAAGAAGCTTCCTATTATTGTTTACGTCATAGTTTACCTGCAATTACGCAAGATATTTTAATTGATCAGATTAATACGATCAAATATGGTGAGCAACAGTCCTATCTATCTCCTGAAATGATGTTTGAAGAGACAGCGATCTATGAAGCTGGTCGTGCTGTCATCTCTAAAGTTTTAATGCCACATGTTCATATTGAACATGTTAGTTTAACGCCAAAAGATAATAATGAACACTTTGTCTCACAAAATTATAATGATGTTCAAGACAATATGACAGTCAAAGATTTTAAAGACAAAATCTGTGTATCCTTAGCAGGAAGAACAGCACAAATAAAACGTTTTGGTGACATAGAAGGTATGGATACGGGTGCTTCAAATGACATACAACAAGCCACACGTGATGCATATGCAGCAATAGCATATTATGGAATGGATAAAGAGGTGGGATACATAAACATCAATGGTGTGATGGATGCAAATGAAAATGATATCAGTAGCAAAGATACAAAACATTATCATGCAAAGATCGACACTGCACTCGAACGCTGGATGCTTGAAGGTAAAAAAAGTACTATAAACCTAGTCAATGAACATTGGAGGACTATAGAGAGCTTATCTAAATCACTGCTTGAAAAAGAAATTATTTATGAAGATGAATTGGATGAAATACTGGCTCGATAATGCTTTTTTAAATGCCAAGTCTTATGAATACTAACACTTGGCATCCCTCATATATCTTCATAAGGTATCTCCCGTATGCATCTTCATGCCATTCCATTTACTTAGCCTTGATGGAAGAAAAAGCTTTTATTGAGCTAAAAAAGTATAAAATACCACAAAAATAAGGGTAATAAATATATGAAAAAAATCGTTTCATGTTAAATACTAAACTCGAAAAAGATCGTTTGAGCATTAAAACTAAACTGGATAAAGAGCTCATACAAACCAATGCCCAAATAGAAGAACTAGGATCTTTCGCTGACGTTGTCTCACCAGAGTCTTCACTGGGTGATGTAATATCTTTTGATCCTATGAATAAAGAAGAGGTCTGTCAAAGAGAACTCAAACGTGCCTACATTAGAAAAAGAAAACTCCTATTTATGCTGGAACATCTGGAAGATATCAGTTCATTTTTATGCAACGTATGTGGAAAAGAGATTGCTATAGAACGTCTGCTTTTAATGCCTAAAGCGGGACGTTGTGGAGATTGTGCGACTGCTTCTTAATCAGGTGCATCTTTAATTAAAAAAGAGAGTCTAGCTTAGAAACCTCACTAGCATTTAAAACAATATCGAAACTTTCTAGATCACTTTGCATATGTTCTATATTTGTTGTTCCTGTCAAAGGTGTGATACCGACCTGATGTAGATACGTAAAAAATAGCTGAATAACATTTTTGTTGTACTTTTGACTAAGTTGAATAAGCTCTGCACTTTTAAGTATATGTGGGTTTGCTGTGAGTGTCCAGAAACTTTGGTAGATGATATTATTTTTTTCACAAAAGCTACGTATCTCTTTATCATAACCGCTCTCTTGATAAAACCTGTTTTGAACCACTGAGGGTTTGATCTTAGCCATTTCATAAAGGTCTTTTAGTATTTGAAGGTCATAAATATTTGAGATACCAAGTTGTTTGGCTTCGCCTCTTTGAGCTATCTCTTCCATAGCTCTCCATACTGTTTCAAGGTCATCGAAAGAAGAGAGTGGAGAGTGCAAGATCAGGGAGTCAATATAGTTCGTCTGAAGGTTTGTTTTTGAGACCTCAAACGATTGTGCTACTTGAGTGCTTAACTCGGCTTTTTTATCATAAGGGACGTTGAGAGGGTCCTGTCCTGTGAGCGGGGTGAACTTAGTCTGTAAAAAAAGCACTTCACGTCTAAATCCCTCTTGTGCCAAGAGAGCTAGTGCTTCTCCTACACCTGCCTCATGATAATGCTTGGGCTGGCAGGCCGTGTCAATACCTTTAAATCCTGCTTTGACTGCTTCAATAACAAGTTCTTTCGTACGCTCTTTTTTCCATGCGGTACCGTAGATCAATGGAGGCATATCTGTATACATTTTATACCTTTTTATTCTCCCAAGACTATTTCCCATAATATGGTCTAGAATTAGAAATTTTAAATTTTTGGTATTGCTGTTTGAATTGTACTTTTAACTATTGCTAATTAACCATTACCAAGGTGCATAGCAGCTTCTGCATCCCACTTTGAAACATGTAACATCAACCACTTCTTAAAATCTTTTTCTAAAAAACCTTTTAGCTCATTTGGACTTTTAAGTATTTCCCATCGGTCATGAAAGTTTTTTAATTTTACTCTCATAGTGTCATGATCATTTTTATGTACCTGGAAGTCATGATATTCATTTTGTTCCATCATAGCCTCTTCAGTGCTAAAGTGATCCTCTACATCCATTAAAACGACTTTAAAAAGTTCGTCAATTTTCTCTATATCTCTGGCTAGAACAGCATCATGAAAGTCATTAATGATCTCTATCTCATCTTCATGTAACATATTCATCATAGCATTTGCTACTTGTTGTATCTCTCGTTTTTGAATTAGCATTTTATCTCCATTAATAGGGTTTGAAAAAATATTATAGCTATAAAAAATTTATACTTACTGACAGATGTCAAATAATTTAAATATATATAAAGTATAAAGAACAATGTCAAAGTATGACATTGAGAAGAAAGTTTACAGTTACGAAGGAGTACTAATTTAAACGAGATTAGAGTTAATCTAGATTTCCGACCGGAAACCAATATCTCTACCGATAAAGGTATAATGTCATTTATAATTCATTTCTATTCAAATAAAGGAACAAAGATTTTGATTACACTAGAACAACTACCGATAGTAGCAATACCAAGTATGAACGACACGCATTTAGAAGAGACACTTATTATAAATAGACTTGAAACTGTTGCAAAGGATAATAACACAGAAGCTGTGCCTGAAATATTAAAAGAGTTACTGGAACATACAGCCGCGCATTTTCTTGATGAAGAAGATATGATGGAAGAAGTATCGTTTCCTACTTTTAAAACGCATAAAAGTGAACATGACAGACACTTGCATGAACTAAAATCTGTCATAAAGTATTTTGAAGAGCATAAAGATACAAGAGCAATATCTGCTTATGTTGAAGGTAATTTAACACCATGGACACTTCATCATGCAGACACGATGGATAGGATGTTGGCGTTATTTTTAGAAGAAGGAGCAACTACTGCTTGTTCTGCTACTAAGGGATGTAGAACAGGAGACTGTTAGCGAATGTTTGAGAAAGAAGAAAACTAAACTTCTTCAACCAGGCAGGTTAAAGTAAAGCCTTCTTTTTTAGCTTGTGTTTCAACGAATTCTGCTTTGGTTTCTGCTATTTCTAACATGTATCCGCCACAAAATCCTTCACCATTGGTTACGATCTCATGAGCAATGGCTTGAGCATCTTCCAGATTCTTATGAAAGACCTCCATAAGCATTCTCATACAAAATTCCCATGGAACGTACTTATCGTTGAGGATAGAGACGAGGTACATGTCAGGTTTATCGAATTGTATGTTCAAGTAAGATTTAAGTGTAATGGGCATTTTAATTGTTATGGGCATATTTCACCTGTATAATCATTAAAGATATTTTTAGTATTATACCCAAAAAAAACTACACACCACTACATACAAGCCCTGTGCGTTACTTTCAAATTTTTAGGGCAGGGGGATAACCATCTCAATATGCTCTTTATTGCTCATTTTTCCCATAATAGAAGCGCCCCTTTAACTAAGCAGATAGTATGAATAAGAGTGTTCTGGCTTTATATAAATCTTGCTATAATTTCATTTCAAAAAACAATTGTCTTTTGCCTTGATCTGACCGGTGTTTATAGATGATTTGTACAAAAAGGATGAAGAATAGAACTTCATAACAGTATTACTAGAGAAAACCTTAGAATCTTGATGACCTCATTTTATGAAAAAGCTATACATGATCAAAAACTAGGACCTTTTTTTATAGATGAACTTGGGGATGATATAAGCAGTGAAGATTGGATAGACCATATAGATCTTCTAGCTGATTTTTGGTTGGCTAAAATTTTAGGGGAAGACACTTATTACGGAAATTTTGTGGGTGCCCATGTAAAGATGCCTCATTTAAAAAGAGAAACTTTTACGAGGTGGCTAGAGCTTTTTTCCACAACAGCTGATGAAGTATATGTAACTGATATTGCTGAAGTGTTTAAGAAAAAAGGTGAGCAGTTTTCTAAGCAGTTTCTCAATACTAATAAAAAAATTTAAATTAGTTTTTAAAACAATATTTTAATAATTTATATATTTTGAATAAAAGGAAAATAATGAGTACAGATAAAAAGTGGAATTTACTTTTCATCGAAGATGATAGGTCGATGTTTGATTCAGGTACTGAAATGTTCAACCAACTGTTTAATAAAGTAGATAAAGTTCTAGGTAAAGAAGAAGCACTAAAGCTTTTTGATAGCAATCAATACGATATTGTTCTTGGTGATATAAGTGTGGAGCCTGAGGGTGTTGGCCTTTTAAAGCAGATAAAAGACACGAAGCCTAAACAAGCAATATTTGCCTTGGTCTCACCCAAAGATACAGATAAACTTTTTGGGATAGCGGACTTAGGGATCAATGCTTTTGAATTAAGCCCACTACAATTTGATCAAGCATTGGAGCAAATTGCAATGTTTGATCCTTATGAAGAGGCACAATAAGCACTTACACTTTTAATACATATACTACTTCATATATGGATGCGAGAGAAGAGCTCTCTCGCTCTTACTGTTAGCAGCAAACTTCAAGTACTTGAACTTTATCTTCTTTAAATACTTCACGCCATGCTTGTAATAAGTCTTCGTCTATTTGATTCAAAGACGATTCATCTATATTAGGCAGGTCTTGGTGTATTTGATTTACGTCAATCAATATTGTCTCTTGCTGTGTTATATCTAATTTACTCATCTATGATCCTTTGATGTTAGTCTTATCTATAGCATAGCATATTATACTTTATAAATAATTATATCACTGGTTAATCTATAGTTAATATCTGTCTATCATTCTGTATGATTAACATACTTTTTATTTATATTATTACTCGTTGAAACCCCTGAAAAGACTACTGTCTACTAATAAGGGTGTAAGTAAGTCTTCTTTAGCTAATATGTCACATTATTACATAAAGGCAAGAAATGGAACAAATAAATACCTTATTAGAAAAGTATAACAATTTTAAAGATGCTCAGATTCGCTCAATTCAACCACTTTCGGATACTTCAAAAGTTCTTACTATAGTAGTACAAGATGATGATGGTGAAGATCTTAATACTGTTAAGATAGAGTTTAACAATATAACTAATTCACAGATATTAGATAACAGTGTACTGTCTTATATGGATACGGGGTTTGGTATTAGTATTATCAAAGAACATGATCTATATGGTTTCGCACTTGGACAAGGTACTGCGATGTTACATGTCCTTAATGCACCTTTGTTTATTGTGGCTTCAGATATTAAAATTGAAGAAAAATAAAAGAGAGTAGAGAGGAGTCTTAGCTAAGTAGCCTATCAATATTGATTTATTCAGAGAGCTATAGTTAGCTACCTGAATTAAAATTGAGTGTAGAAATTAGCAGATATTATTAACAACCACAACTTCCAGTGCTGCAACTGCTAGCACTACTGGTACTACAAGAACTACCTTCATTAGGGTTCTGAGATACACTGATCAAAAACTCATTATCCCCTGATCTTTGAGCAACAAATAGGTGTTTTGTACAAAACTCTTCATTCATGAGTTCTGCTAATATATTTGAATAATTGTATGCATCTTGCTGCTTATCAAATGATTTCCCATTTGTATATTCACTTTTTTTAAAACATCCACATTCGTGTTCCATTTGTACTGTATACATAATTTTTTCCTTCTTTATTATAAATTTATCGGAGTATAGTTATTAAAACTTTAAATAAGATAAAAATACTCTTATTATGAGTGTCTTCATCACTATTAACCTCAAATGTCACTGCATTTCTATTACTATGGACTTTTATATCTTAAGTATTAAGAGAAGGGTTTTTAGAAGAATAGTTCAAGGACAGACTTTTAATCTACCTTGACTTAGAAGAATAATGATGAGTGATGGGTTATTCTTAATTTCCGCCATCACCACTTGGAGTAGATTGGCTAGCATCAAAGCCAATGACCACTGTACCGTTATTTACAAGATCTCTAGCATCTTCAATATAGTCATCATCTTCATCTACCGGTCTTACACTGCTATGTATTATTATTTTTTCACCATAATCTACAGCTTCAAAAAAGTGTTTCATACAAAACTCTTGATTCATTCTGCACTCTAAAACACGTGCTTTATTTATCATATCTTCTCTTGTTTCAAACGTTAAACTGTCGTCAAGCCCACTCTTTGTATGGCAACTGCATACTTTTTCAAATTCTATTTTGTACATTGTATTTCCTATTTTAATATTAATTATAAGGTTGTTATATCATTTAAAGCTTAAGCTATAATAAAAAAGCTTATTAGAGCTCTTTAATGACTATAAACTCTCCAAACTCATATGAGTAAACTTTTTTAGCTGCTTTATCTATGATGATCGGTCTTATCCATTCATTTAAAATGAACTCCTTTGCAATAGAATTTTCAACAGCTTTGGCTACAGTATCTAGTGGGGCTTCCATGTAAGTCAGTAGACGTACTGGTTCATGATATGCTTTACCTTCTTCGAGAACACTTTGCGTAGGAAGACCTATTTTTAAATCACTGTAATTCCCATTGTAAACACCGATCTTAGAGACAACATTGTGGTATACCTTTGAGCCTGCTCCATAGACCTTATTATCTACAGTGGAGAAGTAATGCTCAAGGTTGATCCATTCACCTACAACCAATGGACCATTAAAGATACGTGTGAGTATATCTGCATTTGCATTGTCTATAGAGGCGTCATAAGAATGTAAGAAAAGCCTATTATTAAGTTCCATATGTCTACAAGAGTCTCTTGGACCTGCAAATACACCCATGTTACCTGCAAGACCCCATTCTGGTCTAGGTTCAGACCAATCCATTGTCTTAATAAACAGGTCTTCTTGTTGATTTGCGTTAGGTAAAGTGAGGGCTCTTTCTTCTCTTGATGCCAGTGATGCTTTTTTAAAGTCTTGTTGGATTTTCATGAAAAGTTCTAATTCCGAAGCATTTAATATATCTGTGTCATAAAATGTAATTTCATCTGTTGTTGTGACATGCATGGCAGGTAAAAATTTGGTCTCAGTAGGAATATTTATCCCTTTTTCTCTAAGTTTTTCACGTATCTCTTGTTTGTTACCGATCATACAGAGTGCTCTTGCATTTGGTAAGCTAATACTACCTCCACAGGCACCACAATCAAGTGCAGACTCGAATGGATTATTATCAGAGACGCTTCCATGCCCAGAGATAGTTACAAACTTGGGGAAATCTTTTACAAGACCTATCATATTTAGCAGGTTTTCTAAATACATCACCTGTTCATCAATGGTGAATCCAACCATGGCAAGTTTCTCTTTTTGCTCCTCATAGTCTTGACCTGTGATATGATAAGCATGCTT
Source organism: Sulfurovum sp. (assembly GCF_041562805.1). Classification (GTDB taxonomy): domain Bacteria; phylum Campylobacterota; class Campylobacteria; order Campylobacterales; family Sulfurovaceae; genus Sulfurovum. Next base: position 5,162 of record NZ_JBFFOH010000039.1, on the reverse strand, counting down.
TAATTTATTGATAATGTCTGGAGATATCTTAATGCATAAATCTTTATTAAAAACAAGATGTTCCCATAAGATGTAGAGTTCATCTTTAGTAAGTACTGTATCAGATTGGGTAGTTAACACTTCATTGATAATATTTGTATGGAGTCTTCTAATATATTTTTCAATCTCTTTAATGGTTAACTTATCAAGCGTAAAAGTGGTTTTTGGTTTTTTTGGTTTCATATTGTTGAAAAGTTTGTTGGTCTTCTCTGGAAAAAATGTTTTGCCAAAAAGTTTAACACCAAACATCCATCCAATTGCCTCAACCATGATATAAGGTGTATATGGATTGTTTTTAAGATCAGTTAAGACTTTTTTTGTTGTTTTATTGACACCTTTTTTTGTATTATAATCTTCATGAGATTCAATAGGTATTTCAAATACTATATTTTGAGGTTTAACAATGGCTGGAGCCAGTGCCAATGCATGTGCCTTGTCAAACTCGACAAATGAGATAGGAATACCTAAGAATCCACCTGCACCATAGGTGTTGTATGGACCAGATTCTTCTATTTTTCTACGTATGACTTCTGATCTTACATCTAAACAAAATATAGTGGATGAAAGAGGTTTTTCATCGTAGGTATGAAGAGATGTAAATTCATCTACATGCTCAGTGATATAAGTATCTTCCAGAGACTTTAGCCAAATAAACCCTTCTTCTTTTTTAAGTAAATTTGCAAAGTTGGAAAACTCAATGAGTGACATATTAAGCTCAGGTAAACTTTTTTTCGCCAGTTGTACTTGAAGTGAATTTAAATTGATCTCATCTTTTACATAAGCATCTAGAATCTTTTGATAGTCTTGATGATCCTCCATCGCATCATTATAGGTACCTGTAAGCTTACCTTTTTCCCGTAAGAGCTTTAATATAGCGTAAGGAGTATTCTCTTTGATATAAGCTTTGAGTTTATCAAAGTTATTTATATCTTCTTTTTGCATATATTTTAACTCAAAATGCAATCTGACAGCCATATAATCCATCATTGTTGAAGGATGCTCTTGCTGAGGAAAGTACTCTTTGTCTTCTGAACGGTATTTGATATATCCAGCCCATCCATGTAGTTTTAGTATGTGAGTTAAGAAGTATTTTTCTACATCTTCAACTTTAAGTTTTTCTAGCGCTTCTTTCACATAGCCTTCTGCATCGATCACATAGTCAATATCTTCATAGAGTTTAAAGGTATTGAACATACCAAGGTCTCTATCTGACATACTAAGTGTAGTTTGCTGTTTATCAAGAAAACGTGCGATGAACTCAATAACATCTTTTTCAATCAGTTCTTTTTCACTTGTACCAAATAGTGCGTCATGTATTTCATAGAGTGTCATATGTTCTGTAAGTGACTCTATCCATGTATCAGTATTCATGTAGATCGAATTTGCTTCAAGATACGTGTGAAGTTCTTCATCAATTTCATGTACTTTTAATTCTTCATAGCTTCTTAAACCTTTCCATAATGGACTGATATCAAGCATAAATGTTTTAGCATCATCTGCATACTTTTCAAGATTTGATTCATTGAGCGATCTTAACAAGTTTTTTTCGAGTTGTTCAGGCTTTACTTTACCTTCATTATAAAGATCAATGTAATAGTCCGGATCCATATAGACTTTACCACCAAAGATGCTTTGCGCTTTGATAAGAGCTTCTTTGAAATTAAGATGTTCAAAACCTTTTAGAGGGTTATGGTGTATAAAAGCACCTATAGGCCAATAGTGTGGTACGGTATCTTTAACCGCATCTAATTTTTCTAATATACTCATGCTAATAACTCCTCAAGTCCTACAAGACTTAGGACTAGTAATATAATAAATATAGTCAAATGTAGCCATCGCTCTTTAGGAGCTAAGTCAATGTAGTGTACATTGGTATTTGGTTTTCCAAAAACTGTTTTTGCCATTACTCTCACCGCGATTAAAAAGTTTCCAAAGAATATGATCACTACCGTTATGTACCATAAAACACTAAGGTCAGCGGCGAGTATTCCATTTAGAAACATTAACGAATTTGGAAAAGGAGGGTAGAGTGCTAAGGCTGTTAAATAAATGGTTAACATTAATCCCGCATATGGTGTAACAAGTGTAATCCCAGTTATGGAACGATAGTTTGCACTACCATAGTTACGCTCATAGTATTTACCCATCATGAAAATACCAAGTAGTGTTATCAGTAATGACACTCCGTATAAGGTACTCTCTCTAGTTTTAAACATAATAAGCATTGGCGCATTAAAAAAGAGTATATAGTAAGCCAATTTATACAGATTGGTTGTCTTTTTCGCTTTATAAAGCGAAAATAACGAAGCGATCAGTGCAACGACAGCTATTGGTGTTGATGCTGTTTGTGGAGACAAATGAGAAAGTATGATCCCACAAATAAGCAGGAAAGCAGAAAGATAAAATATTTTCTCTTTCCCTAAGATCCTTGTCTTTTCAAAAAAGACATAGTAGGGTACTCCCGCAAACAAAAATAATAAAATAAAATCTATTAACATTTACATTCCTCTTTAAAATATTTTGAAATATTTGACATACATATCTGAGATATAGCCTTCTTTTGCCAACATCTTGTATATTCGCCATTTAGATTTATTAGGTTTATGCTCACCTATAGGTATACCAATATAATGTTGTTTATAGGTAAAATACCAACCAACGATCATTATAGCTATCAACATGAGTAGGGTCATTGTTCCCGTTACATGGAGTGTAGCAACTTCATAAAAGAGAACGCCATATTTACCATAGAGGAAATGCTCAAGGGCAAGTCCTACAAATTCATAGGTGAACAATACAATAATGAAGGAGCTGATAAGCGCTAGAATGACTTTTGGTGAATTTGCTTTGGATACTTCAAAGAAAGACAAAAAGAGTTGTGTACCAGTAAGCCAGGCAAATGCAAGTATGAGTGTAGCAGCGTTAAAGTGGAAGAACCCATCATCAAGCAGGAATTTCACGCCAATGAAAACAATCACCGGCAATACAGTAAAGAAGGCAATCATACGGAACATGTTTATACTGTTATATTGCGGCTTCTCTTCCCAGAAAAGTTCATGTGAAAGTCTTTTAGGAACGTTTGGCTCTTTTCTTGCCTGATTGATCAGACTTCCAGATTCTAAGAACAATGAGGCTTTAAATATTCCATGTACCATAAGGTGGTAGATGGCGAGACTAAATGCACCCAGTCCTACTTCCATGATCATATAGCCCATTTGACCCACAGTAGAGTAACCAAGAGAACGTTTTATATCAGATACAGCAAGCATCAGAATGGATGCAAAAACAGCTGTAATAAGACCCATTACAAATGCGACATTGAGAACTTCAGGAGTTAAAAGTAGCAAGAATGCCATCTTATTAAGTAGGATACCTCCAACGTTTACAACTCCAGCATGCATAAGTGCAGAGACTGGTGTAGGTGCTTCTGACGTATATGGCAACCAAAGATGAAAAGGTATAATGGCTGATTTCATCATAGCCGCAAATAAGAAGAGGAAACCTACAGCATAGATCATAGGATCATCTACAGGTCCACTTTGGGACATAAGCAACCATTTTTCACTCAGTTCTGATAATTCAAAACTACCAAATGTTTTATAAGTGAGAATTACAGCTATGATAAAGAGCAGGTCAGCCAGTTTATGTACAAGCATTGTCCATCCACCATTTTTAATAGCAGATTTGGACTCAACATTAAACGATATAAGAAGATAGAGACTGATACTCATCAGTTGCCATGCGATAGTCAGAATGATCAGGTTATTACTCATTACAAGAAGATAGATAGCTGAGAATATGAAGTTCAAAAGTATGAAAAATCTTTTATACCCAGGTTCGTCCCACATGTATTTTGTAGAGTACTTTCGTATAACAAGACCAAGGATGGCGACATAAGGCACGAGTATAGCAGAGAGTTCATTGTAAATGAGGTATCCACCAAAACCATCAATCACTTCATCTGTACTCATCACATAGTAGGTACCATAAAGTGCTAAAAGTGCTACTATAAATGAAAAAAAGATAGCCACTCTAGGCATGAGCTCTTTTTTATTTAAGAAACCTATCAATATTGCAATTATGATTGGCATAAACGGAATGAATAAAACTAGTTTTTCCATATAAAACTCCTATGATCCTATTTTGTAAAAATTTCTATTTACTTGGTCTAGAACTAACTATTAATAATACTTCTGTGTACTAAACCATAATGTATATAAACAACGAAGGTAATCAACATTATCTTCTAAAACCTTTGAAATTATAGGTTAATTTATTAAAATATAGTCTATTTTAGTACTAAAACTCCAATTTAAAAGTGCTTTGTGTTACTACTTCACAATTTGATGCGATCACTATCACTATACATTATACATTGATATAAAATGTATAGTGTATTAACCCTTTAATACAAGAGACATCAATGATAAATTGCTTCAATAAAGAAAAATGCACACATTTGGATGCTGGAAATTTTCTTTATATATAATGTATAGAGGTCAATTATCTTTTGAAGAGAGATATTAAAAAATACATTCATTATTTTTTTTGCTATGGATAAGTTCATATAATAATTATAAAAAACTGCTTTTTATAATGTGTGTATTTTATGTAAATTATAAGAAAAGTCAAAGGTTTTTTCAGTAAACTCCCATTTGAAAACATATTAATGTGGTTGAAAAATAATTTTTCATGAATATTAATAACCGGTGTCTGTTATTAAGGTTTTTTTGTGTAAAGTTAATTTGAGGCTCCATTTCTAATCTATTGATTATGAAGATTGAATTTAATTTTTGTAATTAATATATATATGTTTAAATTTTCGTTGGAGTAAAGGAGTAAGAATGTATTATGTAGCAAAAGTAGATGCAGACAAATGTGCTGAATATAAATGTAACACGTGTACTTTATATTGTCCAGAAGCGAATACGCTTATGTTCGATAAAGAGGGGAACACATCTTGGGTAGATGAAGATAGATGTAAAGGGTGTGCACTTTGTGTATACGTTTGTTCTGACATGCTTGATCGTAATTGTATTACAATGGAAATGGCTGGTCAAGAAGGCTAAGTTCTTCAAGACTTTAGTCACCCTTTTGGGGTGACTAAGCTAAATAATCTCTCT
>NZ_JBFFOH010000038.1:0-19418 GCF_041562805.1 Sulfurovum sp. | reverse complement strand
GGGTATTCTTATTACAGACCATAATGTACGTGAAACACTGGGTATCTGCGATAGAGCTTACGTGATGAGAAGCGGAGAAATGTTTGCCACGGGTACAAGTGATGAAATAGCCAATAATGAGAATGTACGTAAGCATTATCTCGGTGAACACTTTACCTTGTAATTTATTAGGACGGAAAATGGGCAAAGCCCATCTTTCCTACGCTAACGCTGAGTTTTTTCAGCATAATGCTCACGCACCTAGGTGCTTAAAAAGAAAAATATGAATAAAGCACTGCAAGATATCAAAACGCTTTTAGACAAAGAAGTAAAAGCCAGAAACAATATCTCTGAAATCTCTTACGAAAAACCAGACCCCCTTCTCATCGCATCTAAATATAAAGATGAATCTATAGCGTTGATCTGTGCCTTATTTGCCTATGGTAATGCAGGAGTTATTGTAAAGTTTTTACAAAGTTTGGATTTTTCTTTGTTAGGGTCCAGTGAAGAGCAGATACAAAGAACACTCTCTTCGCATTATTATCGTTTTCAAAACTCTGAAGATGTGGCTGCACTTTTTATCGCATTAAAACGTTTAAGATCTGAAGAGAGTATTGAAAATATCTTCTATAACGGTTACCAAAAAGAAGAAAATGTTTTAGATGGTCTCTGGTCTTTTATAGAGACTTTACAATCTGTATATCCCAGACAAACAAGAGGATATAGTTTTTTAACAGGTTCTGTACCCAAAAAAGTAGCTTCTGCAGGTACCTATAAACGTTATATGATGTACTTGCGCTGGATGGTCCGGAAAGATGCCTTAGATATGGGATTATGGTCAAAAATAGATAAAAAAGATCTGCTCATGCCTTTAGATACACACACATTTCAAGTTTCTTGTCGTTTAGGATTACTCAATCGTAAAACCTATGATATGAAAGCAAGCATAGAATTGACTGATACCTTACGTACTTTTGATGAAAAAGACCCCATTAAATATGATTTTGCACTTTATCGCTTAGGGCAAGAGAAATTAGCCTAAAACTAAGCAATTAATCGGTATAATCCCGCAATATTTAACTTAAAAGAGGATGTTATATGGAAGGTATATTTACTTATCTAGGCGCAATATTTGGACATGGACAAATGTTATTTGTTTCGCACTTGGTTTTGACAGCAATTATTATCATCGCTATTGCGAAAATGGCAACAAAGAGTCTTAGAGCTGTACCAACAGGTACACAAAACGTTATGGAAGCGTTTCTTGGTGGTGTTATTGCTATGGGTAAAGATGTTATCGGTGAAGAGCATGCACGTAAATATTTACCTTTAATTGCGACAATTGGTTTGTTTGTACTTGTGAATAACCTTATCGGTATTATCCCTGGATTTGAATCTCCAACATCAAACATCAATGTTACATTGGTTTTAGCACTTCTAGTATTTTTCTACTACAATTATGAAGGTGTTAAAAAACAAGGTGCTTTTAAATACTTTAAAAACTTTGTACACCTTGGAGAGATGAATCCAATAGCAAAATTTGCAATGTCACTTTTAATGTACCCAATTGAGATCGTTTCTCATATGTCTCGTATCGTTTCACTTTCATTCAGACTTTTTGGTAACATTAAGGGTGATGACCTGTTCTTATGGGTTCTTTTAATGTTAACACCATGGATCATACCTATCACACCACTTGTTCTTCTTACATTTATGGCATTTTTGCAAACATTTGTATTTATGATCCTTACTTATGTTTATCTTGCAGGTGCACTAGCACTAGAAGAAGAGCACTAAGAAAACATTGGAGTACTTAACATGAGACTACAAAACAGACCGTTGAGTTTTGTGGTCAACTTTCTCTTAGGCGTAGCATGGGCAGCTGTCCTGCTAGGTGCCGTAACTTCATTTCTCGCTTTTTATCATGATAATCTACTTTTGGCACTGGTATCTGGATTTATGGGTGCACTGCCTGGGATGATATCTGTACTTTTACTTGAACATATTATCACTGCTAAAGAGCGACATTTGGAACTTAAAAAGCAAACAGCACTGCTTGAAAAACTTCTCATACAAAAAGAGAACAGCAACTTACAATGATCAGCTATGCTATCACTGACCCTTCTACCTTAGATCTCAACCATTTAGAACGTGACTTAACAAGATTTTCCCAAAAAGCTTCTATGATCGTCTATCGAGATAAATCCAATGCTTCTAAGTACGATGTTGATTTTGTTAAAGCAGCTAAAGTGTTTGGTTTTGAAAAAGTCATCATTCATGGAGACCTTGTATCGGCAAATGCTGCAGGAGCCGATGGTGTACATTTAAGTAGTTTACAACTAAATGATATACCTGAGGCAAAAGCGATGGATCTCTTTGTTGTTGTGAGCACCCATAGTATAGATGAGCTCAAAAATGCAGAATCATTAGGTGCGGACATGGCAACTTTCAGTCCTGTTTTTGATACACCAAATAAAGGGTTACCTGTTGGTTTGGAAGCGTTAGCATCTGTTACTTCACAAGTCAATATACCGGTGTTGGCCTTGGGGGGTATTTTGACACAGGAACAGATAAGCGCGTGTCAAATAGCCGGAGCCAGCGGTTTTGCTTCTATCCGTTATTTTAGAGGCTAGAAAATGTTACGAATCACTTCTCTTTTTATCACTTTTGTTTTTATCTTGTTTTCATCGAGTCTAAATGCCAAAAATATAGAAGCAGATTACTCTGTTGAATTTGGTGTATTTGGTGAAGTGGGCAAAGTACATGCTACACTGACATCTGATCATAAATATTATATGTTAGATGCAAATGTATCTGCTGTAGGTATAGCAAGGGCAGTGACTGATGATCTTAAAGAACGACATATCTCCAAAGGGCATGTTGTTAATGGTTTACTGATAACAGATATGTACCAGATGATCAAATCTTTTGGATACTATACGAGTACAACCATTTACAGGGTGAATCATAAAAAAAAGAAAGTTACACGGCAGTATAAAAAGTGGAAATACGATGAACTGATTCAAGATAGAACAGTGACACTTGATTACTATGGTAAAGATGACATGATGACACTCTTTCTGAACCTTCCCAAACATATCATGCATAAATACACAGCTAAGCAGTATCGATTTATAGCCATAGGTGCAGATCGGAAAAATGGCCGTGTTGATATTACACTACCTTCAGAAAAATCTTTAAAGTCAATGAAAAGTCTTTTAGGCCAGGGTCAAGAGGGTGATTGGTACAGTACGGTAGTGATGCATCGTAAACTCTATCATAGTAAACAAGGTGAACTTGATGTAAGAATAGGTCAAGAAGGTCTGGTAGAAAAAGCAGTTTTAAAAGACCTTGTTTTCTTTGGAGATGTCCGTATCATCAAGCAATAAACTCTCTTAAATAAGCAAAACGCTATAATCTATCTCATTCAACACGCGTTATATTTATAAGGAAAATCACTATGTTTGAAACCGTCATCGGTCTTGAAGTTCATGTTCAACTTAACACTAAAACGAAACTATTTTGCTCTTGTCCTACCTCTTTTGCAGAGCACCAAAATACGAATACCTGTCCTACATGTTTGGCACTTCCCGGCGCTTTACCTGTGGTCAATAAAGAAGCTGCGATAAAAGCAATGAGACTTGGATATGCGATCAATGCAAATGTAAATCATGAATCTATATTTGATAGAAAATCTTATTTTTATCCAGACAGTCCTTCTGCATATCAGATCACACAATTGACAAAAGCGATCGTACAGAAAGGTGAGGTGTTCATAGATCTTGCAGATGGTACACAAAAACGTATCGGAATGACTCAGGCACACCTTGAGGCAGATGCAGGTAAGAACATGCATGAGGGTAACCACTCTAAAGTAGATCTGAACCGTTCAGGTACACCATTGCTTGAGATCGTATCTGATCCGGACATGAGAAGTTCTGATGAAGCAGTAGCATATTTGAAAAAACTTCACTCTACTGTACGTTATCTTGACATCTCTGACGCAAATATGCAAGAGGGTTCATTTAGATGTGATGTGAATGTTTCCATCCGTCCAAAAGGTCAGGAAGCATTTGGTACAAGAGTTGAGATAAAGAACATCAACTCATTCAAATTTGTAGCTGCTGCCATAGCCTATGAAGTGCAAAGACAAACCGAAGCGTATGAAGATGGTGTCTATGAGCAAGAGGTGAATCAGGAAACACGTCTTTGGAATGTGGATGAAGGTGTAACAAAGTCTATGAGAGGGAAAGAGGAAGCAGCAGATTACCGTTATTTCCCGGATCCTGATCTACGTCCGCTGATAGTGACTGATGAGATGATAGCTGAAGCAAAGATCATGCCGGAGCTTCCAGATGCTAAAGTAAAACGTTATGTAGAAGAACTTGGTGTCAAGTCTGCTGATGCACACGTGATCACTGCAGATAAAGAGATGGCATACTACTTTGAAGAGATGTTGGAGCATGGTGCAGTAGCTAAAACAGCGGTAACATGGCTAACATCAGAATTACTTGGTCGTTTGAACAAAGCGGGTAATGCTATAGAAGATTCTCCTGTAGATGCTAAGACATTGGGAACACTTGTGTCTAAGATATCTGACAGTACGATCTCCGGATCAGGAGCTAAAGAGATCCTTGACCATATGATGGAAAATGAGAGTCGTGATATAGATGCTCTCATTGACGAACTTGGATTGGCACAGGTGAGTGATGATGGAGCAATATTGGCTATTATCGATGAGATCTTGGCTGCAAACCCGGATAAAGTAGAGCAGTACAAAGGTGGTAAAGACAAACTCTTTGGTTTCTTTGTGGGACAAACGATGAAAGCCAGCAAAGGATCGGCAAACCCTGCTAAAGTAAATGAATTACTTAAAGCAAGACTTGGCTAGATATATATCTCATCCCTGGTACTTCACCATGGGATGATAACTTTTGGGAGGTAGAAACATATGCATGACTTCATAGTTAAACTCTCGCACAAGATAGATAGCTCTGTACGCTATCAAAAGATAAAATCATTTTTCCGTTCACTTCTTGAAGATGTAAACTACCCTTATAAAAAGTACTTTGATGCATTTATGATAGGGCTTATTGTCATTTCAATTTCTATACTTATCTTGAGTAAATCTGAAAAGGTACCTGAATGGCTTGTAGAGTTTGATCTCTATTTTGTAACGGGTATCTTTGCATTGGAATATCTGTTGAGACTGTGGATCAGTCATGATATACATAAATATATTGTCTCTACTTCTTCTGAAGAGAGTGGATCTGCACGATATTGGGCAGTAGTTAAGTCTAAATTACGCTATATGATCTCGCTGCCTGCACTTATTGATCTTATAGCTATTTTCCCAAAATTTAGAATTATACGACTGCTTAAGCTGTATCACTATATGCATGGAGCATCAAGTCTTTTCAATGCATTGCTTAAAAAGCGTTTCGAATTTGTCTTTTTAGGCTATATGCTTCTAGGTGTCACTTTTACATTTGGTTCTATATTTTATCTTCTTGAATTTGGTGTCAATGAAGCATTAGGTTCTTATCTGGATGCTTTATATTGGGCATTGGTAACCATATCTACTGTGGGATACGGTGATATCTCTCCTGTGACTGAATTAGGTAAAATAGTGTCGATGTTCGGTATTATTTTTGGTATCGCTATGATCTCATTTGTGACTTCTGTGATGGTTTCTGCTTTTTCTACAAGATTTGGAGAACTGCGCAACCAAGACAGTATCAACTCTGTGAACAAAATGCAAAATGTGGTCATCATCAATGGATATGGCCACTTGGGTACAACTATCGCCAAGAAACTAAAAATACATAGAAATTATGAACCTGTGATCATAGAAAGTGATGAAGAGAAATCTAAGATCGCACTTGAAGACGGCTATCAGGTGATACATGCAGATGGTTCATCTGCAAAGCTTATTAAAACATTGTATGAGAGAGGGAACATCGCTGCGATGTTGACGTTGAGAAGCTCTGATATCAATAATATCTACTTTATACTCAATGCAAAAAGTATTCAGGCAGACTCAGTGGTTTATGCCCGTATGAATCAAGTCGAATTACGTCCACAATATGAAGCTACTAAAGTAGATGGTTTGGTTGAGCCTTATGATGTGGTAGATACAAAAGCGTTCAATTATTTGAAAAAACACAGTGAAGAAGAGAAAAAAAGCATCTTCTTTTTTGGTTACACACATAAGAGTAGTCATATCTGTAAAATGCTCAAAGAGGTAGGGATCGAAGTTACGGTTTATGAGATAGATAATGAGAATTATGAAAGAGCCAAAAGAGATGGTTTTACCAATGTGATCCTCATTGACAAAAAAAGCAGTGAAGCACCAGATGTCAAGGATGGTATTGCAGTGTGTGCTATGGATGAAGAAGCGGTTAATGTCTATTACAGTATTACACTTCGTGCAAATGGGTTTAAGAGTGATATCGTGGCACTTTCTGATACCAAAGAGGACAATAGAAAATTACTTTTAGCAGGTGTGAGTAGAATATTTGATATGTATGATGAGAGTGCTTCACAGTTTGTTGAAATGATTGAAAAAAAGTATGAGGGATAAAGATATGAAAATGATTGTTACAGAACGCCAATTGAGAAAAGCCCAATTGACTACACTGACGCTAGGTCAACTACAGCAGTTGGCTCATATGACTAGTCATATTGGAAAGGTTCATAAATGAAAATAGCAATTATAGGCGCAGGTAAATGGGGACAGGCATTGTATCATGCCTATAGTCAGAATAATGATGTGGTTATCTCTTCTCGGAACAGTAAAGATATAGAGAATTTTGTTCCCATGAGCGAAGCTTTATCGTATGAATATCTGGTGATGGCAATTCCTGCACAGTTTGTTCGTGGATGGATGGAAGAGAACTTTGTCGATCATGGACAAAATATACTTGTAGCAGCCAAAGGGATAGAGACAAGCACAGGTGCATTTCTAAACGAAGTCTATGGTGCATTTGTCTCTGCTGATAGATTGGCTTTTATCTCTGGACCTTCCTTCGCAGCTGAAGTACAACAGTCACTTCCTACAGCACTTAAAATAAGCTCTACGAATCCCAAACTGGCACAAACCTATGCAGATGCACTGCCTAATTTCATTAAAGGGTATGTGGATGATGATGTGATAGGTGCAGAGATCTCAGGATCATACAAAAATGTTATTGCTATAGCAGGTGGTGTTTGTGATGGTCTGGGACTTGGGAATAATGCTAGAGCAGCCCTTATCTCAAGAGGACTGGTAGAGATGAGCCGTTTTGGTGAATTTTTTGGTGCCAGAAATGAGACATTTCTCTCTTTGGGTGGAGCAGGTGATCTTTTCCTTACTGCAAGTTCCACGCTCTCACGTAATTACCGTGTTGGATTGGGAATTGCCAAAGGTAAGAGTATGGATGAAATCCTTGAAGAGCTAGGGGAAGTAGCAGAGGGTGTACCTACTGCTAAAGCTATCTATAAAATAGCAAAAGAAAAAGAGCTCTATCTTCCTATAGCCCAAGAGGTCTATGCTATGATAGAAGAGGGCAAAGATCCTTTGGAAAGTGTGAAAGATCTGTTGAGTTAAGATGAAAGTAAAATATTTTATAGAAAGGAGAAGAATGAATGTATGATAAATTGAAGATTTTTATAACACTGTGTATGTTTACTTTTCTCTTAGCAGATGAAATAGTTTTACCCACACATGAGATCCATTTTACAGGACAAAAACACTTTGAAGAATCTGACCTGCAGGATGCAACAGGTGTTGAAACTAAAAAATTCTTTCAATTTTGGAAAGAAGACAGACCTAGCATTGAAGATAAACTACTGCCTACTTTAGAACCTGCTTTAAAAAGTTTTTATAACTCTGAAGGTTTTTATGATGTAAAATTTTCGATCAAAGAGACCAACAGCACTATCTTTGTAACGGTTACTGAAAATGAACCTGTAAAAGTCAGAGATATCAATATCTCCAGTGATTATGATATCTCTTCCTTGATCACATTGCAAAAGAATGAAATTTTTAAAGCAAAAACGTTTATATCGATAAAAACGGATATTATTAAACAGCTGCTTAACGATGGCTATTGTAGTTATGAGTTTGACACTAAAGCATATGTAGATCTGGATAAACATACCGTGGATGTTCGTTATAACTTAGAGAAAGGTGGTCTATGTACTTTTGGAAAACTGACGATCACAGGTTTAAAAACGGTAGATGAGGACATCATAAAATCACGTGTAAGAGCTAAAGAAGGAGAAGTATATAGTCCTAAATTGGTACAAGGTACCTCTAATAACCTTTATGCACTGAGTGCCTTTGACTCTATAGTTGTGAATGTAGACAGGAAGTTTTATAATGTTATACCAGTGGATATAAACTTTACAGAGATGGAGAAAGCGTACCATTTTGAGGCAGGAGTAGGGTATGATACCTTTGAGGGGCCACGTCTCCGTAGTCAAATAACTAAAAATAATTTTATGGGAAATGCCCAAAAACTTTCTCTTACAGTTTCATACTCAGATAAGGATCAAATAGCAAAATTGGCATTTTTTAAGCCGTTTCTATTACATATTTTAGATTACCCGATTGATTTTGGTGCAGAAATTGGATATTCAAATTTAGAGTATGATGGTTTTACAGAAGAGATGTCTTACGGGAAGGCTTATTTGGAATACAAGGATGAAAAACTGAGATTAAGAGCAGGAATGGCATTCGAAGATATTATTATATCTCTTTTGGATGGTTATGATTCTACTATCTTTGAACAGGCTGTGAATGAAGGTACATTTAATCTTCTTTATCCCTATATAGATGCTGTGTATGATGCCAGAGATGATAAGCTTAATCCAAAGTATGGATATTATCTTTCTGCCTATGGTGAATTAGGACTTGCAAAAGATGATGAAACTAGTGAGTATTATAAAGCATTATTCGAAGGTAGGATCATCCATACACTTTCAAATATCACACTTTCTGCGGTGGGAAAACTTGGCCTGATCGATGGAACTGATAATGTGATCCCTGAATCAAAGTACTTTTTTGCTGGAGGTCCATACTCTAACCGTGCATACGGTTACAGGGAACTTGGTGTAATCATCTCTTCTACCGAAGACAGTATTAATGGGGCATCAACCTGGCTTAATCTCTCATTGGAAGCAAATTTTCCTGTGAAGGGTGATATTTATGGTGCAGTTTTTACTGATAATACGATGCTAACTGAAAAGAGTTATGACTTTTCAGGAGAGGTCATAAGCTCTGCAGGTCTGGGAGTACGATATATGACACCCATCGGACCTTTTAAACTGGATGTTGGGGTGAATGTCAATGATCCTACTATACATGGTATAAACTTTCAAATAGGACAATCGTTTTGAAAAATTTATTACTTTATGGACCCCTTCTTTGGCTTAGAAAAATAGTAGTTTATATGTTGATCACTTTGATAGTATTGGGACTGGTTATTTATTTTGTAGCCAATTCACCTTTGGTGATCAAGAAAGTTGCTGATGAATATTCACCGGACTACAATATCACCTATAGTCGCATCCACGGTAATATACTCACTGGCTTACAGATAGAAGATCTGGCTTATGATAATGCATCTATGGCACAACACATTACTTTCAAGTGGAATCCCTCTGGGCTTTTTAAGAAAAAGATCATTGTGAAGACACTACGGATAGAAAAAGCCAATGTAGATACGATCAAAAGCCTTATAGCCTCTTTTGATAACAATGAAAGCAGCAGTAGTGAACCTTTTGATTTTGGGGTAGGTGTAGATCAGCTGTACGTAGATCTTGAACCTTTTGTTGAACAGGGCATTACTATTTCAAATGTAGCGTTGAATGTGATGGGTGTAGAGTATGCAAGTGATAGTGTGAGTGTAGATAAATTGGGTTTGAAAGTAGATTCAAATATAACTGATATTGTTCTGGATGCAAGTTTGAAAGATGGTCATGTATACGTGAAAAAATTGAGTATCAAAGATGTTGATGCTCTTGCACTGCAAACACTTTTCCTCCCTGATGGTAATGAGAGTAAAGTGACTGATAAAAGTGATGTACCGGTTACGGCAGAAGATAACGCTAGTAAAAATGAACCAGGAAACCCGCTTATCCCTAAATGGGTACATCTTGATATATTAGAGATCAGTCTACTTCCTCTTGTTTATGATCCTGTAGATATAAAACAGTTGAACGTAACAGGAAGAGACGCTGTTTTTGATGTACAAAAACTTGTGCTTCAAAAAGCCAACCTGGACTTGCGCAGCAGTACAAATCTTAGTGATATTGTCTATAAGACGAAAGTTAAAAATAATAAGCTCATCGGGAAAGTGGATTTTAAACCTAAAAAAGCACTTTTTAAAATGTATGAACTTCCTATAAGAAGAGAGGCAGTGGGTGACATAGTTTTAGATTTAAATGTTTCTCGATCAATGGTAAGCTCAGATCTACAGATAAAGATGGAGCAGATACTCAAAGCTGGTGAAGATGATTTTAATCTTGATATCGACAATTTACATATCAATGTGAAGTATGATATTGAAAAAAGCAGTATGAAGGCTAAGAGTGATCTGCTTTTGAGCACACCTTATGCAAAAAATGTTTTAGTGACCAATCTCTTTATAATGGACGACAACATAAGTTATAGTGGAGAGATCGAAGCGAAACAGATCATAGGGGTAGATGCCAAATTTGTAAAACCACTTAATAATCTACATATCAAATACAAAGGTGATACGCAAAGTATCAAAACAGACATAGAATCTGATAATCTTCAGGGAACATTTATATCATCTGATTTTAAAAAGGCTGTATTACATTTAGAGAATAAAGAGGCGCTGGTACTCAATGAATTTATTGAACTTCCTGCAGAATTGAACCAAACGAAAGCCAATATAGTGATAGATGCACCTATACGTTTTGATGAAAATGTTTCATTAACAGCTTATGCAAAAATCAATTCAAATGTGCTAAATATGGATGCAAACATAAGTTATGAAGAAAAATTACAAGTCCAAACAGTCACGCATATACCAGAAGAATCTCTTTTGCGTGCTTATAGTCAAGAACTTAAATGGGATAGCTTAAATCCTATCAAGGCTGATGCTGAACTTTTAGATAATAGTGTCGATAGTGTACTTACCGCAGGTACTTTAACAGCTAAAGCACATTATGATCTAGAGAGTACAAAGGTAGACGGAAAGATAATCTTAGGTGGTGTGTTTGCTGATATTTCTGGTATAGCCGAACAAGATCTTAGTATCGATACAAACATCAATTCTATGCAGACCCTGATAGAAAGTATTCAAGGTATCTATACATTGGCAGATGTACCTGTTGTGAAAGGTAGTGCAGATATCTCCTTGAAGGTTAATGAATTAAAGACTGTAGATATGATATTGAAGTCACCAGAGATCATATATCACCCTGATCATAAAATGGCGCATTCTGTGAGCAATATTGATCTTGCAGTAAGTATGGAGGATTCAAAAGTGATATTGAAGCGTTATACTCTGACGTATGCCACCAAAGAATTTTTTTCTACAAAACCTTCAACTGTTTCGTTTGTAGATGGCAATGTGAGCATTTCACCTTTTTGGCTTAATGACCAATTGGAGGTAGTGGGCGAGTATAATACAAAAACCAAAAAAGGAACCATAGACGCAAATGCTGAGAATTTGCATATTGCACATGACATAGTAGAGTTAGACAGTGATGTGGATATCAAAACAGTATTGGATGGCAATAAGACAAATGTCAATGGCGAAGTGATCATTTTGGGTGGTACTATAGATTATGATTCAAGTCAAGAAAGTTTTGCTTCAGACAGTGACATTCTCATTGTTCAAGATATGAAAAAGAAAGAAGATACTTCATTTACGGATAACCTTAGTGTTTCCATACACATAAAAACAAAAACCCCATTCATTCATAAGCAGGGTGATATAGACATTAGATCAACAATAGACCTGGTGGTATATAAAGCAGAACATGCAGAGTTGATGTTACTGGGTACCATAGAGATACTTCAAGGTGGTAGTTATACGTTTGAAGGCAAGAAGTTTGTACTCAATAAAAGTTATATCTATTTTACCGGTAACCCAAATAAACCTATGCTTGATGCAAGTGTTAATTATAGATCAGCCAATTATCTTATTACAATAAAGGCTACGGGTCCAGCGGATGTACCAAATATTAAGTTTTCATCTAAACCAAGCTTGACCAAAGAACAGATATTATCGATCATCTTATTTGATACTGAAGCAGGTGCTGGTACAAATACCGGTGATGATATGATGAGGATGATGGGTGGTACTATGGCGAAATCTGTTCTATCAGATGTAGGTATAGACCTGGATCATCTTGTATTAGGTGAGGGTAACAGTCTAGAAGTAGGTCAAAAATTGTCAGAGAAGATAATGGCAACCTTCGATACAGTATTTGCCCGTCTAAGAGTAAAATACCGTCATCGGAAAAATTTGGAAAGTGTTATAAGTGTTGGTGCAGAGTCTCAATCTTATGATATTATGTATACAAAGGAATTTTAAGAGAGTCTGTTCTTAAAATCCTCATAGCCAAACTCACGTATTACTTCTACAGTGCCGTCTAGTCTTTGTATGGCGATAGAGGGAAGCTTCACACCGTTAAAGGTAGTGGCTTTGACCATAGTATAGTGCATCTGGTCTTCGAAGATCACTTTATCTCCTATTTTTAATGGCACATCAAAACTGTAATCACCCATGATATCTCCGGCTAAACAGGTATTACCTGCCAGACGATAAGTATATCTTTTCTCTCCTGCCTCTCCTGCATCACGAACATCTGCACGGTAAGGCATGATTATCGTGTCAGGCATATGGGCTTCTGCGGATGAGTCTAAGATAGCGATGTCCATACCGTTGTGCACGATGTCAAGGACTGTAGTGATAAGGGTACCTGTTTCCCATCCTACGGCTTCTCCTGGTTCAAGGTATACTTCTACCTCATACTTCTCTTTAAAGTCTTTAATGAGCTGTATGAGTTTATGGGTATCATATCCTCTACGTGTAATATGATGTCCCCCTCCAAAGTTGATCCATTTCATTTGCGGTATATACGCGCCAAATTTCTCTTCAAAATTTTTAAGTACATTTTCAAGGGCAGAGCTGTCTTGTTCGCAAAGTGCATGAAAATGCAAACCATCACATTGTTCTAAAACAGTTTCATCCATATTTTCCAGGGTTGTGCCGAGTCGGGAGTAGAGTCCACAAGGGTTATATATCTCTTTGGGTGACTCTGAATACTCTGGATTCACACGTAGACCCAGTGAGAGTTTTGGATTTATTTTTTTAGCCAACGCTGCAAAGGTATGAAACTGGGCAGGGGAATTAAATACCAAGTGATGTGATATCTTGGCAATCTCTTCCATCTCTTCTTCCTTAAATGCAGGAGAATAGGTATGTACTTCTTTAGAAAATGTCTCATCTGCAAGCTTTGCTTCATGAAGACCACTGGCACAGCATCCATCAAGATAAGGTTTGATCAGTGGAAAACTTTTCCACAAAGCATACCCTTTGAGTGCCAGTAATACTTTTGCCCCACTTTGTTGTTTAACATATGAGAGGAGTTCAAGATTTTTTTGTAGTTTTTCTTCTTCCAGTAGCCAACAAGGAGAAGGTAAAGTAAATAGTATATTTTTCATAAGAAATTATACAATAGAATCTAAAATATTTTGTTATAATGGAAGAAATATTTTAGATTGGATGCTGAAGGAGACATATCGCGATGGGAAATAGACAAAATGAAATTCGTTCAAGTAATTTAAGGTTTACGGGTAAGGAAATTGAACTTGCTGCAAATATGTTAAAGATATTGGAACCTACTATTGATATTATGTATTATCTTATGGATCTTGAAAGAGAACAGACTTTTGTACTTATGCTTTTGACAGCAAAAGATATCGATTTAAATGTATTATTGAATAAAGAAAAACGAGAGACGGACATCTTATATGAAATTGACAAAGAAGAGTCCATTTATGTGATGCTTTGTCAAGATACAAAGGTTGATGGCGGATATCGGTTTGCAGAGAGAGTGATACGCAATATTC
Organism: Sulfurovum sp.; assembly: GCF_041562805.1. Taxonomy (GTDB): domain Bacteria; phylum Campylobacterota; class Campylobacteria; order Campylobacterales; family Sulfurovaceae; genus Sulfurovum. Next base: position 5,341 of record NZ_JBFFOH010000038.1, on the reverse strand, counting down.
AATTAGATAAAGGTACAGATGTTTATTGTACAGAATTGGAAGTAAGGGTTAGACATTATTCTCCTAAACAAGTGGTCCTAAAACTACTTGAAACATTTGTAAAAAGTAAACAGACGAATAAGTCCAATGAAATTGTTTTCAGAAGTCTACATTAATTAGTAGGTCTTAAGGGATTTTACTGTAAAATCCCGTCCAAATATACCACAGGAATGTAGGTAAAAATTTATTAAGGATGATTCGGAATGAAAAGAACATACCAACCTCATAGTACACCAAGAAAAAGAACCCACGGATTTAGAACAAGAATGAAAACTAAAAATGGTAGAAAAGTAATTTCTGCAAGAAGAGCTAAGGGTAGAAAAAGACTATCAGTATAATATTTCTGGTATAAAACTATCAGTTCTATAAAACATTTTACTAGGATCAAAACCAGTAAAGAGTTCAACGGAGTGTATAAGCACTCCACACAAACATGGCACACACCTTACTTTGTACTTTTCTTCAAAAAGAATGATGAGTATAAAGTAGGTTTTGTCGCCTCTAAGAAAATTGGAAATGCAGTTTATCGAAACAGAGCAAAACGTTTGTTAAGAGCACATTTCATCGAAAATATAGACCTCTTATCTCAAGGTAGTTACATATTGGTTGCAAAACCTGCACTTATTGAAGAAAACTATTCTGTGACTCGCAAAGCGTATCTACATGCACTTAAGAAGTGTTCTGCAACATAATTTAACACATATAACACTATACTATCATTGACATATTATAAAAGGTATAATTTTGGAACAACAAGATTTAAATAGACGACTTCTCCTGGCACTGGCACTTTCTTTTTTTGTATTTATAGGCTATAGTTACTTTTTCCCGCCTGCAACACCTACGGAAGTAGCCAAACAAACAACAAATACTGCAAATCAAACACCTTCCATAGACACAGCATCTAATGCAAATGTACCTACACCAGGTGCTACAGCGACAACAGCTGCAAGTGCTCCGGTACAAATGGCATCTACAGGTTTAGTGAGTGTAAAATCTGATAACTTTATCATGACTGTAGATGAATTTGGACGTATCTCTCAAGTTGAACTTTTAGAAACGAAGTATCATGATGATGAGGGTAATAATTTAAAGATCTTATCTCCGACTGAGGTGAAACCACTGGAAGTAAGGTTTTCTGATGTTAAACTAAATGAGGAAGCATTTAAAACACCTTATGTAAATGCAGGCAGTCAAACTATAGATGTGAGTAATGGTCCTCAAACGCTGACTTTAACACAAACACTTTCTTCTGTTACCGTTACAAAAAAGATCACTTTTAAACCAACGGGACAGTATGATGTGACAGTTACAACTTCTGCATCAACACCATACTTTATTACACCGGGACACAGACCTGTAGCTGACCAGTCTATGTATATGCTTGTAAGAGGAGCATTGGTAAAGGGTGCGGATGATATCATCAACACTGTAGAAGATGGCGATGCTGAAGGGTATGAAAAATTCCAAAATGCAAAAATAGCTTCTGCTTTTGACAGATATGTTGCTTCGATGTTCTTTGATTTTGATAAAGGGTTGAATGTTTCTATTTTAAAAGAAGCAAATGGAGATCCTCTTATCTTTGTACAAGGTGAAGATACATTAACATTAAATGCTTATATCGGACCAAAAGAAGAGAGAATATTAAGAGCAATTAATCCAGAACTTACAGATGCTATTGAGTTTGGATGGTTCTCATTCCTCGCAAAACCATTTTATCAAGTATTACTTTGGATAAATGATTATGTCGGAAACTGGGGATGGGCGATCATCCTCTTTACTTTGCTTGTGAAGTTTGTACTCTTCCCACTTTCATACAAGGGTATGATGTCTATGCAGAAACTTAAAGATCTGGCACCAAAAATGAAAGATCTTAAAGAGAAGTATAAAGGTGATCCTGCAAAAATGAATGCACAAATGATGGAAATGTATAAGAAACATGGTGCAAATCCTATGGGTGGATGTCTTCCTCTGATCCTTCAAATTCCTGTTTTCTTTGCGCTTTATCGTGTGCTTTTAAATGCAGATGAACTACAAGGTGCCCAATGGATACTTTGGATAGAAAACCTTGCAGCGATGGATCCGTATTTCGTGCTTCCTGTGTTAATGGGTGCATCTATGTGGTTTCAGCAAAAGATCACTCCAAGTAACTTTACTGATCCATTACAGGAAAAGATCTTTAAGTGGTTCCCTGTGATCATGACAGTGTTCTTTGTTTATTTCCCATCAGGTCTAGTATTGTACTGGTTAGTGAACAACCTCTTTACGATCGCACAACAATACTTCATCAATCATATGTATGAAAAACAAAAACAAGCGGCTATTGCAGCACATAAAAAACCAAAGGAATAGTCTATGAGAAAGGTTGAAGCACCAACACTGGAAGAAGCGTATCAAAAAGCTTCTCAAATGTTAGAATGTTCTATTTCTGAACTTCAATCAGAAGTTGTGCAACACCCTTCTAAAGGTATCCTGGGCTTTTTGAAAAAAAATGCGATCATTGTAGCAACGTGCAAAAAATCTGTGCCAAATAAATCAGAGAGTGTAGTTCAAAAAGAAGAATCTCTTTATGTACAAAGTCCAGAAGAGAGTGTTGCTTCTGAAATAATTGCAACTGTAAAAGAAGAACAGGTTATCCAGAGTGAAGTGCTAGAAACTATACTTGAAAAAGATGCTATTGTCGATCGTTTTTTTGAGGTAGATCATGATAATGAAGCTGCAGATGTTGAAGCGCTTGAAGAAGAAACGATAGTGTATGATGAGTTGGCACTTATGATAGAAGATCAACTTAAAGAACTGCTTTCTCACTCTTGTTTTGATATAGATGTGGTTGAAGTTGATGTGAGAGATAACACAGCACTTATTTTTATAGATGGTGATGATGCAGCTCTTCTCATAGGTAAAGAAGGGTATCGTTATAATGCTCTTTCTTATATGCTTTTCAATTGGTTACATGCTAAATATGAACTTTTCATTAAACTTGAAATTGCGGAATTCCTAACGACACAACAAGAGATGATCCGTAACTATATTAAGCCGGTGATCGAAAATGTTGAAAAACAGGGAAAAGGTAAAACACGTTTCCTTGACGGTATTTTGGTACAGATAGCACTTGAACAGTTACGTGAAAGATTCCCGGATAAATATGTTGCAGTTAAGACAGGCCGTGAAGGTAAAAAATTTGTTGTAATAAACGAATTTAACAATAACAATAAGACTAATGCATAACTCTATAGCTGCTATTGCCACTGCACATGGTGTCTCTTCCATCTCTATTATTAGGGTGAGTGGAGAGGCTGCTTTACAGATAGCACACAAAATCTCCCATTTAGAAAATATCACTCCAAGATATGCGCATCTCACTTCACTTTACAATTTTAAAAATGAACTTATTGACCAGGCTATTATGATTTACTTTGCTGCACCTCATAGCTTCACGGGAGAAGAGATCGTGGAGTTTCAGTGTCATGGAGGTATGATAGTTGCGCAAGAGATACTTGATACCATCACTTCTTATGGTGTAAGACTTGCAGAACCGGGTGAGTTCTCTAAGCGGGCATTTTTGAATGGTAAAATAGACCTTACTGAGGCAGAAGCCATCTCTAAGTTGATAGAAGCCAAAAGCGTAGATGCTGCGAAGATACTTGCAAAACAGATGAAGGGTGAACTTAAGACCTTTGTTGATGAGAGTAGGGACGCTTTATTAAAGTCATTGGCTTACTCTGAAGTGATGATCGATTATGCCGAAGAAGATATTCCTGATGATATTATGCAAAGTATCGTTACACAATTAGATGGACTTACTCAGCAAATAGTGCATATCGTTGATGCAAGTCATAGACGCAGAGGACTTATAGATGGTTTCAAAGTGGCTATCATAGGAAAGCCAAATGTAGGTAAAAGTTCTTTACTGAATGCTTTACTTTCTTATGATAGAGCTATTGTAAGTGATATTGCAGGGACAACAAGAGATACAATTGAAGAGCAGGTACGTATAGGATCCCATATCATCAGACTGGTAGATACAGCAGGGATACGTGAATCTGTAGACACCATAGAGAAGATAGGAATAGAACGTTCACTCTCTTCGGTTGAAGATGCAGATGTGATCGTGGCATTGTTTGACAGTTCACGTGTATTTGATGTGGAAGATGAAAAGATACTTTCTATCATTGAAGCACTGGAAGATAAACACATTGTGGTTGCACTAAACAAATCAGATCTTGAGAGAAAGTTCGATTCAAAAAGACTCCAATCTTATGATATATTGGAAGTAAGTGCTAAAAAAGCGTTTGTGAAATTAACCCAAAAGCTGGAGGAGTTATTTGATGGTATCGGAGAAGGAGAAGAACTTATGCTTATCTCTGCCCGTCAAATTGAAGCGGTCAATAAAGCAAAAGTTTCTATAGAAGAAGCAAAAACACCTCTTATGGATGGAGAGTTGGAGTTTTTCTCTTATCATTTGCAAGAAGCAGTCAAGGCTATCTCATCTATTTCAAAGCCTTATGACAGTGAAGAGATACTGGACAAAATGTTCGGTGAATTCTGTTTAGGAAAATAAGATGCAAATAGTAGAATATTTTAATGATATGGAAAATATAGAACTCTATATAATTTTAGCATTGTTTATGTTTACGATCTGGTTCATACGCAATACGGTCAAGTACTATAAAGGTGAAAAGCGAAAAGTAAAACACCTTCATAGGTTTGCCAAAGAGGGTGAAGTTGAAGCGCAGCAGCATTTAGCAAAGAGATACCAGAAAGGATATGCAGTAAAGAAAAGTTGTCAAAAAGCTGCCTTCTGGTACCAAAAAGCTGCCTTCTCAGGTGATCCGGATGCAAAAACTTTTTTAGAAAAAATGCTTAAAAAGAAACGTTGTTAATACACTAAAGTAATGTTAATTGTGTATAATACTGAAATTATGAATGAAGGGTTAAAATGTTTAAAATAGTCACTATAATTTTGATGTCATTTATGGCAATGTTTGTATTTACAGGATGCGTACAGCCAGATATACACATCAACAAAGATAAAAATTTTTGGGGTGATTTAACTAACGCAGATGATGTAAATATGTCTGATGACAATCTTACAGAATCTGAAATGATGATATCAGAAGATGGCGAAGAGAATAAAATGGCACGTATTGAATTCCCTGAATCAGAGTATTATCGTTTGGCAAGAACAGGTAAAGGTACAGTGAAAGGTACAATTTATGTGAAGGATGCCTATAATGATAAACGTATATTGGGTGCAAGTACACGACTTTATTTAAATCCGATCACAAGTTATTCTGAACAG
>NZ_JBFFOH010000037.1:0-19998 GCF_041562805.1 Sulfurovum sp. | reverse complement strand
GACATATACGGTATGCCCGTATTAGGATTTTTGTTTAAAAATCAAACATTTATGATGGTGTTGAAGATAGTTGTTCTCGCTCTGTTCATCTATGGTGTATATATGGGATTTGCTGATCCCGGAACAGAAAATATCTTTACCCAGCACCTCTTTTGGGGACTCTTCTGGTCTCTATTCATCGTAGTGACTCTTACTACCTTTGGTAGAATTTTTTGTGGTATCTGTCCTCACGGATTTTTAGGAAAATATATCACAAAATTCGGCCTTAAAAAAGAGATGCCTAACTTCTTGAAAAATAGATTTATCGGTATCTTTATTCTCTTTTTTGGATGGTGGGCCATCTACTATACAGTACCTGGATTCTGGAAAGTACCACTTGCTACAGCTTGGCTTTTTACCGGTATTACATTGGTTGCTTTTGTGATGTATTACCTTTATAAAGACATGAGTTATTGTAAATATATCTGTCCTATAGGAACTTTGACAAAAGCGTATGGTAAAGTCTCGTTTGCTGCATTGGGTACATATAAAGAGGATTGTGCAAGTTGTGAGACATTGGATTGTGCAGTGGCGTGTCCCTATAACCTAAAGCCATTCGCATTTGACAATAAAAACTCTATGGATGACTGTACACTTTGTATGGATTGTAGTGATGCTTGTGACTCGGTAGCATTTAGAATTACAAAACCTTCAGCGCCATTGTTTGAAAAGTTCAAATATAATAAAGCAGAAGTGTGGGCATTTATACTCATTACAGCGGCTATCTCGCTCACGATGAGCTTTCACCATGGGTTAAACCGTTCTGCCATTGCAGATACATTTATCTGGTCAACAACAGCGGAGTATGCAAAACAGTATATCGATTTTGGATCACTTGATGCAGTAGGAATGTTTGCTTTCATCTATGCTACATTGTTTGCGATCGGTATCGTTTATATAGGTATGTTTGTGGCTTCCAAGGTTTTAAAAGCGCCTTTTGAAAAGACCTTTTATACTTTAGGTTATGCCTTTGCCCCTCTATTTCTCATTGGTGGTTTGGCACACTTGATACATAGTTTCTTTACGCATAACTATGCAGATATAGCGAATGGTTTCATTTATGGATTTGGTTTGGAAGCTGGTCCTATTGAAAACCTTGCCTCAAGAAAAGATGCATGGCTGAGTATCTTTAATGTGATCCCTTACCTTGCGGCACTTTGGGGATACCTGATCTTGGCAAAAAGAATGAAGTTCTTCAACGCAACGAAGACGAAGAAAGTCATAGCATTTGTTTTTGCTTCTTCCCTCATTACACTTTATTTGTCTACAAACCTCTATAGAGCCTACGTATTTAAAACATATGGTATGGCAAAAAGAAGTCATCATGGAAGTCATGGAAACCATGGTGCTTCCGCACCTGTAAAGTCAGACACACCGGTCATGAAATGTGAAGCGGGAAAATGTGGTGCAGCAATGAAAAAACAGTAGCGTTATGACGCTATATACACGCTGGGAAAACAACAACTAAGCAGCGTGTGAGTATGCTTATAGATAAATTATCGCCAAATTAAGTAAAAATATAAGTATATTGGGAAGCGTGTATGTTTGAAAAAATAGTAAAGTTTTTTATCGAAAACTATAAGATCAACTATACGCTCTTTTTCCTTTTTTTTGCTGCAGGAATCTACTCCTACACTAATATACCTAAAGAGATATCTCCTACCATAGAACCTGAATCCATAAGTATTAGAGGTGCATATTCAAGGGCTTCTGTCGATAACCTCAATAAAATGGCTGTTCAAGAGATTGAAGATGAGGTTAAAAATATTGTAGGCGTAGACACGGTTAGTTCTGTGATTTCTCCAGGTAGATTTACCATTACATTGGAACTTGATAAAGGTACTGACAAACGTGTTGTCATGGACGATGTAGAAGAATCACTGGCACTCGTAAGAGTCAATCTTCCAAGTGATATGGATGATCCTGTCATTAAAGGCGTTGCACATGCAAGAAGTATCATGCATGTATCCATGCGTTCTTCTGAAATTTCCAGAGGTGAACTTAAAGCACTGTCGAAAAAATTCAAAAGTAAACTTCTTTCTATAAAAGATGTATCAGATGTGACGATGTTCGGTGACTCTGAACTTTTTTACGAAGTGTTGATAGATGAAAAGAAAGTCAATGCCTATGGGCTTTCTTTATCTGAAACGCTACGTATGTTTTCAGAACTCTCTTATATATTTCCTCTGGGGAAGATAGAAAACAATCAAAAACAGTATTATATCTCTACGAGTAACAGTAAAAAGCTCTCGAGCGAAATTGAAAATACGATCATAAACATCAATGATCAGCAAATTGCCTTAAAAGATATTGCAACTATCGTAAAGAGATATGAAGATTCATCTACACTTGCCAGTATGAATGGTAAGAATTCTATTACGCTTGCTGTCTCACAAAACCCTAAAGGCAATGCAGTCACCATAGCAGAAGATATTAAAGAATTGATAGCTGATATGAGTGTTGACGGGGTTGAATTTTCTGTCAGAATGGATAAGTCTACCATCATCAAAGACAGACTGAATATCGTTATCTCAAATATCCTTTTTGGGGTTATACTCATTACCTTGCTAACGGCTATTTTGATCAACATTCGTATAGCCTTTATCATTGCTTTGGGTATTCCTACTTCATTTGTCATAGGGGCGATATATTTCTATTTTACGGGTTACAGTATCAATATAAACTCTTTGATAGGTGTACTACTTGCCATCGGTATCATTGTTGATGATGCAATCGTAGTAAGTGAAAATATTCAACAATATATTGAAAAAGGACATCCGCCAAAAGAGGCTGCTATCCTTGGGGTAAAAGAGGTGGCTAAGCCAGTGACAATTGCATCGATCACAACGCTGTTCTCTTTCATACCACTTTTAATGCTCAGTGGCAGACTTGGTGAGATCATACAGTTGATTCCTATAGCATTTTCTGCACTCATTATCGCATCACTTATTGAATCATTTATCTTTTTACCTATACATGCGGTGCATACCCTTAGTCCAAATTCAAAAACACTTTCATGGAAGAAAATAAATCTACGATACGCTAATGCTTTAAAACTTTTGATGAAACATCAAAAAAGTTTTTTATTGACTTTTGTGATCATTGTGCCACTTTTGATCTATTTAGGTGTAAAAACCTCCAAGTTCCAAATGTTTCAGTCTTTTGATGCATCTTCTATCAATATCACATTTAAAGCAAAACCAACCACTACGATTGAAGAGTCTTTGGAGATCATCCAAACATTGGAAAAAGATATTTTGGCACAAAAAGAGAGATTTTTTGTAAAACATGTAAGCTCAACAGCAGGGTATAGAAGAAGTGCTACCGGTTCAGCTGAGATGTACCCTTATGTAGGATATCTATCTATAGAACTGGCTAAGGAGAAGCCTTCAAATTTTGTAGATAAATACATCACGCCGTATCTCAGTTTTTATTATGATGAGAAAGATAGAATTAGAGAACGCTCTTCAAAACAGATATCAAAAGATCTTCGAATGTGGCTTAAAGAGCAAGGATATAAAGAGAGATTCAATATAAGTAATCTCATGGTAGTGGAAAAGAAAATGGGTCATACGAAAGCGGATATCCGTATCGGTGTTATCAGTGATGATCATCAAGAAGCGCTCAAAGCTATTAGAGAGTTAGAGGAGAGTTTTACTCAAGTAAAAGGACTCAAATATTTTGGTAATAATGTAAAAGTAGGGATAGATGAGATCAAGCTTCAAGTGAATAGTTATGGAGAAGAACTGGGTATTACAGAGAAGTATCTGGGTAGCTATGTTTCTGATCTTTATCTTTCAAAAAGGGTTGGTACTATTTTTGACGGTAATGAACTTGTAGAAATACAAGTAAAAACCCTCAATATTGAAGATGACCTGGAGCAATTTAAGCAGCTAGCAATTCCTTTAAAAAACAACACCTATGTAAAACTTGAAGATGTTTGTGAATTTGAGAAAGTAGAATCTTTAGAGAGATTAGTTAAAGATGACGGTGAAACAACTTTCTATGTCTTTGCAAACGTGGACAATTCAGTGATAACAGCAACGGAAGTATTGGAACAGATCGCTCCTACGATAGAAAAACTCAAAAAAGAAAAGGGCATAAGACTGAAATTTAAAGGTGAGCGTGAACAAAAAAGAATGATGCAAACCGAAATGATACTCGCTTCGGTCCTTGCTATCATTTTGATATTTATCGCGATACTTTATCTTTTCAACTCTTTACGTGAAACGTTGATCGTAATGTCCGTGATACCTTTCTCTTTACTCGGTGTCTATGCAGGTCATTTTATCATGGGACTCAATATCTCACTTCCTTCACTTATAGGAGCATTGGGACTGGCTGGTGTGATAGTAAATGATGGTATTATCATGATGTCTACATTGAGAACAGCCAAGGGTAAAGAGGATATCTCTATCCTCGCAGCAAGACGGTTCAGACCGATTGTGCTTACCTCTGTGACAACGGTGATAGGACTTTCTTCACTCATATTCTTTGCTACAGGACAAGCAGCGACCTTCCAACCACTTGCCGTAACACTTGGGTTTGGACTTTTATGGGGTACGATATTGAATCTTTTCTATCTTCCTGCAATGTATAGTTTTTCACAACGTTATCAGAAGGTTGAAGCTTAGTCGTTTATCGTATATACTCAAGCAGTAAATGATTGATTTCATACAGTGCAAAAGAAAAAAGTAGCAATCCAAAGACCCAATAAAGAGATCGTTTTGATCTGACTATTTCCATGAATTTATCTGTACCTACTTCTTTTACAGTTAGGATAAAAAGTACCCACCCGCCGAGACTCCCAGCCAAGGCAAGTCCTGAAGCACCAAGAGGGTGCATGAGAATCAGTGATGCTGTGACAGATGTTACAAGAGAGTAGACAGCAATTTTAGCTGCTTTGAGATGCCTATGTGAAGCATACAGGAAAAGAGAAAAGAGTTTTGCCAGTCCAAAAGGAAGTAACCCCACCATATACATTTGAAGTACCATTACGGTTTCTAGTGTCTGTACTTGTGTGAATTTTCCTCTTTCAAAGAGTAGCCAGACAATGGGTTCTGCCAGTAAGATACCGCCGACCATAGCCCCACCTAACAAAAATGAAAGTAACCAAAAGGCCTGGTTCAGGTTTTTATATGCTTCTGTTTCATTTTTGTTCTTCAGTGCTTTTGACACAGCAGGAAAGAGCACTGTAGCTGTAGCGATGGCTATGATGGCAAGTGGAAGTTGAAAGATGCGGTTGGCGTAAAAGAGATAAGAGACAGAGCCTGTCATGAGAAATGTTGCCAAGAGCGTGTCTATAAATGCAGAGATCTGAGGCGTGGAATTTCCCAGTATTCCTGGTAAAAAGAGAGATTGAAACTGTTTCTTTTCTTCATTGACATCTTTACTTTTTCTGTATTTCCATCCACCTATAAGGATCTTGTGCAGATTTAGCTTGTTGAGTGTGATAAGGTGTACCATTACTTGCAAGATTCCACCGATGAGTACAGCAAAACTCAGTGCATATGCTACTGTCTTGGGATCTTCTTTCATATAGATATAGAGTGCTGCGATCATAGAGATATTGAGTAGGGCTGTTGACATGGCTGTAGTAGCAAAGTGGTTTTTGTATTGGAGTAGTGTGGCTAGAAATGTTACGATAAAGATAAGATCCAAATACCAAAAGTTTATAGCAGTCATAGGTGATGTTTTACCTATTAGTTCACTGTCCCATCCCCAAGCCAAGAGTTTCGTGATAGGTTCCGGAAAAAAGGTAATGAGCAATGAGAATGCCATTAGAAAAAGTAGAAATCGCAGAAAGATAGCTGTGGCAAAAACACCTTTATGTCTACTCGATACAAAAGAGGGCATAAAAGCCTGTGTAAAAGCACCTTCGGCGAATATACGTCTAAAAAGGTTAGGAAGTTTGAATGCAACAAAAAACATATCACTCCACACAGAGGCACCCAAGGCAGAAGCCATAAGTACATCACGTCCCAGACCGGTAACACGTGAAAATAAAATACCAAAGCTGTTAGTGAAAATGGATTTTAATCGCATAATATTCTTTATTGTTAAGTTAGCTGTATTTTAGCATAGAAATACCAAACTTCTCTGCCTCTTCAGGATTGGTCCTATCCCAACTTTTAAACTCTCTTTTGAGAACATTTTTGTAGAAGTTATCCAAAAGTTTTCTATCTTTTTCACTTAATTTTTCAATGGTCATTCTTCCACCAAAATGTTTTTTTAATACAGGTTTGACAGTGAGTGGTTTATGAAAGCGTTCAAAATAACCTTCTATTCTGGCTTTTCCAGCCACATCCTCACCTGTTGTCCCACAAACGATAAATGAAGCAATGATCTTGGATTCTATCTGTATTGTATGGGTAGAGAGCAGTTCCATCAAACGTTTATGTGCACCATCGATCCATATACCTGAACCTATAATAAACTTATCATATTGGTTCAGTGTTTCAGTAAAATCAATGGTTTCGATGTTCAATACATCTACATCACTGCCGATTCCTTTAGCGATCCATTTTGCACTATCTTCTGTAGCACCATATCTGCTTCCATAGATCAATGCAATCTTTTCTGAACGGTTCTCTATCAGTGCTTTTATGCTATTCCCAAAACTGAATGCAGAAGCTGATGCCAAAGCTACTCCTACATTCAGTAAAAAACTTCTTCTATTCATTTTTATCCCTAAGCTCACTATCTATGTTTATTTTATCACAATTGATTGATAAGATACGAAATATCTATAAAAGTGAGAAATAAAACATGTCAATTTGACATATTTTTCTATCTAGTGTAAAACTCTTGATATACTTTGACAACTTAAATGAATAAGGGCAGATATGATAGTAGGTATAGAAGGTACAGTAGAAAGGAAAGACCCCACTTTTGTACATATAAATGTAAACGGATTGATCTATGAAGTGATGGTATCTATCAATACTTCAAATGCTATAGCAGACAAAAAAGTAAAACTTTTTGTCACTCAGGTCATACGTGAAGATGCCAATCTTCTTTTTGGATTTATGGATACGAATGAACAAAAGATGTTTGACACAGTTCTGAAGATAAATGGAGTAGGGCCAAAAGTAGGTCTGGCTATCTGTTCTACTTTTACCCCTTCTACTTTTGCAAAAGTGGTGGCGTCAAAAGATGTCAGTATGTTGAAACGTGTACCTGGTATAGGACCTAAAGCAGCAAGCCGAATCTTGGTAGAATTGGCTGACTTCATTGTTGATGGAAATGATGAGAGTATCAATTCCGGGGCACTGGGTGAAGCAATGATGGCACTGGAGAGTTTAGGGTTTAAAAAAGATGCTATTCACAAAGCACTTAATGGATGCAGTGGAGACACAAGTACACTGGTTAAAGAAGGATTAAAAAAGTTACAGAGACTGTAAACGCATGTATTTACGCTTTTTTAAATATCAATTCTTTAACGTTTTGTCCTATCTCTTCAGCTACTACTGTACATTTTACAACGAAAAGAAAATAGATAGGACGTTGGGCCATTTTATATAGACTCTCAAAATTTCCCATACCTTTTGCCAGTACAATATCAGCACGATCAAAGATCTCTCTTGACGTTTGATTGGCTTCTTCAAGATCATAGCCGGGTGTTGCAACACCTGTATCGATAATAGATGCACAAGAGCTAAGTAGTTGGGCTTCTTTTAAGGTCACATCATTGATGATAGGCTTTCCTCTAACAAAGTAGTGTATCTGTATATCATAGCTTTTTTTGATGGTCTCTATGAGAAGTTTATCAAAGATGTGCTCACCGACATTATCACCGATGATCACCATCTCTTTCACATTTTGAAGCTCTTCAATGAAGGTATCGATGTTATCAATAGCAAAGGCCTGATGAAAATGACTTTGGATCATTTCATCCAATGTAAACTGTTCTTGTGCACTAAAATCGATCACATTGCCTATGACAGCCATTTTAAGTGCATCTGGAATAGTGTGTATAAAAGAGGTGTCTATCTTCAGTGCTTCGTGTGTGGCACGTTCTTTTGCAAGTCCTACGGGATCTTCTTTGCCTGTAACATCTGCAATAGCCTGATAGATATCTTTTGCGATCTGTGGAGGGGTACTTAACATGCCATGATCCATCAAAACTTGTGCAGTTCTATCGAACACTTTTTTACTCGTGGCATCATCAAGATCCAAAAGTTTGGTCACTTTAAGGGCTTGGTCGAATAAACAGGATAAACAGTCGGGTTTAATGTTCATGTTGGATATCCTTTTAAACGACGCTTACAATGTGTATGGAAACACTCTAGTTTAGCGATGTTATTCTCAAATTTAGTTAGAAAGTAAGTAAATGAATGCAAGATAGCTGAAGAATCCACCTAACATCCAGGCAACGACATGTATGATCCTGATCTTACATTTTGCTTCATCTTTTTCAGATAATTCTTTTATTAGTTTATTTGCAGTTGCTAGCTCTTTTTCCAGTTCTTCAATTGTTTTCATATTTAGCCTTTATGGTATAACTGATTATAAAGTTTAAAGCTTTAAATATCTTGCTTTCCAATATTGTAACATTAATTTGAAGGGGATTAATCATCTTGATGTATAATGATTAAAAAGGAGTATGTCATGAAGTATAACTTACTGTTTATAGGCTTTTTGATCATAATAGGAAGCACAACTCTCAATGCAGAGCCTACAAAAAAAGATAATATTCATATGTACCCTCAAGCACAGGAAGGTTATGAACGTCACGTTGTCGAAGTCCCTAAAAGTGAGAATGATCATGATCACCGGGTGGAACTACTTATAGGAAAGAACATGATGGTTGACTGTAATCATCATTCGTTCTATGCGGAGATCAAAAGTGTAATCCTTCAAGGATGGGGATACTCATACCTGGAAGTAGACAACATACAAAGTGGTGCAACAACGATGATGGCATGTCCTGAACCAAAAACACAGAAATTTATATCGATACATGATGAATTACGTAGATATAACAGTCGGATGCCTATGGTTATCTATGTTCCAAAAGGGTATGAAGTACGTTATCGTATTTGGATTGCTGATCAAACTGTACTACAGGCTGAACAACGATAGTGTTACCAAATACTATATCCAAATTTTATGCTCGCTGAGTTGCTGAGCTCATCTTCTATCTCATGGCTGTATGAGAGTGTGGTAAACCATTTCTTATTGATCTTATATAAAACTGTAGATATGATGGAATGTGCCGGATCATTGGTCGTAAATTTACTCTCTGCGTACGTATAAGCGATATTGGCATAAAAGTTTTTGGTAAAAAAGTAACCACTACCTGCATAGACTGTATTAATGTCCTGTAATGGAGTTATGATTTCATCATCTTTGATAAAAGTATGGCTTACTCCGGCAAAAATGGATAGTGCAGACTTTGGATAATAGACAATAGAACCATACAAGGTATAGTCTGTGTTGTTACCTGTAAAATCATAAGTAGGTAATTTAACACCCACTCCCAGACCTAATTTGAGAGATTTAGTGATCTTGAATTTATATTTGACCTTTAGGGTGGTATCTTGCATACCGCTGTCATCATTCGTGTTAAAGTATCCAGTACGTAGTGAATAGCTCCAATTATTGAGATAATAACTGATCTGGAATTTGGTTGAGTGTTGGCTGTCTCTGTCAAGTTGTTCTTCATTAATACTATATGCATAACCGAAACTGACATCTAAACTGCCATTATCTCTTTCATGAGGGAATATGAGTGTATTGGTTGAACACCCTTTGTCATTTACTTCATCTAGAAAAGGGGTATTTGTACATTGATCTAGGTTGTCAGGTACACCATCCATATCCTGGTCTTGGGTGGATTGTGCAGGACTTAATGTAAAAAGCATCAGGCTGAGTAAAAGTATTTTAGTCATCATCAGTTTCATCCTCAATATGATCTTCGGTTTCATCCTCGATATGGTCTTCCGTTTCGTCTTCGATGTGATCTTCGGTTTCATCTTCGATATGGTCTTCTGTTTCGTCTTCAATGTGATCTTCTGTCTCACTTTCCATATGATCTTCTACTTCAGTCTCATCATCGGAGTGTACTTCCGTTCTCTCTTTTGTCTTAGAGATCACTTCTCTTCTGTGGGCAGAGGTCGGTCTGGTATGTCTTTTCATCTCATTAAGAGCTCTGTTACTATGTTGGCTTCGTGTGATAGATTTGAGCTTTGTAATGGCATCTATACGCTCTTCTTCCTGCATATGTATCACTTCTTTTTTAAAGGCATTCATAAGCATGAAACGCTCTTCAACAGATGCATTCTGGATAGCTTCAATGCGTTCATCAATACTTGCATAAAGAGGCAGGATCAATAACAATAACAATAGTAGGCGTTGTAAAATAGATCGTTTGATAGCTATTCCTTTCCAAGATGTTGAAAGTTCAATATGATTTTTGTACCATTGTTGATCTGGCTTTGGATACTCATGCTTATATTGAGTTCATTACATAACTTATTGACGATATGTAGTCCCAGACCAAGGCCTCGGTCCTGTTCTTTATAGTATCTGTGTAACACTTTATGCACATCTTTGATACCTTTACCGGTATCTTCTATCGTAACAGTTTCAAGAGCGATGGTTACTCTTACTTCTCCATTCACTTTATTATATTTTGCAGCATTGCTGAGTATATTATCTAAAATACGCATAAGAAGTTCATGATTGGTATTTTTAACCAGTTCATTTTGTTTATCGTATATATAGGCCAATTTCGGATAGATGTGTTCTAGATTTTTTAAACGTTCCTGTGCCAATGATGCAATGTCTACATTTTGACTTTGTGACGGAGAGTTGTGTAGAAAACTTTTTAAATTATTTTGTAAAAGTAAAATATTGTCTATACTCTTAGAAAGTCTTGAGACATAAGGGTCTTCTCCTTTTTCATCTTTAAACATTTTTATATTAAGGATCATCGAGGTAATAGGTGTATTGAAATCATGTAATATATCTTTGATAAACTCATCGTTGAGACGCAGAGCTTTTCTGATAGGATTCAAGCTGTAAAAGGTAAAAAACAGTGCGACCCCTAGAAGTAGTAAAGAGGCTACAATAAATTGAACCCAAAGTGTCTGAGTGATGTTTTGTATATCGTTGTGTATTTTGTCTTCTGCATATGAGATCTTCATATAATATTTCTTAGATTTTGGAATCGTAAAATAGGCATGGGTTCCATTAGTATCATAGAGTTGATTCAGTATGTTTTCACTTTGAGGAGCAAAATCAAAAGAGAATTGTTCACATTCCAAAGAATAACTGCACAGCTGCATCTCTTGCAGAAGGTTGTGCTTATATTCTGTCTTTTTGGTACGATATAACTCAATAAAAAGCAAGACAAGCAAGATCTCTAAAAGAGAAAAGAAAACTAGAAAGTTTTTAAAAAGGGATTCTTTTTCATAATTTTTCAAGTATGTACCCTTTACCCCTGATGTTTTTGATGTCAACGTTCAGTTTCTGTTTTATTTTAGTGATGGCTACACGTAAAGCAGTATCTGATATGTTCTCTAGACATTCATAGAGTTCTTCTTTTTTGATGACTGAACCGCATTGACATAATAGTTTTTCAAAAATCTTGAATTGTACATTGCCGAGATCGACGATCTCCCCATGACACCTAATGATCTGTGACTCTGGGTCATACTCTAAATGTTTATAACAAATCGTAGAGGTTACAAATTTCGCAGCAATACGGATAAGCAGTTCCTGCGGATCAAAAGGTTTCTTGATGTAGTCCATTGCTCCTAATTTAAAACCTTCAGCCATAGAGTTGATATCAGTCAGAGCAGTGATAAATATAGTGGCTGTCATGTCTTCTGCATATCGAAGAGATTTTAGAAAATCAAGACCATTCCCTTGTGGAATATTGATATCAAGTAAATAGAGGTCATAGGTATGGTTAAAGGTTAACTCTTCTGCTTCTTCTACACTGAGGGCAGTATCTACTTGATATCCTTCTTTTGAAAGAAAGAGTTCCAGTGTTTCACTGAGTATATGATCATCTTCAAGCAGCAATAGTCTCATGTAGTTTGTTCCTTTGATGTTAGTGACATTTTACCATAAGAGTAGTAGAAATTTTGAGATGGAATATTCCCTATCTCTACTTGTTATCTTTTGATAGAGTTATTAAGTCATTCTATCAAGTGTTGTGTTACCTATGTGTTAGCGTGGGGAGTAATTTAGTGGCGTTATGTTTTTTGAACAACCCGTCTGGCAGAAACAAATGTTTCTGCATAGCTACCATGTGTGAGAGGTGAGATGATAATGCCTTTATTTTTAGAAGCAGCATGGATGAAGTTTCCATTGCCTATATAGATACCCACGTGAGTGATGGGGATGCCTCTTTTTTTATCTGTAAGGAAGAAGAGTAGGTCTCCTTTTTGCAGGTCACTTCTTTCCACAACCTGACCTTGCTTTGATTGTTGCCATGCAGTTCTGGGTAGGTTGATATTATGTTTTTTATAAAGGTATTGCACATAGCCTGAACAGTCAAACCCTTCAGGTGTAGTCCCACCCCACACATATTTACCTCCCTTGAAGTATTTGGCATCTTCTAAGAGTTTTTGCTTGTCCAGTTTTGAGATCTGGTAGGTTGTTCCTGCTTTTTTTGCTATTTCCTGTGCTTCTGCGATGCGCTGCGCTCTTTGACGTGCAGCTTTAGCCATGCGTGCAAGATATTCTGCCTGGTGAAGTTCATCATAAATGGCCTGGAGTGAGTATTCTGTGGCTTTTTGATTGAGAAAGGCATTTTCTGTATGTTCGATCTGTGTACTATGAAGAATTTTGCCTTGCTGATCTGTAATGGTAAAGAGGTTTGCTGTAGAAAAAGAAAAAATAAATAAAAATGTAAAGAGGGATTTTAACATAGTGCATCCATATTTTTTTATACTATAGCACAAAAAATATGAATGAAAGTTTGTTAGTGGGTTGTCCCACAAAAGTTAGCATCACATCCGTTGACTGCACCAGAGAATTCTGAGTTGTCTATGAAGAATTTCAACATACGGTCTTTTCGTTTCTTGAAAAGTGAACTTTTAAGACTAGCGAGTGCTTCAGGTTTATCTTTGTGCATCTTTTCAAGTTTACCAGGAGTCTCAAAATAGAATTCCCAGTCCTCTTCCTCTATCTGTTTCGCCATATAGAATGGGGTACCATGACAAGAAGTACACATTTTCTGTACAGTTCTTAATGCCTTTGTATCATATTTTTCTGCAGCGTAGGAGAAGGAGGTGACAGCAGCAATAAGAAATGAGATAGCGATAGTTTTTGTCATAAGAAGACCTTTTTTTAGGGTTATTGTAATGCAGATATGTGCACTTTGTGTGTAGCTTGCGCTATAATACCCCATGGATAATAAAATCATCATTATAGGAGGAGGAGCAAGTGCACTGATGCTGGCTTCTCTGCTGCCTAAACATACAGCTACCATCATAGAATCAAATCCCAAAGTGGGTGCGAAAATACTTATTTCCGGTGGAGGAAAATGTAACATTACCAATACACGCATGGGAACAGAATACTTCCTTGGTGATGAAAGTTTTGTACAACAATCCTTAAAAAAATTCAATGAAAAAGCACTTTTAAAATGGTTGGAGAGGCAAAATCTACATCCCATACTTAGGAAAGAAACACAGTACTTTTGTAAAGATTCTGCTAAAGAGTTACTGGATATCTTTTTAAAAGAGAGCAAAAAACAAACTGTTAGTACAAATGAAAAAGTCTTAGAAGTGACCAAACGTGATGAGATTTTTTATGTGAAGACGAATAAAAAAATACATACGGCAAAAGCTGTAGTAGTTGCTTCGGGGGGACTTAGTTTCCCTAAAATTGGTGCAAGCAGCATAGGGTATGAGATCGCAGAGTCGTTTGGACATACTATAGTAAAAACGGCACCTGCACTGGTAGGCTTTACGGTACAAAAAGAGCAGTTCTTTTTTAAAGAACTTTCCGGTGTTTCGACAGATGTGAAGATACATGTTGGAAAGAATATTTGTGAGGGTGCTTTACTGTTTGCACATAAGGGTATAAGTGGACCTGCGGTGTTGGATGCATCTTTGTATTGGGATAAGGGAAAAATAGAGATCGATTTTTTGCCAAACTTTTCCTGGAAAAGCGTACAAGGAAGTAAAAAACAGATATCTTCACTCTTGCCTATGCCAAAGCGAGTTAGCAAGGCATTTTTGTTGCAATTCAAGCTCGAAGATAAACCTCTTCATCAGCTTACGCCACAAGAACTGGAAACACTTCAAACTTTAAGTCATTATAGCTTTGCTCCTGCAGGTACATTTGGTTACGCTAAAGCGGAAGTGACAAAGGGTGGGGTGGAGACATCGGAAGTAGATAATAGTACAATGATGAGCAAAAAAGTAGATGGGCTTTATTTTATAGGTGAGGTCTTGGATGTAACAGGGAGACTTGGAGGTTACAATTTTCAGTGGGCATTTTCAAGTGCTTACACTTGTGCTAAAAATGTATCTACTAGAGAACAGTAGTGAAAATTAGTATTATTCTGACATAAATATGACATTATTATTGTATATTGTTTTTTTGAATTTAAATTGAGGGAATTTACAGTGAATAGATTTATGATGTTGATACTTTCCGTAGTATCTGCTATGGTATTGAGTGGGTGTGGTGTGGGAACACCAGATGCTGAAGGTTGGAGATCAGTTCAGAAAGCTGAGTTTTTAGAGATACTTAAAACAGACAAGTATGCCTCTATCTGTAACCAACAGGCACTGTATGAGAAGGTAAAAGAGAGTGAAAACTCTAAACTCATGTCTAAATTGCTTATAGCGTATACCAAGAACCTTGCCAATGGGTGTATAGATCTGGAGAGTTTCAATGCATCTCAAGAGAAGAGAGTAGAGAAGAAGGTCGCAACATACTATGAAACATATCTGCAAGAGGTTAACGAATCCGATATTATGAGGAAGCTGAAAGCGGGACAAAGTATAGAAGAGATATTAAAACCTTATGTTCCTGAGTATGCGCAGTTCTTTGATCTTAAAAAAAGATATATGCTTTTAGAAGGTGACAAAAATACTTCAAAAAGCAAACTTCATAAGATCCGTCTTAATTTAGAAAGACTGAAATTAATGAAACCAGGGCTTGGAGACAATTATGCTTTGGTGAATGTACCTGAGTATACAGTTCGTGTGATCGATAGCAATGGTACAGCTGTGGCAATGGCTGTTGTAGTAGGGCAAAGACATCAACAGACACCTATATTTTCTGCTAACCTCCAATATGTGACCCTGAACCCTCAGTGGGGTGTGCCAGACAGTATTGCCAGAAATGAAGTGATCCCGGATCTGATCAAAGATCCAAATTATTTGGCAAGTCAAAATATGGTAATTCGTAGATCCTATGATCTCAGTACACCGGCAATTGACAAGGATTCAGTAGATTGGGAAGCGTATCTCATTGAAGAGAAAAACAGTAAAGATATGACCTATAAGTTTATAGAAGTACCTTCTAATAAAAATGGGTTGGGACGCGTAAAGTTCATCTTTCCTAACAAGCATTCTGTCTATATGCATGATACACAGTCAAAACATCTCTTTAAGCGTAAAGTACGTACCTACAGCCATGGATGTGTAAGACTTGAAAAGCCGGTGGTGATGTTAGACCATATCTCACAAAACTATACATCTAATACACCTGAAGAGGTAAAAGAGTGGTATGACTCTTTAAAAACCAAGCATATGGGGCTCAATAAAAAGTTACCTGTACATACAGCATACTTAACCACGTATGTAGATGAGTGTGGTGACTTGTTATCATTCCGTGATATTTATGGCTTTGACAAGTCACAAAAACTTAACTTTTAAGAAAAAGAGATGATGACAAGGGCATGGCTGATCTTAGCAGACATCCTTCTCCATCTTTTGCTTGTCATCTCTCTTATACTTTTTTACACTTCGTCCCCTTTAAAACAACACATCACAAAGGAAGATCAAATGGCAAGTGAAAGATCAAAGGCCAAAGAAAACTTTATAGATGTAGATCTTACAGAGGCACTTGTGCTACTTCCAGCCAAAGTCGGTGATCCTGTATTTATCCGTATTTTTAAAGAGGAGTCACTCTTGGAAGTATGGATACGCTCCGGAGCAGAGTATCAGCATTTAAAAGATTATTTTATCTGTGCCTATTCCGGTTATCTTGGACCAAAACTACAAGAGGGAGACAGACAGGCTCCTGAAGGTTTTTACAAAGTCAAAAAGTATCAACTCAATCCAATCAGTAAATTCCATCTCTCTTTTAATTTGGGCTATCCAAACCAATACGACCGTGAACATAACCGTACAGGTTCATTTCTGATGGTACATGGTAACTGTGTTTCTGATGGATGTTACGCGATGACAGATGAGAAGATAGAGGAGATCTATATGTTGGTAGAAGGGGCACTGCAAAAAGATCAAAAGTATGTGCAGGTACATGCTTTCCCATTTTGTATGACAGAGGAAAATATGGCGTTTTATTCAGAGAGTGAATGGTATGACTTCTGGGTAAACCTCAAAGAGGGGTATGACTACTTTGAAGCAGAATATTTACCACCGCATATAAAAGTTGAAAATGGAAAATATACGATTTATGAAACCAATGAATAGTCGTTTCTTAGTACAGTATTTGGTTCGATTGTATTACACTCCCTCTACTGTGTGAAGATCTTAAGGTGCATTTAACCTTAAGACAATTAGAATCTGAAATAGCAAAGAAAAGATCAAAAAATTAATATAAAGTGGTTATCATGCACATTTCAAAACTTGTTTTATCAGTTATTTTAAGTATCACATTATTCACTCAGGCTTCATGGGCACAGATGGCTTCCACTGAGGTACTTTTTGAACACTCGGTAAAGGTATCTCCAAAAGAGAAAGTTATTCAATTTACTGCTCGTGAAGATGTAGCCAAAATATTGGGACAGATGGATGTTGATCCGAAAATGATTGAAGAGAGAGTTGCTTCGATGACAGATGACGAGGTTTCGGAAATCGCTTATCAAATCGATACATTGCCAGCTGGCGGTAGTTCGATTATCGGTGCCGTTGTTTTTGTTTTTGTACTCTTACTGGTTACTGATATTCTCGGATTTACAAAAGTGTTTAACTTTACTCGTACTGTCCGCTAATGTGGGATTAACCAACTACATCTCCTTACTATTGGCATTCCCCGCTTTGCTCATACTGAGCGGTTGTACGCTGAACGAGCCTTTACCTGAAGGCAAATATCATTCTTCTTCAAATGTTAAAGTTCCTTTTGTGTCTCCGCGTTCTGACTTGTGTGGTTCAACGTCCATAGAGATGATCTCCTCGTATTGGCAGTCAACAACATCTTATGTCCCCCGTTTATCACGGCATGAACTGGACGAACGGACATTGATTCCTGCAAAAGGAGGTACGCTACAGGTAGAACTTGTGTCCACTGCACGGGCTAATGGGCTACTCGTTTACCCTTTGGAGCCAACGTTTGATGCACTTCTTTCAGAACTTGGAAAACAACATCCCGTCATTGTACTTGTCAACCGGGGCTACTCATGGTATCCGCTCTGGCATTACGTACCTGTGACAGGATATGATGAGGGGAAGCATACCATTTTGATGCATTTTTCCGATCGACCGAATGAAGAATTGCCCATCGCAACATTTGCGGCACTGTGGAAACGAAGCGCTAATTGGGGAGTTGTGCTTCTACCGCCGTGGCAACTCCCAGTATCAGCTTCAGCGAAAACGTTTCTGCGCTCTGCCTATGACCTTGAAAAAATAGGGATGACGGATAACGCTATCATCGCTTATCAAAGTGCTTTGATGCGTTGGCCGAAAGATATTGATATCCATTTTGCATTAGCCAATGCCTACTACCATTCGCATCAACTAACTAAGGCAGAACAGAGCTATCGTAAGCTTTTATCTCTCGAACCGGCGCATCCCCTAGCACTTAATAATCTGGCTGATCTTTTATGTCGGACGGGCAGAACAAATGATGCTTTGAGAGTGATTAGAAAGGCTGTGACCGATAACATTGAGATGCAGTCCATCATAAAATCTACACGCAAAGAGATCGTTAACGGGTGTGCTCCTCTGCCAAAAAAGAAATAGAACATATATATAATTTAATATACATCTGCCACCTCATGTAAAAGTACAAAATAAACAAGACAGCTGAAGATATAGCAAATCTTGTTACCTTTTATATTGAGCAGTTTATTGAGCAGATTGATTCTGTTGAGAACGGCGCACAGTAAGATGTTTCCTAAAGCGTATAGACTATAGATATCTATAGTCTATCTCTTTAATATAGTACAGTGTATGAAATTCACTACATTCATCTTCACACTTTCTTCATACTAATATTTTATACTTCCTCATCTTTAAAAAGAAAGGATTCAAATGAAAAAATTAACAACAATTTTATTATTGGCAATTGGGTTGGCATCAAGCGCATCTGCACACCACATGGCTGAGTATGATGATGCGGGTGTAAATATCCCTGAGTCTTCTCCACATCTATTAATGACATTTTACTAGACAATATTTACCCATAAAAGGTAACATCTTAAAAGAGCTCGTTTACTCCTTGTCCAAAACTGTAAACTTCCTTGTTTGCTCTTTGTTACCTTTTAGGTAAGTATTTTACACTTCCTATACTCTTAATCCCTAAAATAAATACACACTATAAAAATCACTCCCAGCTAACACTCAAGTAACACTTCCATAACACTTGAGTAACACTGTTCACGTTAAACTATCTCATAACAAATTAAAAGGACAGATATGAAAACAACTTCATTGAAATTATCCGCTTTGGCAGCAGGATTTATTTTGGCAGGATGTGGTGGGGGAAGTTCTTCTACGACAACTATACCTCAAACAAGTAAAATTAGCGGTACAGTTCCCGGAACATTGATCGAAGCATTTTGTGAGGATGGTAGTTACTATAAAGTAAAATCTACTGAAAACAATACGGATGAACATCCATTTGAGATCGAGGTTCCTCGTACATTGAGCTGTTCTTTGGTCATGACGACAAATGAAGATAGTGATACGAACAAAGTTGTTACCCAAATTGGTATTATTACATCTGATGCAAACGGTACACTCTTTACAGCAGCATCAGATATAGATCTTGGGCACATTCCTCTTGCAATGGACCCTTCTGATATCAATGATGCCAATGAAGATCATGTGTCAGATGATATACTGAGTATTCAAGTGGATGGTACATCCATTGAAATTGAATTTGAAAACCCTTTGGATGATGATAATGACGGGTTAGTCAATGTCTACGAAGATGATGACGATGATGGCATCATCAACCGTGATGATAACGATGATGATGGTGATGGCGAAGTAGATGTTGATAATGATCTGGACGATGATGGTATCGACAATGAGAATGATGTCGATGACGACAATGATGGTGCTCCTGACAATGAAGATTCAGATGACGATAATGACGGTATTGATGATTATTTAGACTCAGATGACGATAATGACGGTGTTGATGATGAAGATTCATCAAATACCACCATAGATATAATTTTACCAACAACATATACGGCTAACGCAGGAAGACTTTTAGGTTCACAATGTGCCCAGTGTCATGGTACGAATGGTGTCTCTTCAAATGACTGGGACAGTATTGCAGGTGAAGCTGATCTTGTGAATGAGATCTATGAAGATGATGAACCAATTATGAGTGCACAGGCCCATGGATATACCAGTGAAGAGATAATACTTATTGGCAACTGGCTAAAAACGCTTAAAACTAACGATTAAAAAAGGACAGTAAATGAAAACAACCCATTCTAATTCAAGACGAAACTTTATGAAGTTTGTTGGAGCAAGCTCACTCTTTGCAGTTACTCCTGGTATGGCGGCTGATACAACCACTCCACACATTGTGGTAGTTGGTGGTGGATTTTCAGGGGCAACCTGT
>NZ_JBFFOH010000036.1:0-20019 GCF_041562805.1 Sulfurovum sp. | reverse complement strand
GGATATGTGTCGGGTCACCTGGTACCATACGGATATTTTTAACAGTAGTTCCCTGTTTAGCTGTAAAGCCTGCACCTTTAACCACCAGGTCTTTGATGATACTTACAGCGTCACCTTCTACCAGGATGGTACCATTGGCATCTCGTGTCGGTTCCTGCTTCTCATTTGCCAAACCTTCATCTGCCCACGCTCTTACATCATCTTCAAGGTAAAGCATATCAAGTTGATCCTGCGCACCCAGCTGTGTTAAAAGTCTAAATGCCATCACCTGTACTGCAGGTTCTGTACTCCACATACTGTCATGCAGACAGTTCCAGTGTTTTTCATTACTTGTTGGCTCTTCTATAGATGAGGCACAAGTACTACATATCGTTATAGTGTCGTCTTTTGGCGCTACTGTATACGCTGTTAATTCCTCTTCACTACCACATAATTCACATGCATTCATACTCATTGTTTTCCTTTAGACCTGTTAATTCATGATATTTTATCTAAATATTCATACATAAAGCGTATAGGTGATCGTAGAAGTTTTTAGAAGTATCTCTTGAGGAGTGCCATCCGCGATGATCTTTCCATGATCAAGAACCAATATACGGTCAGCAAGAGTATATGAGACATCCGCATCATGGCTTACCATGATAGTGGTTGTACCAAATGTTTTATGCAGTTTTAGTATCTCATCCTGTAATTTTGTTTTCATCGCGGGGTCGAGTGCAGAAAGAGGCTCATCCATCAATAAAAGCTTAGGTTTATTCATCATCGCACGGCAAAGACTGACTCTTTGTTTTTGACCGCCACTGAGACCTTTTACATTACGGTTTGCCAGTCTGTTGAGTTCAGTCATTTGAAGAAGTTTTTTAGCCAGTACTTTGTCGTCATTGACATACAGAAGATTCTCTTCTACACTCATGTTCTCAAACAGTGCATAGTCTTGAAATACAAACCCTATCTCCCTTTGTTGTGGCGGAAGCATTTTTTGTTTCTTTAACCAAAATACATCATCAACATTTATCTCCCCTTCTGCTTTTTCCAATCCTGCCAACACTCTAAGCAGTGTTGTTTTACCCGAACCGCTCTCACCCATCAGTGCAACAAACTCGCCTTTTTGTATATCTAACTTTACATCAAGATTCATGTCACCCTGACTGCCATGCAGTTTTTTATGTATATCAATCTGTATCATTAAAGTACACCTATTTTACGCTGACTATGGTTAAAAATATACACCGACAAGAGCACAACAAAACTCATCAAAACCATCAAAGCACTGTAGATATGTGCCTTACCATACTCCATTACCTCAACCATCTCATAGATAGCTACAGAAGCCACTTTTGTCTCACCGGGGATACTCCCCCCTACCATGAGCACCACACCAAACTCACCGACAGTATGTGCAAACG
The DNA here is from genome assembly GCF_041562805.1 of Sulfurovum sp. Lineage (GTDB taxonomy): Bacteria > Campylobacterota > Campylobacteria > Campylobacterales > Sulfurovaceae > Sulfurovum. The sequence goes on along the minus strand of NZ_JBFFOH010000036.1, from coordinate 18,613 downwards.
TAATGATCAACGCTGTGATCAGTGAAGGTTTGATATTTGGCAATCCGATCTTTAGAACTGTTTGAAGCTTACTCTTGCCTGCAAGATATGATGCTTCCAACATATGTTTGTTCAAAGATTCAAATCCACTTTGCAAAGGCTGTACCATGAAAGGCAGTGAGTAAAAACAACTTGCTACTACTAAACCTGTAAAAGAAAAAACCAATTTGACACCAAAAAGATCTTCAAAAAATCCACCTACTGCGGAGTTTGGAGACAACACAACCAAAATATAAAAACCCAAAACAGAAGGAGGAAGTACAATAGGCAGTGCTGTCACAGCTTCTAAAATTGGTTTGGTTTTTGAATTGGTTTGAGAGAGATACCATGCCAAAGGCAAAGAAAGTACAAACAGGATCAGTGTTGTTAGTCCTGCCAGTTTGAACGAAAGTATAAAAGGGGCAAAGTCCAATGAGGCAAAGTCAAAGATTTCCATGATCTACTCCACCTTATATCCGAAATTTTTCAATATTTCTTTGGCTTTCTTGCTCAGTATGAAATCGTAAAAAGCTTTCACTTCAGGGTTTCCCTCACCTTTTTTCAGTATCACCATTCCCTGACTTATGGGTGTATAGAGCGTTTCATTTACATCACTCCAGTGAATATTCTCTTTATACTCTGACATTTGAGGACTTAAGAGTGAAGATTTTGCTACAAGCCCTATATCTGCAGCTGTCGCTGCATAGGTCACCGTCTGAGAAATAGACTCACCGTACACAAATTTCTCTTTTAACTCTTCATACAGACCTGCATTTGTCAAAGCCTCTGCCGCAGCGATACCATAAGGTGCGGTTTGAGGGTTTGCGATGGCTATCTTTTTGATCTCTTTGGATTCCAGTATGTTCATCCCTACAGTATAATTCTGATCTTTTACAGACAGAAATGCCAATGCCCCCTGCGCATATACCACAGGTTCTGTAACTGCGATCTTCTCACTGTAAAGTGCTTCAGGATATTTCATATCGGCTGACATGAAAAGTCCATAAGGTGCATCGTGCTTTATCTGTGCCGTCAGTTTTCCTGAACTTCCAAGGATGACTTGTACCTGTGTCTGTGGATATGCTACATTAAATTCTTTTTTCAACGCTTCTATAGCATAACTCACATTCGCAGCTACAGCGATAGTGATCTCTCCTGCACTTACACTTACCAAACTCAGTAAAAGTAGTAAAACTGTTTTTTTCATACTTTTCATCTTCTAAAACAAATAATTGAGTTCAATACGCAGTTCATCATAAGACGGGTCTTTCTTAAGTGTACCATTGGCCGCGATGGTATCATCATCTCCGTCAACATGTGCATATCTTGTCTTCACATATAAAGGGCTCTCTCCAAGCCCCTTAAACAGATCAATAGTAAAGACATTTGAATCTGCCTGTACCCCTATTTTCTCATCATCAAAATCCTGTACTACAAAACGTGATATGATCTTAAACTCCTCGATCATTTCAAATTCATAATCAAGTTGTACCATATAACTGTCTGTGTTTGCATACCAGTTATACTGTCCCATTGCACGCGTAAAACCTGCCGTAGGAAAACCTCTCCATGGTGCCACTATGTCACCTTTATCTTCTACTTTTGTGTAGCCAAATCTCAATTTAAATGCATCTTCGACGACATCGACCCTGGCACCGAAAAGTGATGTATCCAAACTATCTGGATCACTGTAGCCATCTGTCAGTGTTTTAAGGTTTGCACCCCCTATCGCACCTGCACCATCATCAAACTGTTTCATATATCTCAGTCCTGGTATGATAGATAAACCCCCTAGATAAAACCTGTAGTCAGTCTGGATCATTGCTGAAGAGACCAGATCAGGTGCAGCTGTATAATTCATGGTCAGTGTCAGGTTTTCAATGCTTTCATTTTTCATCTCTGCAATGATCAGATGATCGTCTATACCTCTGGCCTCAAGTTCAGATAGTTTTAGACCCGCATGCATAGCAGAATCATCATTTTCACTATATATTGTATAAGGATCATTTGGGTCATCCCCTACTGCCAAGAGATGATGGAAATCAGAGTGGTCTCTTAACTTCTGTCTTGTGAGGTATGCCATTTTGAGTGATGTTTCCGGCAGATCTTTACTATGCAGGGTAAGCCCTTCAAAGGCATTGGGTATCATTTTTGTATCATTGCTCTTCGTTAAAAAACTCTCAAATAGCTGTCGACCGAACTTTACAGAGGTCTCTTTATATTTATATTTTACATAGGCTTGTGTTAAAGAAGTGATATACCCAGCGTCATCAGTCAGTAAGTCATATCGACTTAGTACCCCTTTACCTGCTTTATAAAGATATGCTTCATCATCATCCAAACTTCCGATACTTTGACTCATATATACACCTGCACCTACACTAAAACCATTCAACATGGCACTTTTATAGATCATACTTCCGCCTATAGCTGCAACAGTATGGTTCTCTCTTAACTTAATACCTTTATCATTTTCTATTTCATCTTTCCATCTAAGGCCAAAACTGTTAAAACGTATCCGACCGTAAAATATGCCTTGCGAAAACATTTCAGTGATGTCTTTAGCCTCTCCTGGTACTTCATCATACAGATGCAGCATATTACATTTTAAACTGTGTTTTTGAGAATCTTCCGTCCCATATACTGCGCTTATCAAAGCTATCAAAATCCATACCAGTTTAACTTGTTTCACTCTTTATTTCCCTATCATAATATCATTGGCGTTTATTATAGCCTTGACCGAACTTCCCTCATTGAGTTCCATCTTTTCTAAAATCTCTATAGGCATCACAGATACAATCGTGTCATGATTTCCTATATCTACCAGTACTTTAACATTTTCAACATCTTTTTCTATCTTGGTCACGATGCCTTCTACTACATTCTCTTTACTCTTTACATCCCTCATACCAGACAATAACACCGCAGTGGATTTAAATATCGCTATGACGGTTTGTTTCTCTTCAATATGCAAATTTTCTACAGCCTCTTTGGTAATAACAGAAATCAGTTCTTGTCCACATTTCAACTTCAAGCGTATCTTTGCATTTACATTTTCACACTTTACCGAGACTACCTTAGCCTGTATCTGATTTCGTGCAGAGATCTGCATAGAAAGTCTACCGATGGTCTTAAATGCCCCACTTTCTATATCTGTCAAATCTGACAACCTTGCTAAAAAACGTGTATGTTCTTCTTTGAGTACCGCATAGTTTTCTAAAAGTTGTTTGCCATAGGCTGTAATGGTCGTACCCCCACCATCTTTCCCGCCTGTCTCTCTAGAAACGATAGGTTCTGGCGAAAGAGAGTTCATAGTATCGACTGCTTCCCAGGCACTTTTGTAACTCATGGGTACAGCTTTTGCCGCTTTGGAGATAGAACCATGCTCTTCTATGGCATGAAGCAGCTCTATACGCTTCTCCAGTAAAAAAGGTTTACCTAACATTTCCAAAGTAAGTTTTGAGGTGAGTTCCATCCCTTCCCTTATATACTAAGATATATAACGAAAATTATAGCGTTATATATCTTAGTATATAATGAGATGACAGAGATAATAAAGATCTAGATTATTTACGTATGAGTTTTGTCCTGTTCCAACAAATAAAGAGGGAACAGAACAAATGAAATGATAGTTGCTGAGCAGCTTTTACTCGTTTTCTTTACTGTGTCCTACAGCTGCACCCAGACCAGCACCTACGGCTGTCCCTATTAATGTTGCCTTTGTGCTACCACCAATAATTTGTCCTGCAACTGCTCCTCCCGCTGCTCCAAGGAGAGCTGCATCACCCGTTTTACTACCAGTCACATCACCAAGTTTCGTTGATTGACACCCTGACATCAATGCTACAGTTGCACCTGCAACCAACATATTTCTAATTTTTAACATTTTCATAATTTTCTCCTTTTTTATAGATATTCATATCATAACACAAATAGTTTAAAGATATAAATATTTTTACTTTTTTCAAATACTTATCGATTTAACCAATAAATAAGACTAGGGATATTTTCAATACCCAAATAAATATAATCGTCATTACCTGTATCTCCACCCCTGTGTACATAGGTCAGTCTCAATATATCCATAAGATCCACATAGGCATTGACTCCATAAGCAGTATTTTCTTTATAGAATTTCCCTTTCATATCTCCAAAGAAGCTTGCTCCTGCACCAAAATTAATGACATTACTATATGCTTTAAATGCATCTACATCTAAACGTACAAAATCGTTTATATCGTCACTGTTGATATAAGAGGCTTTTGCTTCGAAACCGTTGACTATATCTCTATTCGCAGTATAATAACGGGCCGTATATCCAAAGCTTAGTCCCCCATTTTTTATATCTGCAGCTATCGCTCCGGGTAAAAGTCTCAGTGCTGTTCGCATTCCCTCTTTTCCTTCATCTTCAGGTACATTTAACGGTAAAAATTCAAAACCGTTTTTCTCTTTCAGCAAGTCACTTCCCGCCCAAGCAGAAACACTTGTAGCTGTAGCAAAAGCACCTGGTTCTCCAGCCTGATCCCGTTCATTTTCCAGTGTAGTGATACGCTCCACAATAACTCTCAAAGGTCTTCTGTACATGTTATCGATATCTGACTTTGCATAAGCAATAAAAGAATTTTTGGATTCTTCCAGATACTTCATATCCAATTTTGTGAGGAATGTCTTAAATTCTGCACCATCGTAACGTTTTTTATCAGCTTTTTTCAGATCAAATGCATTATAAATTGCAGAAAATCTATCCATTGTTTTTGGTTTAATATGATGAAATTCAGTATTTAGAAATAGATTATATGCCGCTAAAGCTTCAGAGTTTTCATCTAAGCCCAATGACGTTTTCAGATAATCCATAATTTCTATTTGAGACAGATGCCCATATCTCTCTGGAAAATGTCTTATAAATGCAGCTGCAAGATGGTAGATCGCATCATACACACCGACATAATAGTCATAAACACGGAAGTTTATATCTAAAAATGCACCAAAATGTGCCAAGTATTTCCCGGTAATAGGATGGTAGCGAGAGGAGAGTACCAGTCTCTTGTTTGAATTACCTCTAAAATTCTTATTGATAGCATCATAGAGTTTCATCGATTGCATGATATCAAAACTGCTAAAGACTGGGCCGATGTTCGTAGTGATGAAACCAACAGGAATCTGTTCTTCTTCATCTTCTTTCGACCGAACAGCCTCTTTTCTAATGTTGCTCGGGTCCATAAAGAAAAAAGTTGAAGCATTTTTATTAAGGGAAATAGCTAAGTCTAGAGGTACATTATCGTATAACCCACCATCTACAAAATAATGTGAGTAATTTTTACCTTTATATCTATAATCCAATTTTATCTGTTGAAATGCTCCAGGAAAAGCACCTGAAGCAAGAAGGAGATTGATGACTTTTTTTCTATCTTTCTCTATACCGGGGATAGAGAGATAAAATGCTGTACTTGGCGGTAAGACTTTATTTTCAACGATTCCCTGTCCATTTTTTTCTCTAAAAGTCAGTGGTACAGAAAAATTCTGATTTTTCATCTTGATACCGCTGATTTCTTCAACAATAGGTGTGACTTTTGTAACTGCTACACCCAAAGGTACTTCACAATTCTTTTCAAATATAGGCTTTTTGAGATGTTCGATGATCTTATCACCTTTATTTCTTAAACCATCTTGTGTAAATAATGAACTTTTATTTTCAGGGTCACTACCATATATGGTAAGATCTTCTATACCAAGATTAACCCATGTTTCATAAAATAGATTGTCATCAACATGGTTCTTTAAAGGGACAGAGTCTTTTTGACACCAGTACATGGCAGAAAGTAAAGCATTGATGGAACCCGCTGATGCACCAGCTATAGAACTCAACTCAGGATCTACTAATGGACTTGATGCTTTGACCTTGGTCAGCATCTTGATCAATGCCCAGTTATACCCTGCTTCATACGCACCAAGGCTGACACCACCTGAAATGACCAGTGAGGCACTGACTTTTGTACGTTCTGTATTATTGTTTTCTGCATAGAGTGAATATGTAAGCATAGTGAAAATAAAGAGGTATTTTAAAAAGCGTTTCATAGGTGTTACCTTACTAGTGGAGTTTTAAAAAAAAGAGTATTATATATCTTATATCATAAACTCTATTAATTAAATTAAATCCATAAAATATTCCGTTTTTGGATAAAAAAATCAAAATATACCTATATAATCATAAATAAATTATGATACACTATTTGCATAGGCATAGTAAAAGGATAAGGGAGTAGTAAACATGTATAGAACAGGTTTTAGTAAAATTGCAATTGCTGCATTAGGCCTTACAGTAGGGCTTTGTGCAAATACTATAGAGGCTGGACAGTATCTGCAAGGGTTAAAATATTATGAGGCGGGAGAGTATGATAAAGCTTTCCCTCTTATATTAGAAGAGGCTACAGAAAAAGCTAATAAGGCAGCGCAGTACCGTTTGGCAGAAATGTATGAACAGGGAAGAGGTACAAAAGTTGATTATAAAAAGGCGTCAATTTGGTATAAAAAAGCAGCTTCTAAATACTCTTTTGTAGAGAAAAAGGAATTCGGCGGTAAGGCAGATGAGTCTTTCTCTTCTAGACTAAGTGAACAGTTTGGACAAGACAGTGCAAAAGCCGGAGCAGAATTTGCCCTGGCTAAGATGGATACAAGTACACCAGAGACAAAAGCAATGTTAACTTCACTCCTAGACGGTGATTTCTTTGGTCTTAAACCTTATGGTGTCAACTATATATTACCGCTTTCTTACTCTAAAGACAAACCACGTCGAGTTTCTTCACTATATCCTATGCAGGACCTCGCCGGTACTCCATATGCAGAGTATAATGAAAACACTGAAGTAGTATTTCAATTAAGCTTGAAAAAAGAGCTAAGTTTCAATCTGTTCGGGTGGGATGAATATATTACTGCGGCCTATACACAAAAAGTATGGTGGCAGCTTTATGATGAATCAGGCCCATTTAGAGAGACCAATTACCAGCCTGAGATTTTCATGACTATACCGACTTCACAAAGTCTAGATGATTCTATCGGACTTAAAGCCGTTAAATTAGGTTTCATACATGAGTCTAACGGACAAGAAGGATATCGTTCTAGATCTTGGAACCGTCTCTATGCGACAGGAATGTGGCAATGGGGTAACCTCTTCTTATCAACACGTGCATGGTACCGTATAACAGAAGATGCGAAATCAGATGCATATTATAATGGTGAAACACCTCCTGCTGGTGATCCTAACCTTATACAGGCAGAGAGTGATGGGGATGATAATCCTGATATTCACAACTATCTTGGATATGGGGATATCAAGCTTAACTATCTCTATAATAAACATCAGTTTGGGCTAATGGTGAGAAACAACTTACGTTTTGACAGTGACAACAGAGGTGCTGTAGAATTTACATATTCATACCCACTGTTTGATTCACCTAATACCAACTGGTATTTTAAAGCCTTTAACGGATATGGCGAGAGTTTGATCGATTATAATGTAGACGTTACTAAAGTATCATTTGGTTTCTCTTTCTCTAACGGGCTTTTCTAGTAGCCTTCTTACCTTATCTTCTAGCGGATAATATCTATCTGCTTTGAAGCATGAGGTAAACTTCTTCATAAATTTTTCTAAACCATTATCACATGTTCGCCACCTATTATATTGGATCTTTACAGCAATATCCATATGTATTTGAAAATATCAAGCGTGAGGAAGAGTGAACTGCATGATAAGATTTGATTTGTATACTATTAAGGAGTATTTTAAGAAAAAAGGTGAAAAAAGTGTAGTAATAATTGAACCCTGAGGCATACTCAGAGTCCAACATATTTATATGGTTTTAGAAGTGGAATTTAGCACCAATTACCGGTCCGCTCATACTTATGTCATCAAGCTTATCACCACCTGTATCGCTGTTATCAAAGTCCCACTCCATATAAAGATATTATAATTTCGCTACAAAAGATCACTATCACCCTATTCTTGGCATTATATTTTGTAAGCCCTACATTAAAAGCTTCAGACAATGAGCAACAACTCGTACTGGAACTCTACCCCCCCATGGTATTCAACTGAAGATTATACCGTACAGGGTAATATTGGTGTTCAAAAAGTCTTTGAAAGTGATGACTGGTGAGATATTATGTAAAGCCCTCAGTTTCCTATGGGCTTAATAATGATTTGGCTTTGCATGTTGGTTTAGGACTTTACTATACGAACTATAAAGAAGAAGATAATAATGTTGAGACCAGACCTTATCTAGGTATCAGTCATTTTTATACATTTACAGAAAAATGGAAGTTAAGTTCCTATTTAAGAGTTGAAGAGAGATTCAAGGATAACAAAACAGACTCTACACAACTGCGTTTACGTCTTCGTACACACTACACAATAAATCCGATTTCCAATGAAAATTCCTGGTATAAATTTACAGGGTTTAAAAGCTATTATCATGATGAAAACGATGCTGACTCTCAAGATACCTATGATCGTGAATCCCGTGTCACACTTAGTTTGGAACGAAGTTTAAGTAAAAAGGAAAAATTACGTTTTGAATTGGCGTGGAAATACCAGTCACCCCTTGGAGAGATATCATCATCCGATTCAAACACAGTTTATTTTAAAATACAATACTATCCGATGTGGGGAAAAAGATTGTCCAATACATTGAGGATAAAGATGTAGATCAGGCTATAGATCAGTAGAAATAGATCTTAAGCTCTCAAATAGCGGTAAGGAGATTAAACTCTATAACATCTACTACTTGATCCATTCAAATCTTGCCAAGAGGCCTGCTGTAGTCGTATATCCTACATCAGTGAATTTCAATTTTCCTTTGGCAGTATAGATAAATGTTGTGGGATATACCTCTATATTGAACTGTTTTGCCCAGGTTCCCTCTTTATCATTAATGACTTTAAAGCTTAGTTCATGCTCTTTCATATATGCTTTTATCTGTTCATCGCTGCCTGAGTTCACAGCAATGGTCAGCACATTATAGTCTTTGGAGACAAACTCTATATTGGAAGATTGTAATTTACATGTAGGACACCACTCTGCCCAAAAGTATATAAGTAAAGGTTTCCCCTCTTGCATCTTAAAGGTAGTTCCATCTAAGAGTTTTGCTTCTATGTGAGGGAGTTGCGTTGAAGAGAGTTCCGGCTTACGTATATAGCTCATAATGTTGCTCAATACAAATAAAAGTACCAATGCTATAACAATCTCTTTTACTATAGATCTTATATTCCAATTGTTGATCTTAATCATACTTTTAACCTTTTGAATATTTGCTCAAGTTGTCCTACATAACTGCCGCCATAAAGTGCAACATGGACCAAAACAGGATAAATCTGATAGAGTGGAACCTTGGTTTCATGGAAATCTTCACTTAAAGGATGTACTTCACTGTAGGCATTAAAAAATGTCTCTGAAAAAGTATCAAAAAGCAGAATAAATGCCAGTTCCATCTCTTTGTCACCATAGTAAATGGCAGGGTCTATCAGACAAGCCCCTTCACTCTCAAAAAGTACATTCCCGCTCCAGACATCACCATGGAGTAAAGAAGGATATATTTTACTCATATCGACACGCTTATATAAGTCTCTACACAATCCTTCTAACCTATCTACCATTTGCTTAGAGATCTTACCTTCATCATAACAGAGTCTTACCATAGGCATGATGCGCATTTGTCCGAGAAAAAGTGTCCAGTTGTATTGGGTTTGTTCATTATGCTGGGGAAAAGGACCGATGGTCGTGTCATAGTAGTAGCCATACATACGGCTTTCATTTGTCACAGAGTGCAGTCTGTGCAAAAGCTTTGCAGCTTCTATCTCTTGAGTATATTTAGCTTGTTTAACACTTTCTATAGCTTCAAGTACTAAAAATGATTCTTTGGCCATAATGACTTTCGGTACACGTATCTTTGCATCATACAGATCACCTAGCATCTTTGCTTCTATGCCCAGTTTGTCAGTCTGAGTAGAGGTCTTCACCACATAGCTTTGTCCCTCTACACTGGCTTTATAAATGTCACCTATCTGTCCGTGCTGAAAGAAGTCTAACGACTCTACTTTTTGACCTAAAGCTTCACTGAGTTTTGTTTGCACTTAAACGTCCAGGTCATCCCAAAATTCATCAAAGTCCAAGTTCGTCATGGCATTATCGTCATTGATGTTTTTTTCCATAAGCTTTTTTTGTTCACTATCGAAATATTGTTCAAGTGCTTCTTCAAGCATACTGTTGACGTCTTTTTTGAGCATTTCAGAAAAGAGATGCAAGTTTTCTACGGTGGTTTGTTTAAGTTCTAAATTTATATTTTGTTCCATGTTGTATTTTACAGTAAGAAGTCTGTTTTCTTCTTGTTCCCAATGGCAGAATATTTTGATATACTGACAATATAAAAATGATAGTTAAAAAGGGATAGTGTGACTGCAAAAGAATTGATCGAAGAAGCACAGAAAATACTTGGAGAATATGAACTAAGCAGTTCTGATTATTCTGCAGGATCAGTAGCTGCTGCACTTTTGACGACCAATGGGAATGTGTACACCGGTATTAACATCGATGTAGCTTGCGGCATTGGATTTTGTGCTGAGCACTCTGCCATCGCTGAAATGCTAAAAAATAGAGAAACACAGATCGAGATGATCGTTGCTGTAAGCTCAAACTCTATGAGACCACCTTGTGGACGATGTAGAGAATTAATATTTCAAGTCGACACGAAAAACATTAACACAAAAGTCTATCTCTCTACAGAAAAATACATCACATTGGATGAACTACTGCCTAACCGTTGGGAAGCCAGTAAAGCAAAGAAAAACTAGATACACTTGCATATGGAACTTACAGATAAAAATTATGAAACAATTATAAAAAACAACGAAAATCCGGTCTTTATAGACTTTTACTCACCCACATGTGGACCTTGTCAGATGCTCACTAAACTTATAGATGAGAGACTTGAAACATATGGTGAAGAAAATGGTGTCAAAGTAGTGAAATGTGACGTTTCAAAAAACCCTAAACTGGCATCTGCATTCAAGGTACGTTCTGTTCCTTTTACTATAGCCGTACTCAAAGATGAAAAACTCAAATACCCTGAATTGGGACTCAAGCACGAAACTTACTACTTTGAACTCATAGACAAACTGGCAGGCAAAGGATCCTTTTTGAGTCGCCTCTTTACTTAAACTTTTGGTAGTGGGACATGTTCTAAGAGAATATCTATGATCTCTTCAGCAGTTCTTTTATTCATAAGCGCATGTTCACTAATGACTAAACGATGATGAAATACATCATGAATGACAGCATGCACATCTACTACTGTCACTTCTTCTCTTCCAAACATCCATGCATTTGCCTGAGCACATTGGGTAAGTGCCAGAGTAGCTCTCGGGCTTACCCCAACATCGATCATGACTTCAAGTTGTTTACTATGTCGAAGCGGATAGCGTGTTGCAAAGACAAGCTCAATAATATAATGTCCTAATGCATCACTAAGTTTCACTTTGGCAACCTCACGGCGTGCAGCAAAGATCAGTTCTTGAGATATCTTTTCTTTAAGTTCACTCTGAGTAAATCTCTCCTCTTGTATCATTTTGATCATTTGAAATTCTGCATCCATCTTTGCATAATCGATCTTCACATGCATAAAAAAACGGTCTTTTTGTGCTTCAGATAAAGGAAATGTTCCCTCTTGTTCCAAAGGGTTTTGGGTTGCCATGACAATGAAAAGATCAGGAAGCTTATGTGTTTCTCCTGCTACAGTCACTTGTTTTTCTTCCATAGCTTCAAGCATGGCTGATTGAATCTTGGCTGGTGCACGGTTAATCTCATCTGCCAAAATGATATTTCCAAAGATTGGTCCTTGATGAAAATGAAATGTTTGTTTTCCATCCTCATCGTATAACAGTTGAGTACCTATTACATCCAAAGGAAGCAGATCCGGGGTAAATTGTATACGTGAAAATTTGCCATCGATCGCATCTGCCATCGCACGCACAGCCTTGGTCTTTGCAAGACCTGGTAAACCTTCTACAAGAATATTGCCATCAGCAAGTAAACCCATGATCAATCTTGAAACAACATGTTCTTGACCTAAAACCGATGCATTCATACTATCTTCTAATATTCCAATAGCTTCTCTAGGTGTCATCTTACCCCTTTTATTTCATCTAGATATTATGATACCCATAAATCACTTTATCATCTTACTTCCCGAACAGGTAGATCAGATCTGGATAAAAAATAATGATAAGCAATGCCGTAATTTGTAACACTATAAAAGGTATTACCCCTTTATAGATAGCTCCTGTACTTACTTTGTCACCTGCTGCACCTTTGAGGTAGAACAGAGCAAATCCAAACGGTGGCGTAAGGAACGATGCCTGCAGGTTCATGGCTATGAGGATAGCAAACCATACAGGGTCTATGCCAAAAGATGCGACGATCGGTACTAAAATGGGCACGACTACAAAGGCTATCTCGATGAAATCAATGAAAAAGCCCAGTAGAAAAATGACCAGCATGGCGATGAAGATGAACATCCATTTATCTTCCATATCTCCAGTGAAGAATTCCATTGCCATATCTCCACCACCCAGTTCATTAAAGACCAGTGAAAAAGCTGTTGCTCCGATGAGTATCATAAAGATCATTGCTGTGAGTTTGACTGTCTCGATAGCTGCGTAGCGTATCATCTCATAGGAGAAGGTTCTTTTACTCATAGCCAGTAATGCTGCTCCCAACACACCGATAGCAGCGGATTCTGAAGGTGATGCAATACCTGCAAAGATGGAACCCAGCACTACCACTATGAGCAGTAAAGGAGGGATGATCTCTTTGATCGCCTCTTTAAGTACATCTCCATAAGGTTCGTCTGAAACGATAGCCGGTGCGATCTCTTTATTCATATAGGAAATGACCAGGATATAAATAATATACAATATGATAAGCAACAGTCCCGGTACCACAGCCGCACGAAACAGATCACCCACAGACAAGTGCATCTGATCACCCAAAATGATAAGCACGATAGAAGGAGGGATCAGCTGACCAAGCGTACCGCTTGCAGCGATGGAACCCGACGCCAATGCAGACGAATAGTTATGTTTGAGCATCAAAGGAAGTGCGATGAGACTCATCATCACCACCGATGCCCCAACAATACCTGTACTAGCGGCAAGTATAGCCCCCACCAGTACTACGGAGATAGCCAAACCACCTCTTACAGATCCAAAGAGTTTACCCATAGAAAGTAATAAACTCTCTGCCATCTTGGACTTTTCAAGTATGAGTCCCATAAAAATGAAAAGCGGAACTGCCATAAGTGTAGCGTTACCCATGATACCATATGTTCTGTAAGGCAGCATCTCAAGGGTAGAAAGTCCTACGTCATTGTCAATAACAGCAAAAAGCAGTGCCACCCCTGCAAATACAAAAGCCACTTGAAAACCTGCCATGAGTAAAAACAGTGTCAAAGCAAACATCAGCAGTATAGGATCAACCCAATATGCCATGTCATAATGATTTGCTGTGTACACAAGTCCACCAAGTAGAGTCACTACACCCAGAATGCGCAGAAATGTTTTTTTACTTTCCAATCTCTGCAATGCTTTCATTATCTCAGAGAGAGCCTGTACGATGAGAAGAATGAAAGAGAGTACCAATACACCCCTAATGATATAACGATGCGTCAGTCCACCGGGATCACTGGAGATCTCATTTTGCAGATAACTCTGCATAAACATATCTATGGAATCAGACAAAAAGATCAAGGAAAAGGGGATGACCAAAAGAAGCATCGATAGTATCTGCACAATGGCTTTAGTCTCTTTAGAGTAACGCTCAAAAAATATGTCCACCCTTACATGTTTGTCATGTTTAAGGGCATACGTGAGCCCCAGTAAAAAAATAACATCAAAAAGATGCCACTCTACTTCCTGAAGTGCAATGGAACCTGCCGAAAAAAGGTAACGCATCACCGCATCGTAGGCTACTAAAAGAGAAAGAACTACAACCAAAAATGCTGCAATGATCCCTGCATATTTAGAGATATGATCTAAGTAGTAGGAAAATTGTACACTCATAAGCTATATGTCTCTTTTAAATATATTTTGTTAATTTTATCTTTTTTGTGATGAGGGGTTGCTTGCTTTGACATAGCTCTCTTCTTCACTCTCTAAAGTAAAATATATCTAATAAATTATGATACAATTTGTAGAAAAGGAATTTTATGTTACAAGCAAATATGAAGAGTGTGATTAAGTACGCGATTGAACTTGACATCGATTACATTGAGAGTTTCTTAGGATATGAAGGTGATAAAGTTCTGGAAATCACTACCAAAAGCAAAGATGTAGTTGAGCTTATAGAATCATATGCAAAAAATCTGGACTTAGATTGTAAATATGAATATGAAATATCAGGAAAACATGGTCCTTGTTATAATATATTTATAGGGGTTGAAGACCCTTCTGTTTTTAAATTAAAAAAGTAATATAGTATGTCTTACTCAGGGAGATAAATGAAAGAGATAGAAAGAAAGTACCTGCTTAAAGACTCCATCATTTCTCTTATCCATGGACATAGTCTGAAAAAACATAAGATCACTCAATTTTATACAACTATTACACCCAATAAAAGCGTACGCTATAGACAAATGGACGATCGTTATTTTAAAACCGTCAAACGTGGTACAGGTGCTTCAAGAGATGAAGAAGAAGTGGAGATATCTGAAAAGAAGTTCCATAAAAAGCTTGAAGATCGCATTAAAGAGCCTGTACGAAAAAACCGATATATGTTTGTTTACGAAGGTAAAGAGTACTCCATAGATGTGTTTAAAAAAGATCTAAAAGGTCTCTACATACTTGAAATTGAATTTCCGAGTATGAAAGCATTTAAAGAGTTTAAACTCCCTTCTATACTCAAAGCACATGTTATCAAAGATGTCAGCTTTGATGAAGCCTTCAAAAATAAAAGTATGGTTTTACATGGCAGCCCACAAACAGCTTATAACCTGGCTAGCATCTTCAAAGAACTTGAAAGAAAAAATATCCATGAGCTTGATGCTTATTTCATTCCCAATCTTTCATCTATGGATGCACTTCGAGTCATCTTGTATAAATTTTCTTTGTCTATACTCTCTTACAAAGAACGTATTCTCATTTATGATGATACAGAAGACCTTCACCAATTTAGGATCAACATCAGAAAATCCAGAACTTTTTTAAAAGAGTTTGATTTCCTATTTCCTAAAAAGCATCACAACTATTTCTATAAAAACCTGGAAAAATTTGCAACACAAACGAACCAAAAACGTGATCTTGATGTCATCAAAGAACGTTTACTTCAACTGGATGAAGAACATAACAAGATTCAAAAGGACATCAAAAAACAACGGGGACATGAAGAGCAACATATACATGAGATGTTAAAAAGTAAAACATTTGAAGATTTCTTTCTGGCTTATCAAAAGGCATTAAAAAAAGATACTCTTCTTACTTCTGAAAACAACCAAGACACCATTGAATATACAGCCAAAGAGGTCATCAAAGAACTGCACTTTAAGATCGTCAAAAAAATAGATGCTTTGGAAAAAGATTTTGATAACAAAAAACTCCATAAGATCAGAATTTCATTTAAAAAACTTCGTTATCTGTTAGAAGAATTTCAACACATCTTTGGCGAAGAAAAGATCGAAGAAATGATACAAAAAGGTAAAAAATTACAGACTTTGCTTGGAGACTTCAACGATACGGTCAATCAAACAAAACTGCTACATAACTATTTTGAATCGAATACCAAGAACATCTCTGAAGGAAAAGAACTGGAACATAAACTCTTAGACAAAACCTCAAAGAGCCAAAAAAAGTTACTGAGTAAAGCCATAAAACAACTACATAAATTCAAAGAACAGGCCTTCAAACTTTAAATTGGAACCTTTATTTCCAGTACGTATCCAAACGAACATTCCAACCCTTTCTCCAGCGCTCTTCTCCACGTGCAGGAGGAGAGTTTTTGATACGTCTGCTTAACATCGCTTTAGCCGATTCGGCAAAGGCTTTTAATTGATTTACTTCTTTTGGATCCATATGTTCGAGTACTTGTAAAAGTCCCCAACCTTGGCCATTGTAACGTTCGCTTTTGAGTGTGCCCTCACCTTTGAAGTTAGTATAATCCAAAAGCACATAGAGCCCTCTTTCGTTGACAGAACCATCTTTATTGTGCATGACTTCATAAAAACGTTTTTTGATGAGTTTCTGTTTTTCAGGCTCATCTATGGTCTCAAGCATTTGTGGCAAAGCAGCACTTAAACGCTGTGCCATGAACTCTGCCTGTTCAGGCATAGTAGATTTAAGAAAAGTAAATAACTCTGTGTATTTTTTACTTTTAGCTTTCTTTGCAGCATAAAATTCTGCTTTAGTATTCCATGGTAGTGGTGTTTTGGAGTTGAGCCAACTTGGCATCTTTACACCCTTTTCTTCCATAGAAGCAAGTACCATAGGAAAAACTTCTCTAAAACGTTCTGTATGCCCTTTAGAGAACCATATAAAATGCCCTATACCTACAGAAGCAAAGTCTTCACCATCATTCCAGTGTACCAGATACTTGTCAAGACCTGCACCTTCATTCTGCCACACTTTTTGGGCTATGAAGTTGGCCTGTTTGTCCGTAAGTTTAATTTCTGTAGCAAAAAGTGCCATCACCGATAAAATAAAAAATAAAATAAATCTCATACATACCCCGTTAATCATTTAAATGTACAATTTTTATTATACTATATAATATGAGGAATTTTACATGCTTACTAAAAAAACGCTTAGCCTAGCTATGTTCGTATCATTATGTACCACAAATCTATCCGCACAAACGAAAAGTGTAGACCTTGATGATCTTCATGGAAACTGGCATTTGCGTACTGTCGATGGAAAAGATGTACGAAAAGCCAGAGCCATCTTAGACTTTGATGCAAAAAATATGAGGTTAAATGGATTTGACGGATGTAATCGTGTGTCAAGCGAATTAAAAACAAATAATGAAACCCTTATCTCCACAAAACTGGCAACCACAAAAATGGGTTGTAGACAGTCTATACACAGCTACGTGAGAACAAGGCTGCATAAAACGATGAAAGAAGGATTTACTGTCACTGAAGCTACTAAGAATGGTGTAGACGGTATAGTCGTCAAGAGTTCAAAGCATGAACTCTTTTTTAAATGGATGAGTAGTTAAACCTCATTAAACGAAACTTGGAGCATCATTTGCAAAGAGTATCAGATCTCCGGGGCGTGTTTGTTCTACAAGCATCGCTTCCATTTCACTTTTAGTGGCAAGCTTCACTAACTTATCAGCATCCACATGATCTTTAAAGATAGCATAGTTCAAATCTCCTGTCACAACCACCACATCAAAGACCTCATTCGCTCTTTGTGCAACTTGAATATTTAACGCATCATCTACTTCAACCAATCCTGGAGTAATGACCACTTTACGTCCTTTATAGGTACTTGCCAAGTCAAATGAAGCCATTGTTCCGTCGATATTTCCATTGAAGCTGTCATCCAGTATCACTTTCCCACCGGCATCGATACGCTGCAGTCTATGATCCACTGCTTTAAGCGTAGAAAGTCCCTCTTGTATCTGCTCATCAGTGAGTCCAAGCTCTTTAGCCACAAGTACCGCTGCGGCTAAATTCATAGCATTAAATGCACCTAAGATACTTGCAGAATATGCTACACCATCAAGTGTAAAGCTTGTACTGTCCAGTGTCGCTTCGATATTTTCTATGACATGCTCTGGAGCAGCCTCTTTGGTACGTATGTCCAAATTCTCTTTACTTCCGAAAGTATGCACATTTGACTCAGGTTTAACTCTGGCACTTGCATGTATCCACGCCTCTTTGAGTCTCTCTGTTTTGAGTATCTCCATCTTTGTGTTACGGATGTTCTCCATGGTCTTAAAGTACTCTATATGTGCAGGGCCTATTTTGCCGACAACAACATAATGAGGGTTTACAAAAGTACTGATCTCAGCAATGTCACCCTCACCTCTGGCACCCATCTCAACGACATAGACTTCAGTATCTTCAGGCAAGTCATCATTGACATCCTTCATCACGCCGCCAAGTGTGTTGACAGAACGCGGTGTAGCGTAGGTTTTGTATTTGGCTTTGAGTAAATGTTCTATATAGTTTTTAATACTTGTCTTTCCGTAACTAGCCGTGATACCCACGACAGTGAGGTTCTCCATTTCTTCTATCTTCTTTTGAGCTTTGACTTTAAACCCGTTAAAGAGCATCTTCTCGATGAACATGGAAACAAAATAGGCTAAAAAGAGTGGCAACACTACGGCAAAATGCTTAAATACTACAGCAATGAAAAGAGCAAAAAGAATCAGCGCAGTAAAGAAACGTTTGACCCTTCCTGTAAACACCAAAGGTTTATCAAGTCCTCTATACCACTGGAACAGCAAGGCAAGATAAGCGATAACAACTACAAAACCATACTCACTCATACCATCTACAAAAGCATAAAGTGCAAACGGTACCAGGAAGTATACAAAGTGCCACCATGTTTT
>NZ_JBFFOH010000035.1:0-20779 GCF_041562805.1 Sulfurovum sp. | reverse complement strand
CTCTGATTTGGATTCCACTTAAGTTTTAAGTGAAAATTATTACCCAAAGGTACAAAAAATGGCAGCATTAGTAAACGGAACTGTTAAATGGTTCAACGATGAAAAAGGTTATGGATTTATTCAACAAGAGAATGGTGGAGACGATGTATTCGTACATTTCCGTCAAGTTAACAACGACAGCGGTGGACGTGTAACACTAGCTGAAGGTCAAGCAGTAACATTTGAAGTTGGTGAAGGTCAAAAAGGCCCACAAGCTGAAAACGTAACTCCACTCTAGTAGTGACTTGCAGGCTTTTTGCCTGCAAATTAAAATCCCCTTTTTATTCCTATCTCTTAATAATTCACTTTTAAATCTTTATCATACGATATCTCAAATAATACATCTATCTTTTTATTTATGTCTTATAGAACGCATATAGAGCAAAGCTCCATATACTACGCTAACGCTGTGTTTTCTTCAGCAGAATGTTCACGCGACTAGTCGCTTTAAATAGTTTCTAATAATTCACTTTTAAATTTTTATCATACGATATCTCAAATAATACATCTATCTTTTTATTCTCATGTGCTTCTAATGTAAGCTTCATTTCTATTTGTCCATCTTTAAGCATTTTATAGTTTACTTTTTTCTCCGAGTTGATACTTAAAAGTTTTGATTTTATCTCTTCAGTTGTTGATGTAGGGATACGATCTATGAGTGTAAAAGTTTTTACCTTATCAGATTTATTTGTAAGTGTAAGTGTAAAACCATCTTTTTTACGTACAGTGCCACCAAAGATCCCTGTTTCACGTTCTTTATTGACTATAGGTTTACGCCCTATATGAATGTCTTCTTCTACTTTTGTATAAAGATCGTACTTACCATCCCTGTACTCTCCTATTGCATTATCATTTATCATTTCATTAGAGGACTTTACTTTCCATTTGTTACTGTCTATCTGATATGTTGGGTCAAAAGAACAAACATGAAATGCTCGTGTATTTTCATACGGATACGCACGCACTTCACAAGAAAGTGCTGCTTTCCATTTAACTACTTCTACATCCAAAGGTATGCCTGTTGAAAGGAGAATCAGATTCTTGATCTTATATTCTCTGGCATCTTCATAAGAAGCCACCGGTGCAGATGCGATCATGGATTCAGATACGCGTTCTTCAGCCATCATAACCATATCCATTCTTGTCTTTTTTGCCATAGCCTGTTTATACACACGTTTCGGAGTTGATACATACTTACTGACGATCCATGGAATAAAGTGAACTGGATGTACATATTGATTGGATGAACGATAGTAAAACATCGCTGTCTCAGCATCTATATCAATACCACTTCTATTTGTTATAGAGAGGTATTGGGTGACAGTTATCTCTTTTTCATCTTCTATATTGGCTTCATATTCTGTAGAAAAAGAAACATGCCCATAAGGGATGGTAAGTTCTACCTCCTTATTACATGTTGTGTCAGTTTGTAATAACTGTTTTGAAGGTGCCTGTTTACGAAATTTCCTTTGCTTGATCTGCACTTCTTCAGTCAATCGTTTTTCATTAATTAACAGCTTTGCCTGTTCTTCACCTATTCGCTTTGCTGATTCGATCCATAGATTGGCATCAAATGTAGTAGGTTGAGGAAGTGAGATAAGTTGTGCGAGCACCTTGGCATTTGCCTTAACGACCTGTACTTTTTGCTCCGAATCTTTCAGACTTGTTAAAAGTTGACATAATCTATCATTTGAAGGACAACTGGAGATAAAAGAGAGTGGCATCGTTGTGCCTTCACATTTTGCTTTTACTCCTTGTGCGAATCCTATAACATTATTATTGGGAGTAAAGTTATAAAAAGTATTGTCTTGGTATACAGAAAGAGAAGAGGCATAGCTCAGTCCTCCGCTTAAAAGCAGTGCGCTAAGTGAGGTAGTCAATTTCATAAATGGTCCTTCATTAATAGTATGAAGACCATTATAGCAAAATGAGCGACTAGATTGTGTCAATATTCATAATTATTCTGTGCTGTTATTCTCTGTAAACTTTGATAAATAGAGTTCATTTTTCTTGTGTATATAATCATAAATAGCTTTTACTTCTTCGTCCGTAAGATAATAACGGGGCATAATTTCATGATAACTATTGACGGCTTTTATCATGTCTTCCAATGTATCTTCACGTATATCTGATCCTCTTAGGGCTTGTTTCCCATGTATATCTCGAAATTCAACGATAGTTTTACCTTCACCGATTTCCCCATGGCATTGGGCACAACTCACTCCCCTGGGATTTGCATAGAGCATTTCACCATATTCATAGTGCGAGATGAAGTCTTCCTGTCCCCACAACATTAAAGGTAGTAGTAGCATCCATAACCGTCTCATGATAGTATCAACGTTAACTCCATTACAGGCCAAAACTGCGTTGCCTAAAGTATTTTTGATATAATACAATAAAAAATATAAGGGCCCTCTATGCAACTCATCGATGGTAAATCTTTAGCCAAGAAAGTGCAAACTACGGTAGCTACTGAAGTCGCACAACTTAAACAAGAAAAAAACATTGTTCCCGGACTCGCTGTGATCCTCATAGGTGATGATCCTGCTAGTCATGCCTATGTTAAGATGAAAGCAAAAGCATGTGAGAATGTAGGATTTTACTCTATCACACACAGCATGCCTGACACTATCAGCCAAGATGAGATCATCGCAACAATAGAAATGATGAACAATAACCCTCGTATAGATGGTATATTGGTGCAACTTCCTTTACCTAAACATGTAGATACAGACAAGATACTTGAAGTGATAGACCCTAAAAAAGATGTAGATGGCTTCCATGCATATAATGTAGGCCGTTTGGTGACAGGACTTGACAGTTTTGTAGCTTGTACACCTCTTGGCGTTATGAAAATGTTTGAAGAGTACAATATAGAGCTAAGAGGTCAGGATGTATGTGTTGTAGGTGCAAGTAACATCGTAGGTAAACCTATGGCTTCCCTGCTTCTTAATGCAGAAGCAACTGTGACTATCACACATATCTATACAAAAGATCTCAAAGCACATACAAGTAAAGCTGATATTGTTGTAGTCGGTGTTGGCGTTCCGGGACTTATCAAGAAAGACATGGTTAAAGAAGGTGCTATTGTGATCGATATAGGTATTAACCGTATAGAGGATGGTTCACTTGTAGGTGATGTAGACTTTAAAAATGTAAGTCCTAAATGTTCTTACATTACACCGGTACCAGGTGGAGTTGGGCCTATGACCATAGCCATGCTTTTGAGTAACACACTTAAATCCGCAAAAGCGAGAGTGTAAATGAAAAAAGTTTTACATGGTTTTACTCGTTTCGCAAGCTCATGGACAGGAACGATCATCATTGTACTTATGCTTATCTTCTTTGTTGCACAGTCTTTTGTCATTCCATCAGGATCGATGAAGAGAACACAACTTATTGGTGACTTTTTGTTTGCTAAAAAGTTTTCCTATGGTATCCCTACCCCTCACCTTCCATGGTTAGAGATTCCGATCTTACCTGACTTTAACGATAATGGTCACCTTATAGAAGGTCCTAGACCTCAAAGAGAAGATATCGTTATTTTCCGCTATCCGGTCAACAACAAAATACACTATGTAAAGCGTTGTGTTGCTGTGGGTGGGGATGAAATACTCTATGCAAATGAGAAACTGCTTATACACTTCCATGAAGGTGCTGAGTATATGAAGGCTAATTATCCTGCAGATAAGATCGTTTCACTTAGAGGTAAACTATGGGTGGAAAATCCTTACATGCTGAAATATCCAGGGATACAGTATGCACCTGAGGGTGCCAGTATATTTAAGGGACTTTTACGTTACTATGAATACAACAAAGAGATCGATATGATACCAGTATATGTAAATGGTCTGAATGCACCAACACATGAAATAGCAGGAAAAGGTATCAATGCGCTCTATGCTAAAGTAGATGAAGACCACTTCTATATGATAGGTGATAACCGTGACAACTCCAATGACAGTCGTTTTTGGGGTTCTGTACCGTATAAACTTATCGTAGGAAAACCATGGTTGAACTATATGAGTTTAGAGTACCGTTCATATGAGAGTGTACTAAATGGTGATGAGTATGGTAGTGGGAGAGACAATGCAAGACTTAAACGTTTATGTGGTGGTGTAGCTATAGATACGCCAGCGTGTGAAGATCTCTGGAATAAACAACGTTATACAGTTCGCTGGGGACGTGTGGGAAGACAAATTGAGACTATCCAAAAAGAACAACCAATAGAATAAGGGGAAACAGTTGAAAAAATTTTACATCGCTACAGACCATGCCGGATATGCACTTAAAGCCTATGTTAAAGATTATGTTAAGTCACTAGGACATGAGATCATCGATCTTGGTCCAGACTCAGCAGACAGAGTTGATTACCCGGATTTTGCAAAAAAATGTGCCGATGCAGTACTTGCAGATGAAGGCAGCTTTGGCATTCTTATCTGTGGAACAGGTATCGGTATCTCTATCGCTGCGAATAAAGTACCAGGTATCCGTGCAGCACTTTGTCATGACACCTATACAGCAAAACTTACCAGACAACATAACGATGCAAATATCCTCTGTTTTGGAGAGCGTGTTGTAGGTAAAGGTGTTATAGAAGATATGATAGAAGCTTTTGCAAGCACTGAATTTGAAGGTGGTAGACATGCCGGACGTGTAGCAAAGATAGAAGGCTGTGCCCTAGGTGCAGATTTAGGATAAATTCCTTCAGATATTATCTATTAAATCAGACGAAGTCTGCCTTGTCACTGCGAACGTCCTTGAAAGCGAGGCGATTCGAGAGTAGTGACGACTTTTGTTTTACTTTTCTAGAAAAGTAAAGAAAATAACCTTACCACAATACAAACAGAAGGAAATCAAATAAAATGAATATATTAACAACAGAAGAAAAAAACATTATATTGGGAAGCATAAGAGACATCCCAGACTTCCCAAAACCTGGCATCATATTCAAAGACATCACAACACTGCTATCGAACTCCGAAGCACTCAACACACTTATGTCACACCTTGAAAAACGTTATAAATCATATGATTTAGACTACATCGCAGGTATAGATGCCAGGGGCTTCATCTTTGGATCTATCTTAGCAGACAGACTTGGGTTAGGTTTTGTCACCATCCGTAAAAAAGGAAAACTTCCTTACACTACAGTAGCAGAAAAATACAGCCTGGAATATGGCTTTGATGAAGTAGAAGTACACATAGATGCTTTTGGTGATACAGAAGCAACACAAGATGCAAAAGTACTACTCATAGACGATCTTATAGCCACTGGCGGCACAGCTGTAGCCGCCGCAAGTCTTATCAACAAAGTCGGTGCTACTTGTGTAGAAGCCTGCTTTATCATGGAACTTGGTTTCCTTAATGGACGTGAAGGTATAGATGCTCCTGTGTATTCGGTATTAGAGATAGACTAATGTCCGATATTGAGTTCACACATGAAGAAAAAGAGATACTCGTCCATAAGATCCAGCGTTATTTTCAAGAAGAACTTTCAGAAGAGATAGGCGGATTTGATGCAGAGTTTCTTTTAGAATTTTTTTCCAAAGAAATTGGTCCTTACCATTATAATCATGGTCTACGTGATGCACGTTCCATAATAGAAGAAAAAACGCAAAACATTATACAAACTTTCTATGAGATGGAAAAAGCAACAGAATTCATCAAATAATACGCTTCACTTATAGATAAGCAAGACATTGTATAATTCAAATATTCATGAGGTGATCGTATGAGAGTTTATCTATTTTTTTCAATTTTCCTTCTACTTTTCTTTTCTATACACTATCTTTTTTATTCAAGAGTCATCAAAAAACTATTGGTTTCTCAAGAAGTCAAAAAAGCCTTTACACTCCTTTTAAGTCTTAACTTTATATTCAATATGCTTTATGTAGCAGGACGATATACAGACATCATTGGCAATACACTCTATTATCTCTTTTCCTTGTCTATAGGGATGTCTTTTGTGCTTCTTTTGTATTTAATTCTCCATGAGATCCTTCATCTGTTTCATAAAACACTCAAGAATGTCGATATTTCAAAAAGAGAATTTATCAAAAACAGTGGTGATGCTGCTATGTTTGCACTCTCTACTTCTTATGTGAGTGCCGGAGCCTATGAGGGAATGAAAGAACCCGTGGTTAATGTGGTTGAATTTAATCATTTTGATTTTTCCATCGTACAGATAAGTGATCTGCATATAGGTGGTCTGATAGACAGAGACTTTGTCAAAGCATCTGTGCAAAAAATAAACGCACTTAAACCAGATATTGTCTTTATTACGGGAGATATTATAGATACTGCGCTTGAAAATGTTGAAGATACAGTGATGGAACTAAATGATATCTCTTCCAAACATGGAATCTATTATATTTTAGGAAATCATGAATATTTTCATGATCCACTGAAAATCATTGATTTTATGAAACCCACAAATATTACACTACTACTTAACGAAAATGTGACTATCGATGCACTGAAACTTAATGTTGTGGGTGTAACAGATCGTATCGGATATCGTACTAACTTCCTTGTACCTGATATTCATAAAGCTTTTAAGGGATGTAACAATGCCTACAAAACCATATTCTTAGCCCACCAACCCAAATTTATAGAAGAACTTGGAAATTATACCCCTGAACTCATTCTCAGCGGTCATACTCACGGTGGACAGATCTGGCCTTTTGAGTATTTAGTAAGACTGCAGCAACCCTATGTTAAAGGACTGCATAAACTTCCAAATGGCAGCCATATCTATGTCAACAGCGGTATAGGATTTTGGGGACCTCCTATGAGACTGGACTCACAGGCTGAGATTGCCTATATCGTTTGATCCAGTAAAGCTGATTCACTCAAAATAAGGCGATTTCTAACCTCTCATTGGATATAATCTCTCTAATTACTACACAAGAGAAATAAATGAATTTACATAAAGAAATATACATCCCTAAACCAAGTCCACATGACCCAGATGACTTAGGACATTTTGGTAGCATAGAAGATGGACAAGTAGGCTTCGGTGGCCGTTTTGTACCTGAGACACTTATGCCTGCACTTGAACAGCTTAGACTTGACTATGAAGCAATACGTTTTGATAAAGACTTTTGGTCCGAAGTAGACTACTACTATAAAAACTACGTAGGCCGTCCCTCTTCACTCTACTTTGCTGAAAACCTTTCTAAAGAGCTTGATGCAAAGATCTATCTTAAACGTGAAGACCTTAACCACACCGGTGCACACAAGATAAATCATACTGTAGCTCAGGCAGTACTTGCAAAGAGACTTGGCAAGAAAAAAGTGATCGCTGAGACTGGTGCTGGCCAACATGGTGTGGCTACAGCCACAGTAGCAGCCCTTTTTGGTCTCGAATGTGAAATATTTATGGGTGCAAAAGATGCAGCACGTCAGGAACTTAACGTCTTTCGTATGAAACTGCTTGGTGCGAAAGTACATGCTGTTGAATCTGGAAGCCGTACGCTTAAAGATGCGATGAATGATGCGATAAGACACTGGGTAACCAATGCTCGTGACACGTACTACATCATTGGTACAGTCGCAGGACCTCACCCCTACCCTATGATGATACGTGATATTCAGTCTATCATAGGTTGGGAAGCAAAACAACAACTCAATGCAGTTGAAGGCTGTCTACCTGACAAAGTAATTGCCTGTATAGGTGGTGGTTCAAATGCTCTTGGTATCTTCAATCACTTTTTAGAAGATGACAATGTTGAGTGTATCGGTATTGAAGCTGGTGGACTTGGACTTGATTCTAAGCATGGATGTTCACTTGCAAAAGGTAGCCCGGGCGTACTTCACGGACAACTAAGTTACTTACTCCAAGATGAAGATGGTCAGGTACAGGAAGCACATTCCATTTCAGCTGGACTCGACTACCCGGGTATAGGACCTGAACATTCATTCTTAAGAGATGAAGGTATCGCTACCTATGACTACATCACTGATGATGAAGCCCTAGATGCCTTTGTATGGCTTTCTCAGGCTGAAGGTATCATCCCTGCCTTTGAGAGTTCACATGCCATTGCATACCTCAAAAAAATGAAACCTGAAGAAATAAAAGGTAAAACTATCTTAGTCAACCTCTCTGGACGTGGTGATAAAGATATGATACAAGCACAAGATATTTTAAAAGAACAATTTAATTAAACATAGGAGAACTAAAATGAATTTCGAATTAACACAACTCCCTGTTGAGGACATCCAAGGTGATCTGGAACTCATCATTGTCATCGATAACAATACAAACCATGTTTTTGTACAAGACAAAAAACTATTAAAAAAAGCAGGTTTTAAAGGTGGACAGGATGAAACATGTCTACTTGTCAGCAAAAACAGACTCTATGTTGGTGCTGATTCGGCACTCAGTAAAGATATCCGTACTGCTGCTGCAAATGCCATAAAAGCACTCAAGGGTACAGGATATAAGTCTATAAAAGTAGCAACCTATCTTTACAGAAACAGATGCACAAACTCTCTTCGTGCTATGGTTGAAGGTTTTATCTTAGGTGCTTACAGTTTTGAACAATACAAAACGAAAAAGAATGAAAATAAGATTAAACATATCACTGTCTCACTTGATGAGTACAACGGATACAAAATAAACATAGAAAAAGCTTCTATAGCTGTGCATAACGCACAGATCACCGCCGATGCAACAAACTTTACACGTGACATTGTAAATACGACACCTGATGACTGTTATCCAGATGTAATGGCTGCTATCGCTGAAGCAATGTCAAATGTTACTGGTCTTAAATGTAAAGTGCTTAAGCCAAAAGCACTTAGAAAAGAAAAAATGGAAACACTGCTTGCAGTTGCACGTGCAAGCCGTCATAAGCCAAGAGTTATACACCTTACACACAAGCCTAAAAATGCGAAATGCGTTGTGACACTTGTAGGTAAAGGTCTTACTTACGACAGTGGTGGACTCAGCCTCAAGCCAGCAGATTTCATGGTGACGATGAAGTCAGACAAGAGTGGTGGTTCTGCAGTACTTGGTATCATGAAAGCTGTCTCTGAAATGAATTTACCTGTAGAAGTACATGGTTTTGTTGGTGCGGTGGAAAACATGATAGGTGGGGATGCCTATAAACCAGACGATGTGCTCGTAGCCAAAAATGGTAAAACAATTGAGATACGAAACACAGATGCCGAAGGCCGTTTAGTTCTTGCAGATACACTTTGTTATGCACAGCAAGAAGTGAAGTCTGACTATCTTTTCGACTTTGCTACACTTACTGGTGCATGTGTTGTAGGCGTAGGACACTACACATCAGGTGTCATGGGTAACTCTGATGAGATAAAATCACTTGTAGTAGATGCCGCGAAACGTTCAGGTGAACTAGCAACTGCATTGGATTTCAACCCTTACCTTAAAAAGACTATCAAGTCTGAGATAGCTGATGTATGTAACATATCAAATACGCGTTATGGTGGAGCTATCACTGCAGGTCAATTCCTCTCAGAGTTCATTGATGAGGACCATAAAGACAAATGGGCACACATAGACATTGCCGGTCCTGCATTTGTAGAACATGCATGGGGAGAAAATCCTTTTGGTGCTTCTGGTGCAGGGGTTAGACTCATGGTAAAACTTATAGAAAAGCTTGCAGAAAGCCAGGAGAAATAAAACTATCTCATAAAAGACCGTAAATGCCTTTTATGAATCTTGCAGTTGAAGATGGCAAGCCAATGCCTCTTCTGCCAACATATCAGCAATGGTATCTCTGCCATTAATGATATGTTTTATACCCAGTGACGATATTACCTCTGCTTCCTCACTATTATTCACTTTTACTATACTGTTTATCGATGGGTCAAACGAAGCAATATTTTCACAGATCAACTGTCTCTGCATCTCATTTTCAATCGTAACGATGATGGCAGTAGACTCATTGACATTGAAATGCGCCAATACCATTTGCTGTGCAGCATTGGCGAAATAAATAGCCTCTTCACCCTGTGCGATGACTTTATCTACTACCTTCACATCATGTTCAAGAACAATATAGAGTAGATTTCTCTCTTTAAATATTTTAACCAGTTTTCGTCCTACGGGCCCATATCCACAAATGATAATATGATCACGAAAAGTATCACCAATAAGGGCTCTATCACGTAGACCCTCTGGTTCTTTATGAAGCATATCTGCCAGTTTTTTAATGTTATTCAATACAAACGGAGTGATGATCATTGAAAGAACTATCGTAATGATCATGATCTGATTTAACTCAGTAGATATCAGATCATTAGCGCTTGCAATCGCAAAAACGGCTAACGAGAATTCACCTACCTGAAAAAGTGCCAATGCTGTTTTAAATGCTGTCCTTTTTTGGACAAAAAACCGCATAATACCCAAGATCAGCAAACCTTTAAGTAGCATGATCCCAACAAGTAATCCCAAGATAACATACCAGTAATCTATAAAAGAATGCCAATCGATCAGCATTCCTATCGTCACAAAGAATACCCCTAAAAGAATATCTCGAAATGGTATCAGGTCTGTTTCTATACGGTAACGATATTTTGTCTCTGCGATCATCATACCACCAATAAAGGCACCTAATGAGTAAGTAAAACCAAATGCATACGCTAAATATGAAGCACCCATAACAATAAGAAGTACAGCAACCAAAAAGATCTCTTCTGACCCTGTAGACATCACCCAGCCAAAGAATTTTTCAAGAAAATATTTACCGATAACAAACAGTATTAAAAAAACGACAATAGCACTTCCTACTGTATCCAATAAAAGATCAGAGACCGACTCTGTCTCAGAAGTAAAGAAAGAGACCATTAAAAGGATAGGTATGACAGCAAGGTCCTGAAAAAGTAAGATGCCCAGTGTCGTACGTCCATATCCGGAGTTTATCTGATTATTGTCATTGAGAATTTTGAGAACAATGGCTGTAGATGAGAGTGATAGTGCAGCACCCACCACTATAGCACTTTTGGTCTCTAACTCAAAAATATATAAACCTATGAGAGTAAAAAGTAAGGCGGATAGAATTACTTGCAGAGTTCCATAAACAAAAACCTCTTTTTTCATTCTTTTAAGATGATTGACAGAAAATTCCAATCCAATAGTAAACATTAGAAATACGATTCCGAACTCAGCCAAATGCGATAAAAATTCTCTTGAATCTTCAGCAAAATGAAAGATCGAAGAGATTGCAAACCCAGAGAGAACATATCCGATCACTGTAGGCATATCAAACTTTTTTAAAAAAACATTGAGCACTGTTGATATACTAATTGTAATGATTAATATCAGTAAAGCATTTTCCATTTCTCTATTCCATTTTTTCTTGTATTATATATAAATTTTATACTTTTATCATAGCTAAACTGTATGTAAAGTAGGCAATTTTTTCTATAATTTATATTAATTCTACTCCATACAAATTGTATCTTCTGTGAACTAACCCCCTCTTCACCAATATTTCGCTAAAATCGCGATAATAATATTATAACACTTAAGGAATACCATGGGATTAGGCATCGGACTTGTTGGACTACCGAATGTAGGAAAATCTACAACTTTTAACGCACTCACTAAAGCACAAAATGCAGAAAGTGCAAACTATCCGTTCTGTACCATCGAACCAAATAAAGCAGTAGTGCCAGTACCAGACAAAAGACTGGACATACTTGCTAAGATTGTAAACCCTGAAAAAGTACAGTATTCTACACTTGACTTTGTAGATATTGCTGGTCTTGTTGCCGGGGCAAGTAAAGGTGAAGGCCTGGGAAATAAATTTCTTGGGAACATCCGTGAAACGGAAGTGATCCTACATATCGTAAGATGTTTTGCTGATGATAACATCGTTCACACAGAAGGCTCCATTGACCCGATTCGTGATGTTGAGATCATCGAGCAGGAATTACTTTTTGCCGATATTGATGCCGTACTCAAACGTATTGAGATGCTTAAGAAAAAAGCAAAAGGTAATGACAAAGATGCAAAAGAACAACTTGCAGTTGCCGAGGCGCTCCTTGCTCATATAGAAGATGGTTCTCCTGTTTCTACTTTTGCGGACAAAGAGAGTGATGGCTTTTTGGCTATGAACAAAGATTTACGTCTTCTTACCTCTAAACCCATTATCTATGGTGCAAATGTAGATGAAGAGGGACTTGCTGAAGACAATGAATATGTACAAAAGCTCAAAGCATATGCCCAAGAGAGAGACTCCGAAGTAATCAAACTTTGTGCCAAAGTAGAAGAAGACATGGTAGACTTTGATGATGATGAAAGAGAAGAAATGCTTGCAGACCTTGGAGTAACCGAGTCTGGACTAGAGCAGATCATTCACAAAGGATTTGATAAACTAGGACTTCAAAGCTACTTTACAGCCGGGGTCAAAGAGGTACGTGCTTGGACGATACGTAAAGGTACAACAGCACCTAAAGCAGCAGCAGTCATACATAATGACTTTGAAAAAGGGTTCATCCGTGCAGAAGTGATAAGCTATGAGGACTTTGTAGAATTTGGCGGCGAATCTGGTGCAAAAGAGGCTGGTAAGAACAGGCTTGAAGGTAAAGAGTATATTGTACAAGACGGCGATGTAATGCACTTTAGATTTAATGTTTAAAAAAGGACAATGATGAGAAAGTTACTTTTTATTGGATTGGTTGGTTTTGCTTTACTTGGTTGTGATAGTAAAAAAGGTACATTCCTCGAAACTGTAGAGAGTCAAAATGATCTGCCTACAGCTGTAGCAAAATTAGAAAAGCTCATCAAAGATCAAGGTTTGACACATTTTGGTACTATGGATCACAAAGCTAACGCCTTAGCTGTCAATATGAACTTAAAACCTGAGACTGTTGTGGTTTTTGGTAATCCTAAAATGGGCACGGTCCTTATGAACTGTAATCCGTCTATGGGCTTGGATCTGCCTCTTCGTATACTTATTACAACAGACTATGAAGGTAAAACAAGTATCATTTACACAAACCCCGAATACTGGTCTTTAAAACATAATATTAAAGATAAAAATTGTTTAAACATACTCACAAAAGCAAAAATGGCGCTAGCAACACTTGCGACCGAAGCAGGTAAAAAATAATATGATAAGTACAAACGAAATACTCTTCCGTATCAAAAAAGCATTAAACCTCTCTACAGAAGAGATGATAGAAGCCTACAAGCTTGAAGGCTATACCATGGAGGCTTCACATTTAGAGTCTCTGCTTAAACGTCATCTAGATGATGGATTTATCATAGCAAGCTATGAAGAGTTGGGCGTGTTCTTAGATGGATTTGTAGCCCTCAAAAGAGGCCCATCTCCTAAAAAACCTAATGATGATGAGGCCGTCGAACTTACAAATAACCTCATACTTAAAAAGCTACGCATAGCCCTTGAGCTCAAAGAGGCAGAGACGGAGATCATCTTTAATCTGGCAGATGTAGAACTCAGTAAACAACAACTGGCTTCTCTTTTCCGTAAAGAAGGTCATAAAAACTTTAAAGAGTGTTCAGACGAATTACTTATGGCCTTTTTAGACGGCTTATATGAGTTTTACTTTGTTGGTGAGATAGACTAAAGTCTGTCTCCCGCCTATAGGGTAACCCTTGAAACGAGATAAATCATTACTCGCTATAAAAAATGACATAGCCAAAAAAGAAAACATACTAAGATCTCTGCAAAAAACCCATCCACACTTAAAACATTTATCTGAGATACAAATACTTGCTTACTTTAATATCAATAGTATAGATGAGCTGAGCACACATATAACAAACTTAAAAGCGTCTACCCTACCCCATGATAACCTCATGGATGATAAGCGTCCTATATGCTCTTGTACAAACAGTGATGGACAAGCTAAAGACTTATATGATTCAGAAGAATCTGCACAAAAAGAAGCCGCTGCACTTATAGTACAACAAAATCTACAGCTTAAGGTATATGTATGTCCAAATAGCTGCGGTTGGCATTTGACCAAAGGTTAGACATCTATTAGTACATATTATTTAGTACAGATAAAACCTATTCTTAGCAGGTTTTATAATCACAGAAGATTAAACTTCCAACACCAACTTCACAGGGCAATGGTCACTACCCATTATATGGTCTAGTATATCTGCATCGACGATCTTGTCTTTGAGATCATCTGAGACATAAAAGTAGTCAATTCTCCAGCCTACGTTGTTTCCTCTTGCTCCTGCTCTGTAAGACCACCAGCTGTAACGGTCTTCAACATCTCCGTGTATGTGCCTAAAGGTATCTATAAATCCAGATGCCAGTAGTTTGTCTTGCCATTCCCGTTCCATGGGTAAGAAACCTGAAGTTTTTTCATTTGCTTTTGGACGTGCTAGGTCTATAGGGTGGTGAGCAGTATTCACGTCACCACATACGACAATGGACTTGCCCTCAGCTCTTAGTGCATTAATGTGTGTAAGAAATCGATCGTAGAACGCCATTTTATAGACCAAACGCTCATCATCTCGCTGCCCGTTAGGAAAATAGACGTTAAAGTATGCGATGTCTCCAAAGTGATACTCGTTGATACGTCCTTCATCTAAAATATCTACATGAGCACAACAAGATGCCTCACCTTTGATATCTGTGTAAAGCGCCACACCTGACTGACCTTTTTTAGATGATGAATTGATACTTTGAAACTTATAGTCTCTCTCGAAGATACTATCTGGGATCTGGTCTGCTTCAGCCTTGATCTCCTGTAATCCCAAGAAGTCTACATTTTCTTCATCTATCCACTTAAGTGCTTCCTTTTTTTCTACTGCTCTAATACCATTAACATTCCATGATATAAAGGTAAGTGTACTACGATCCGACATTTTGTATCTCCCTACTCTGAGTTCAATTTATTTAGATAGAATAATACCAAAAGAGACTTCAAATAAAAGGTAATTTATGGCACAAGAAGACAAAGAACGTTGGGATGAAAAATACCAGAATAATAAAATTCCTGATGAACCCATCAAACTTGTCACAGACTATGTAAAACTTGCTACAGGCAAGCAAGCTCTGGACATTGCATGCGGTATGGGACGGCATAGTAAATACTTAGCTTCTCTTGGCTTTAACGTGGATGCATTAGATATATCAACTGTTGCCCTGGAGCAACTAAAAAATATACCTCAAATTCATGCTAAAGAAGTGGATTTTGATACCTATACCCTTCCAAAAGAAAAGTATGATCTCATAGTCTGTACATACTATTTGGAACGTAAACTCTTTCCTCAGATGATAGAAGCGCTTAAACCAAATGGAATTATACTCATGGAAACATTTTTACACCACCCAGATAATGAGCGTACAGCTTCCAACCCTGCTTTTCTGCTTAATGACGGTGAACTTGAAGCAACCTTCGGTGACAGATGTGAACTGCTGCATATGCCTGAGTTCTGGGATGAGGATTATTTAGGTAATAAAACGAGGAAAACATCGATGGTAGCAAGAAAAAAAGTGCTGGAATGACGGATGAGAATTTTTGGTCTTAGTCTATAGGCTAAGACCAAAAATTAGTTTACGATACTTACAGGTGTACCTTTCCGTACACTTTTAAAAATAGTTCTTGAAACTTTATAGGGAAGTCTTATACATCCGTTACTTCCAGGATATCTCTTCACATAGTTACTTGCATGAAGACCAATACCACCACTTGTAAGTCGCATCCAGTTCTTCAATGAAGCTCCGACATATTTGGCTTTTTTACCTTTGTATTTTCTTCTATCACCTTTATACACCAACTTTTTTCCCTGATACATTTTACCAAAGATCGTAGAACGCTTATCTGCTATCTTTTCTTGTATTTTAAATGTTCCCTTAGGTGTACATTGATTTCTAATAATCCCAGTATTTGGTTCTAGTTTTCTTTTTGCCCCTGTTGTACAAGGAGCGCAAAGTGCAACTTGTCCATCTACATAAAGTCTTACTCTTTGTTCGGAGATATCAACTTTTAACTCTGTATTTCTACCATTTGCATGACTCAGTAGTTTTTTATCTTCGTAGACACTAAAACTTTTTCTAAGATTAGTGTGTTTTCTAAAATCTGTATAAGTGTTATACTTCATGAGTTTTACATGTTTGACTTTTTTATCTTTAGGGAATTTAATATTTTTTGAGATCATATCAAGTTTAGTTTTAGTCTCTTTCCCTACCCAACCATCAGTATGAGAAAGGCCATAATGTTTTTGAAAAGTAATGACTGCCTCTTTAGTCTTCTCTCCCCATTTTCCATCAGTCTTTAGATTCACCTCAATATTTTTATCTCTGTTTAAAGCGATTTGCAAGTTTCTTACAGAGTTAAAATCATTAGTACACTGTTGTTTTGTTTCCGTATTTTCACACATATCATCATGGGTTTTAAAATAACTCTTTGCATTTGCCATAGAGCTAAGCATAAGTGTCGTCAATAGTATTTTTGTATATTGCAAATAGAGTCTCCGGGGAATTATAATGATCGTATTATAGCGTTTATCCGTTAACCAAAAATAAATAGCTGACTTAACACATTCCTAAATCAAAAATGATGATATAAGTCCTATAAGCCCTCCAAAAACACCACCCCACACTACTAACCAACCTAAATGTTCTTTAATGAGTTCCTGTACCAACTCCTTAACCATCTTTGGTGTAAGTTCTTCCAATCGTCTTGTAATGAGTTCTTCAACAGAGGCGATCATATCATCACTTAAAGCTGAACTTTTGATGTGATGGTCAAGCTGTGCTTTAAATGCAGAAGAAGAGACTATGGTACTTACTGCACTTTTCAACTTTCTTGAGAATGGCTCGCGTAATCCGTCCAAAGCTTCTTCTCCTCCAAACATAGAAATAGCACCACCAAATTTTGATTCCATGACGGTTTTAGAGAGTGCATCAAAAGCAGGAGAAAAATCTGCCTCTTCTAGTAATGGCTTTAAATCTATCTTCTCTTCTTCTTTTGCAAAGAAATCTGCCAACTGTTCTTTGGTAAAGAACTGTTTCATGATCATCTCGCGAATCGACTCTTTAAAAACAGTAAAGTTCTTTTCTATCACACCAGAACCATAAAGGAATGGTACTTTTTCAAATAACATATGAATGGCAAGTTGATTGGTTATGGCACCGGAAAGTGCAAAAAGTCCTGTAAATAACATAGCATCATGATATACAGACGGTATTAAAAATGACACGCTGATAAGCAGCAAGGAAACAAGATCGGTTATAAGAGACTTAGACATGAAATATCCTATTTACATTTTGATGTAATATAGCAAAATATGGGTTATATTACGGTACAAACTAACTACCTAAACATTTAAAAGAAGGTATAATTTCTTTTCATCATCATTTTCACATAAAGTTTTTCATGTCTAAAACTATAAACAAAAACATCCAAATTTCTCTACTACTTATAGCAACCATGGGTGTAATGTCAGGGATTACGGTTGTTTCTTCTCTTCCACTCATCAGTCAAACATTCAGTCACATCCCTGATATCGAATTTCTTTCCAAATTGATGTTGACGATACCATCAATCATCATCGCACTTTTTGCACCCATCGCTGGGATCATAGTGGATAAATTTGGTAGACTCAAACCACTCTATACAGGTATTATACTTTTTGTATTAGGTGGAAGTTCAGGATTTTATCTGCATGACTTCTATGCTATTCTGGCTGGACGTGCTGTTCTGGGTATAGCCGTTGCCCTGTTAATGACAAGTTCTACTGCACTCATAGGTGATTACTTTAATGAAAAAGGTAGACATAAATTTATGTCTACCCAGGGAATGGCTGTGGCTCTTGGTGGTATTGTCTTCATCACAGCTGGCGGTTTTCTGGCGCAACTACACTGGTCTTACCCTTTTGCCATATATATTTTACCTTTGCTCTTTCTTCCCTTATTGGCTTCATCACTGTATGAACCTAAAAAACATATACATCTGGAAAATGAGTTAGAGATTGAAGCTAAACTATGGCCTGTGTATATGACTGCATATTTTGCAATGGTACTTTTTTATATGCTGCCTACACAATTACCCTATCTTATTATCGACACACTCCATGGTGAGCCTAGCACTATAGGGTTTGTTATTGCTACAGCAATGGTATTCAATGCAATCACATCAAGACAGTATGCAAAACTCAAAGGAAGGTTTACCTATATAGAAATTTATATGATTACTTTTATATTTTTCGGCATAGGGCTTTTTATCATTTCACAAGCGAGTTCTATTGCCCAACTCTTTTACAGTACTGCGTTTCTAGGTATAGGGTTTGGGCTCATTCTTGTCAATACCAATGCATGGTTCCTCTCCAAAGTACCAGCACACAAAAGAGGAAAAGCTTCTGGTATGCTTGCATCAAGCTTCTTTCTGGGACAGTTTTCTTCTCCGCTTATTTTTGAACCAATTATTAAAATATATGGGATTCAGGGACTTTTTTTGATCGTCTCAGGCATTGCCTTGACTATTTCATTGAGTCTGTTTTTGAGAGGAAAAATATTCAAGTACTAGGAAGATTTTTTAAGCAAGTAGTGGTAACTCAGCCTACTAATAATTTGCGTAAGTCGTCTACACTACGTACAGCATCAGTATGGTCAGTAAAGCCCCAGTCTACCATTATGTAGTCTATCTCAGCTCTTTGGCTTGCTATCTCATCACGTGATCCATCACCAATAAACAGCGTTTCATGCGTACTGTGATCCAATTCATCCAATATCTTATGTAACATATCGGGATGAGGCTTGCCTTGTGCTACGTCATCATAACAGGCTATGCTATCGAAAAAATGATGCACATCTAAATGGGTCAATGATTCTATGGTCGACCCACGGTAAGCATTTGTAGCAACTGCCAGGTTATGGCCCTTACCTTTAAGTCCTTCAAGCAATTCTTTAATACCTTCATACAATACCAGTTCACTTTCATGGTTTTTCGTATAGTACTCTGAAAACCATTTTTCATGATCTGCGTCAAATACTTTTGCATGGTAAAAAGTTTGTGCGGGATTGATAGTATGATCATTGACCAGTCTTAAGATATACTCTTGCTCCATCGCTTCAAAACCCAGGTTTTTACGTACATAATTGATGGCATTGGCTATAGTCAACGAAGAGTTGACCAAGGTACCATCCATATCAAAAATGATTAGTTTTTTATCCACTATGGCATCTTCTCAGTATTTTTAGTCGTTGTCTTGTTAAACTTCACATAGATAGAAAGACTCACTAAAAGTAACGCAACACCAGAAATAAGATATACAGCATACACAAGCTGAGCAGGATCTGTGAGTGCAAACTTAAAGACTAGCATCAAGGCCTCAATTGAGAGTGCAATGATGATAGAACCTAAAAAGCGTATCATCGTCTGGTGTCCCTCTCCTGCACCCGCTTTTTTCTCTTTACCCAAGACTTCCTCTTCAAAGATGGCTTTCACCAGATCAAAGATAGCCAATGAGAGCGTGAGAAGGATGGTTGCTTCAAAAATCTTATTGATCTCTATAACGGAAAAATCCATTCCAAAATGTAAAAAAGAGCTAATACCCTTTACAAATAGTAAAAGCGCAACCGCTGCAAGTGCTATAGAGAAAGAGGTATATGCAATTTTACTTAATGTTCCAGAAAATGAGTCAATAGAACTTGGGTGCACCATACGTAAAATATTTGCCAAAGTAATATCTACACAAATAATACTGATCATATTATCTTCTTCATCATAAATAGGGAATGCAGCAGTAACAACCATTTTATTACTCACATAGGATGGATATGGTTCAGTCAGGGTACAACGATGTTCTCTTACTGTTTTATAAAAATAAGCCCTATCACTTCTCTCATCACCCTTTCCCAATCCATGTACCTGCTTGTTTTTAGAGATATTGTCTGTAATTTGAATGCCATTACCATCAAGAGCATAAATAGCTTCTGCTTTAGTGATATTTTCATCAAGTGTTTGCAACTTTGAAAGCACAGTACTTACATCACCATTGACAATAGTTTGAGAAATATGTCTGCCTATGATATAACAGAGGTAAGCTCTGGCTTTTGCACGTACCTCTGAATACTCTTGAATCTCTTTAATTTGCATAATTTATCCCTTTATTTATGTTCTTCTATAATACTTTACCTAAAACATCAGTAAATTTTACTTTTTGGTTGATAGCTACTTCTGGGAATATACTATCCTTTTGTGAAAAAGTCAAAATAGTAGAACCCATCTCAAACCAACCATAGAATTCTCCTCTTTCTACCCAAAAATCTTCATATTCGTAATGAACCGGTTCTCTGATCTCTGAGTTCGTTCTTACATTTTCTTCAAAAGTAACGACCATTTGACCCACATTCAGTGCAGCAACAAGTACAAGAACCTGTGTTCTACCCTTCTCATCTTCACACTCTATGATCACCCTCTCATTTTCAATAAATAGATCTACTTTATTACGAAGCAAAGGAAAGTTCACTGGGTAATGCTTACCAGGAATATGTGTCAATGAATTTACTTTGAGACGCATCGGCATATGATAACAGTGATAGTCTTTAGGAGAGAGATAAAAATTGATGAATTCTCCTCCTTCTACTTTAGCTACTGCTTCTTTATGAAACCCACCAAAAAGTTCCTCTATCTTATAACTCATCCCTTTTATCTGATAGGCTTTACCCTCTTTGATCGTTCCGGCATCAGTGATAAGCGCATCCACACCAGAGATAAGTGCATCTTGGTCTTCAGGTAAAGCTCTAGGTATTTCAAAAGCTCTTGTAAAAAGTTT
>NZ_JBFFOH010000034.1:0-20799 GCF_041562805.1 Sulfurovum sp. | reverse complement strand
CTTCTTTTCTTGTAGATGATAACTTTTTTATCTCTACCTTCATTGATCACTTCACCTTTAACTACAGCACCCTCTACGAAAGGAGCTCCTACAGTTAATTCACCGTTGTCAAGCGCTAGAACTTCTTTAAATTCTACCGCTGCTTTTGGCTCAAGACTCATATTGTCAAAACAGATGATATCACCCTCTTGAACTTTAAATTGTTGGCCACTTGCTTTAATGATTGCGTACATTGCAAACCCTTTATATCTATTGTTTTTTAAAAAGTTCGTGATTATACCCAAAGTTGTTTTAATATTTTTTTAAACTAAACCATTTTCCTCAAGTATTCCATGTATTTGTCTCTAATAATTATAATCTACTCCGGAAAGTGCG
The DNA here is from genome assembly GCF_041562805.1 of Sulfurovum sp. GTDB lineage: Bacteria > Campylobacterota > Campylobacteria > Campylobacterales > Sulfurovaceae > Sulfurovum. The sequence continues at coordinate 20,424 of NZ_JBFFOH010000034.1, read as the reverse complement.
ATACAATCTATCTCAACAAGTGCATTTTTAGGCAGTGTCTTCACTGCCACTGTACTACGTACCGGCTTATGTGTACCAAAGTAATGAGCATAGATCGCATTCACTTTTTCGAAGTCATTCATATCTGCCAAAAAGATCGTTGTTTTAATCACATCATTAAAGTGTGCCCCTGCTGCTTCAAGTACATAAAAAAGATTTTTCATCACTTGGTGCGTTTGGTTCTCCACATCACCTGCAGCCATCACACCTTCTGGAGTAAGTGCTATCTGTCCTGATGTATAGATGAATCCATTGGCCTCAACTGCTTGTGAGTATGGTCCTATTGCTGCAGGTGCTTCATTTGTTGATATAAATTTCATTTACATGTTCTCCTTAATTTCTTTCATAAAATACATACGATGTTGAGTAGTCAGAAAATTCAAAATAAACTTTTTTCTCACCCTCATCTTGTTTACCGTTAAAGTTTAGATCATCATATCCATACCCATAACGGTAAGGTCTCATCTTGCTATCATTACTCCCATAGGCAGTTGAAAGTTTATCTATCTTGATAAACTTATGTACCAGCTTATCACCGGCATAGATATCAAGTACACCATTTGTACCTGTCCAGTTCTGAAGTGAACGACTCAGACTGTTCTGCGTCTCCTGTGTACATCCGGCCAATAACAAGATCATCGCTGATAGAAGTAATATTTTTAATTTCATGTTGTTCCTTTATATTTTAGCACTATTTATTTTAGATTTAGACCTTTGGCATGCCAAATTTTTGTGTGATCAACTCACCCGCATCATTAAAATAAAGATAATAGAGTTTGTCCGTTGTCACTGAAAGCCCTGCAAGGTATCGTAATGCCAGGTTCGCCTGGAGTGACCCAATATGCATAACAATCGGTGCAGCAATACCGCCTGGTTTATGATCTGAGATATTGAAAACCTGAAAATTAGCTTCATTGAAGAAACAAACCTGTCCGTTAAATTCTTCTACGCTTGCATAGATCCAAGGAGTATTCATCTCTTTAGCGTGTTTATCTATTTCCCCTCTTACTGGAAGGTTATCGGTAGCATCCAGTATCAGATCATATCTGTTTCCCATATCTTTAAATGCATCAAAGTCCATATCAAAAGCCAGTGCTTTGACAAAAGGGTTTTTAGACTCTATAAGTGCTGCTACGGCTTTGGCTTTATTTTTACCTTCATCTTCAAGTGTAAAAGCTATTTGTCTATGTATATTATGACTTGATACTGTATCAAAATCCACCATATGTATCTCACCTATACCTGAAGTACCCAGTGCCATCGCCAATGTACATCCTAAACCACCAGAACCGATAATAGCGATCTTTTTTTTCTCTAAGCTCTGCTGTACAGTTGAACCCCATAGTTGGATCTGTCTGTTAAAGTATTCGCTTTGTGTCATGATAATCCTTCTCGTTCTTTTAATTCTTTTTCAAATCCCCAAGCTTTACGATGTTCTGATACTTCTCTTTTATCTATGACCTCAATCAGCATGGACTCTTTATCTTCAAGCATCATATCTACTTCACCTTCTGGTGAGACAAGCATCGTGTCACCATAGAACTTCCATTTGACTTCATTGTCACTGTATTCGCCTAAACGGTTTGCTCTAAGTATGTAACATCCATGTAAAAAAGCTTTTGTTTTAATGATCTCTCTCCAACGGTTATGAGACCCAAATGTTGAAGCAGTAGGAAGAAGTACAAGGTCTATCTTTTTTTCTGTGACTCTTTGCCAGAAGTGGTCAAAATGAAGTTCAAATCCAGCCATCACCATCACTTTAAATCCATTGATATTGAATGTCATAGGGTCTTTAAGTGGTTTGATCGGATTGGCAAAGAACTTCTTTTCATTCCAGTGTGCATAAGGAAGAAGGATCTGCTGTTCATAATACCTTGTAGTTTTAGGAGTGATCTTAACAATGGTTTTATGATAACCATCTTTTTTAGTAATGATAATAGGTGCCACAAAAACAATATCATATTTCTCGGCAAGATTTTTAAGAAGTTCTGTATGTTTCCGCGTCTGCTCTTTGACCATATTTGGTGACATCGTAGCAAACTCTTTGAAAAAGTGATTGAGTACATATTCACCAAGCAGTATTACATCTGCATCTCTTTGCTTGGCCTGTTTAAGATAAAACTCAAGCCTAGTAGCATTCATACCCAAAGTTGGTAGTTGAAGCGCAGCTACAACAAGTTGTGCCATTATAGAGTATCTCCTACGTTTTGGCCCGCTTGTTCGATGACTGTGATCTTTGTTTTGGCTTCTTCTATAAGTGTTTGTGCCTCTTTAATATTTTTCAAACCCTCTTCATACAGTTTTACTGACTCTTCAAGTGTGATCTCAGGATTCATAAGTTTTTCAAGTAACTCTTTTGAATGTTCTAATTTTTCTTCAAATGTTTCATTTTTCATTTCAATACATCCTTGATATGGTCTTCAAATTTATCTAACTCTACTAAAAAGGCATCATGTCCATAATTACTCTCTACTTCCAAGTAAGTATGTGACTGCCCATTGCGTTGCATCATTTTGGCGATGTGTTCCATCTCTGAAGGGAAAAAGAGATAATCAGATGAAAAACTTATCAAATGTACATTTGCCTTGATACGTGAAATAGCATCATGCAGGGAGTCATATCCACGACTTAAATTAAAGGTATTGATCGCTTTAACTATGTACAGGTAAGAAAGCGGATCAAATATACGTGAAAAGTTATTGGTATTGTACTCCATATATCTCTCAACCTCATAACGTCCGAAAAGCTCAAATAAACCATCGTTGTTGACATAATTACGTCCAAACTTATCATCCATGGAGTCTGGTGCAAGGTACGAGATATGCCCAGCTATACGCCCTATGGCTAAACCATCCAAACCTTCTTCTGCAAATGCACCTTTTTCATAATTACCATGCTTAAATCTAGGATCTCTACGTATCGCTTCTACAGCCACTTTGTTAAATGCAATGGTCCAGGGTCTGGTTGCATATGTAGCAGCAAGAGAGATGATATTATCTGCAAAATTCGGATAATCCACTGCAAACTGAAGTGCCTGCATACCACCCATAGAACCACCCACTATAGCACGTACATGATAGATACCCATTTGAGAAATAAGATGCATCTGTGCACGTACCATATCTTTAATGGTCACTACAGGAAATCTAAGTCTATAAGGATCTTCACTAGGGTAGTTGTTACTCATAGGTCCTGTCGTACCAAAACAAGAGCCTAAGACATTCGTACAGATGACAAAATACTTACTGGTATCGATAGCTTTACCTTCACCGATCAGTCCATCCCACCAACCAGCTTTTCGTTCACCTTCATAGGTACCCGCTGCATGATGAGAACCACTAAGTGCATGACACACTAAAATAACATTGGATTTATCTTCGTTTAACTCTCCATATGTCTCATAAGCGATCTCATACGGTTCTAAGATACGCCCACTCTCTAGATAGAGAGGAGAGCTAAACTGTGCTGTTTTAGTTGTGATTTCCATAGACTGCTTTTTTATTATAGGACACTTTTTGAGCTAAGCCCAAAAAGCTACGTTGTCACTGTGACAACCTCAGCAGTTGGCTCATGCGACTAGTCGCAAATAAGCACAATATCCTACTTAATTATATACTTTGTAGTATTTTATCTAATTTGCGCTTTATAACTATCCAAGTGCTTTTGCCAAATCATCAATAAGGTCTTGTGTATCTTCAATACCCACACTCAGTCTGACAAGCCCACCAGGTACTCCAGCTTCTATCAGCTCTTGCGCTGACAGCTGCTGGTGTGTTGTACTTGCAGGGTGTGTGATGATAGACTTAGAATCTCCAATGTTTACCACAAGTGAAAAGATCTCTGTACTGTCAGCTATCTTCTGTGCAGTTTCTTTGTCTGCAACTTCAAAAGAAAGCAGTCCGCTGTGTCCACCTTTAAAATACTTCTGACCTAATTCATAGTTCGCATCTGATTTTAGTCCCGGATAGTTCACCTTCCCTACTTTTGGATGTGCTTCTAAATACTCAGCTATAGCCAATGCCGAAGAAGAGTGCTGTTTCATACGAAGTGGTAATGTCTCAATCCCTTGAATATATAACCAAGAGTTAAATGGAGAAGGTGCAGCACCCAAGTCACGAAGCAAGGCTAAACGTGTTCTTAATGTAAAAAGAGGCAGTGGCACATCAGAGTATACAAGCCCATGGTAACTTGCATCTGGTTCATTGAAGTGTGCATAACGTGGGTTACCTTTTATTTTCTCAACTAAATTATGGCGTTCTACTATCACTCCACCTATAGCCAGTCCCTGACCTGTCGTATATTTACTTGCAGAGTGAACACTCAAGTCACATCCATGTTCTAAAGGTTTACATAGGATTGGTGTTGCAACAGTATTGTCTACACAAGTCAAAATATTATGTTTATTTGCGATAGCAACGATAGCATCAAAATCAGCCACATCAATACTTGGATTTGTGATGCTTTCAAAAAGAATGATCTTCGTTTTGTCATCTACCAGTGCTTCTATTTCAGAAGGATTACGTACATTAAAATAACGTGTCTCTATGCCAAAACGTTTAAGGGTATGTCCTGTCAGTGTCGTCGTTCCTCCATAAACCTGTTTTGCTACAATAATGTTATCTCCCGCTTCTGCCACGTTGGCAATAGCATAAAAGATAGCTGCCATTCCCGAAGCAGTTCCTATAGCAGCCACTCCGCCTTCAAGTGCTGCAAAACGTTTTTCAAATACATCTGTAGTCGGGTTCATTAGTCTTGTATAAATATTTCCAAGCTCTTTAAGAGCAAAAAGGTTCGCTGCATGTTCTGTGTCTCTAAACTCATATGCTGTACTCATATATATAGGTACTGCCATAGTCCCCTGTGCATCTTTTTCATATCCTGCATGGACCGCTAGTGTTTGTTCGTGCATTAGAATTCCTTATTTAATCATATAGGTAAATTATAGCTTGTGAATACTTGAAGAGAAGTTTTAAAAAAAGAAAAAGATGAATTCTATGTTACCACATTTTTTTGTGGTAACACAGTGAAGTAGTTCACTACTTATGAAGAATAGTTTGGAGACTCTTTTGTAATAGTTACATCATGTACATGACTCTCTCTGAGCCCGGCAGAAGTAATTTCAACAAATTCTGCTTTTTCCCAGAATACTTGGATAGATTCTGAACCACAGTAACCCATAGATGAACGAAGTCCACCTACCATTTGGTGAACGACATCTGAGATACGCCCTCTGTATGGTACACGTCCTTCGATACCCTCTGGTACAAGTTTATCTGCTGCTGTACCTTCTTGGAAGTAACGGTCTGTACTTCCTTTGGTCATAGCACCAATACTTCCCATACCTCTGTACTCTTTAAACTGTCTTCCATTAAAAAGTATCATGTCCCCAGGTGCTTCATACGTACCTGCAAGTGCAGAACCTAACATGACAGAACTAGCACCTACAGCTAAGGCTTTTGCTACATCACCAGAGTACTTGATACCACCATCAGCAACCACAGGAACACCTGCTTTATTTGCCACTTCCGCTACTTCATCAATAGCAGAGATCTGAGGCACACCCACACCTGCAACGATACGTGTCGTACAGATAGATCCAGGTCCGATACCTACTTTAAGTGCATCGGCACCTGCATCTATAAGATCTTGTGCTGCTGAAGCTGAAGCGATGTTCCCTGCGATCACATCTACATCAAGTGTCTTTTTAATGAGTTTAAGTGTATCGATGATACCTTGTGAATGTCCGTGTGCTGAGTCAAGTACAATAACATCTACTCCGGCTTCTACCAACGCAGTTGCACGATCAAGTTGACCTACACCTATAGCTGCACCTACTCTTAAACGACCATGCTCATCTTTATTCGCATTAGGGAACTTCTCTTTTTTCTCGATATCTTTAATAGTCACAAGACCTTGAAGTACATCATCTTCATCTACTATAGGCAGTTTTTCTATCTTATGTTTCTGAAGTACTTTTGCTGCTTCTTCGAGCGTGATCCCTACTCTTGCGGTTACCAAAGGGGCTTTTGTCATCACATCAACGATACTTAAACTCATGTCAGTAATGAAACGCATATCACGGTTTGTAATGATACCTACAAGTTTCATATCTTCATCTACTACAGGTACACCAGAGATCTTATATTCACTCATTAAAGCATCTGCATCTGCAACTTTTTTATCTGGACCTATGAAAATAGGATCAATTATAATACCACTCTCAGACTTCTTCACTTTTGTAATTTGTTTAGCCTGTGTCGCGATATCCATATTTTTATGAATGATCCCGATACCGCCTAAGTGTGCCATAGCGATAGCTGCTTTATATTCAGTTACCGTATCCATCGCTGCTGAAACGATAGGTATATTCAATGTTACACGTTTAGTAAGGTTACTTTTTAAACAAACTTCTTTAGGAAGCACAACTGAATGTTGTGGTACTAGTAATACATCTTCAAATGTCAATGCTCTTTTTTTAATTCTCATATTTTTCCTTCGTTTATTTAATATAATTTACAGCTTTTTCCATGCTTGCAGCACCGTCAAAAAGCGTTTTTTCGTTAAATGCTTTAGCAATGAGTTGTAAGCCTATTGGCATACCCTCATCATCTTTAGCAACAGGTTGTGAAATAGCAGGAAGTCCTGCAAGGTTGATGGCTATCGTGTACATATCACTTTTATACATTTCGAGTGGGTCTCCGGATGCTCCTATCTTTGGTGCAACAGAGGGCGCAACGGGTGAAAGGCTAAGGTCAGCTGCGTCAAAGATGGCATTAAACTCATCTCTGATAAGGTGTCTTACTTTTTGTGCTTTGACATAGTATGCATCATAATACCCTGATGAAAGTACAAAGTTACCAAGTAAGATACGTCTTTTCACCTCTTCTCCAAATCCTTCAGATCTTGTATTATAGAAAAGTTCTTCCGTATTTTTAGACTCAGCTCTTGTTCCATAACGTACCCCGTCAAAACGTGCAAGGTTGGTTGCTGCTTCTGCTGTAGCCAAAATATAATATGTTGCAATATCATATTTTGTATTTTGCATATTTTTATGTACGATAGTATGTCCAGCTTCCTCAAGTGCTTTGACTGTTTGCGCATACGCTTTTTGTGTATCTGCATCTGCCTCAGAGATGTAGTTGTCTATCACTGCGATAGTCAGCTTCACATCTCTATTAATATTATTAGCGATATCTTCTATCTCAAAATTTGCTGAAGTAGAGTCTCTGTCATCATGCCCTTTGATCGCATCATACAAAATAGCTGCATCTTCAACATTCTGTGCGATAGGACCTATCTGATCAAGAGAAGAGGCATAAGATGCTAAACCAAAACGGCTCACTCTTCCATAAGTCGGTTTCATCCCAACTACACCACAGTATGCTGCAGGCTGTCTGATAGACCCACCTGTATCCGAACCCAGTGCAGCAATAGCGATACCACCAGCAACCGCAGCAGCAGAACCACCTGAAGACCCACCAGGTACTCTGTCTGTGCCATGTGGGTTTTTAGTAGGACCATAACAAGAGCTCTCCGTAGTTGAGCCCATTGCAAACTCATCCATATTCGCTCTACCAAATGCCATCATTCCTTTAGATTTAAGGTTGGTGATCGCAGTCGCTTCATAAGGAGCGATGTAGCCCTGAAGAATTTTAGAACCAGAAGTTACAGACCAGTCTTTGACTTGAATGTTATCTTTAATGAGGATAGGCACACCATTACCTGAACTTTCAAAGCCTACATAAGCATTGAGTCCAGACTCTTTTGCTTTTATCTCAAGTTCAGATCTTAGCGCTGCTAATTCTTCATTCGATTTTGTTAACGCTTCTTTTAGTGTTATCACGACTTGCTTCCTTTTCTCTTATAATATTCTACTACTAGCAATCCTACACCCACCAATCCAAATATAAAAACAATCGAACCAATGATCACTTCCATCTGTATAGGTTGAGTCATATCAAACATTAGACAAAATCTCCATTAGCAACAACATTGGAACATCTCTCACAAGCACACTCTTCACTCTCACTTGTAAACCTCCAACATCTTGGACATTTTGAAGCAGTTGCTTTATGTACTGTAAATGTCAACCCCTCAACTTCAAAAGAAGCTACCTGCTCACCATTGCTGCTTGATCTCATAGCTGAGACCACAAACCAGTCTTCAAGGTCTTTACTATCGTTGATGGCAAATGTACTCATATCACCTGCGATCTCAACTTCAAGTGTAGACTTCATCAATTTTTCTTTTTTAAGTTTGTCCACTGCTTCAGAAAACTTTTCACGTGCCGTGATAAGAATAGCATCATCAAAACTTGCTTCCACCTTCGGTACTTCAACATACACAAGGTCAAATACACTTTCCATCTCACCTTTGAAAAGTGCTGGAGCGTATTCAAGTATTTCATCTACTGTGTACGTTAACACTGGAGCCACAAGACCTAACATTGCTTTAGAGATGTGTGCCATCGCAGACTGTGTTGCTCTTCTTACCGGATCGTTTTTATCTTCACAGTAGAGTCTGTCTTTTGTGATATCCATGTAGATACCTGAAAGCTCATTGGTGATGAAGTAGTTAAGCGTTGCAAATCCTCTAAGGAAATCATAGGCATCAAAAGAACTTTTCACTGATGTAAATACTTCATCTGCCTTAGTGAGTATCCATCTGTCCAACTCACCATAAGCGTCATTTTCGACATACGCTTCAAGGTCATCGACATTTGCAAGTAAAAATCTAAACGTATTTCTGATCTTTCTGTACTGTTCAGCAGTCTGCTTCAAGATACCATCAGAGATCTTCAAATCTGACTGATAATCAGAAAGTGCCACCCATAGTCTGAGGATCTCTGAACCATACTCTTTGATAACTTTATCTGGAGCAACAACGTTACCCTTAGACTTGCTCATCTTTTCACCCTTATCATCTACAGTAAATCCGTGAGTGATAAGTGTTTTATATGGAGAGACTTCATTCACTGCTGCGGAAAGGAGCAAAGATGACTGGAACCAACCTCTATGTTGATCAGATCCCTCGATGTAAAGAGACGCAGGATATTCACCCGCATCATAATTACCAGAACTTAAAACTGAATTCCAAGTCGAACCTGAGTCAAACCATACATCCAGAATGTCTTCAATTTTCTCTAAGTCGTCTGCGTTATAACCTGAGTTAGCAGGAAGCAGTTCTGCAATACTCATTGAGTACCAGGCATCTGCACCCTGTGCATCAAATAGAGAAGCTACATACTCTAACACATTCGTATCAAAGATCACTTCTTTCGTACTTTTTATTCTGAAGAATGCGATAGGTACTCCCCAAGAACGCTGACGAGAAATACACCAGTCAGGTCTTCCCTCTATCATAGGTTTTAGACGATTTTTAGATGTCTTAGGATAAAAATCAACACCTTCGATAGCATTGAGTGCGGTATCTCTCAGTGTATCTTTCGCACCTTCTGCTTTGTCATCTATAGAAATGAACCATTGGTTCGTTGCTCTGTAGATCAGTGGTTTTTTCGTTCTCCAGCAATGTGGGTATGAGTGAACGAACTTACTCTCTTTTAACAATGAATCACCCAATATCTCTAAGATAGGTTCATTGGCTTTAAAGATGTGCATCCCAACAAACTCATCTGGGTTAGGAAGAAGGTTTAAACCTTTTACACTTTCATCATAACATCCACGTTCATCTACAGGCATCACTACTTCTAACCCATACTTAAGTCCTACTTTGTAATCCTCTTCACCATGTCCTGGAGCTGTGTGTACACAACCTGTACCACCATCCATAAGTACGTGATCACCAAGCACAACTGTAGAAGTACGACCATTTACAGGGTTGATAGACAAAAGGTTTTCCATCTCAGTCGCAGCTATCTTTCTGCTTGCATGTCCAGAGACGACACCCTCAGCTATCATCGCATCATAACGAGCATCTGCAACGATATGACCATCATCTGTAAGTACATACATTTCTTCAGGATTTAAAGATATCCCTGTATTCGCCGGTAGTGTCCAAGGTGTTGTTGTCCAAATAACAAGTCCTGCTTTACCTTCAAGCCCTAACGTTTCTTTGGCTGCATCAGAAAGTTCAAAATGAACATAGATAGAATAATCTTCTTTATCTTCATACTCTACTTCTGCATCTGCAAGTGCTGTTCTTGCAGCCCATGACCAGAAGATAGGTTTATGTCTTTCAACCAAAAGACCTTTTTGTGCTACTTCACAAAGCGTTCTGTAGATATTGGCTTCAAATTTAAAGTCCATCGTAACATAAGGATTCTCCCAATCTGCAATGACGCCTAAACTTTTAAAACCGTCTCTTTGAATGTCCACAAACTTCGCAGCGTGCGCACGACAAAGTTCTCTGAACTTCTCTGTAGGCATCGCTTCTTTTTTGCTTTTACCCAGTTTCTCTTCAACTTTCTGTTCTATAGGTAAACCATGACAGTCCCATCCTGGAGTCATACGAACGGCTTTACCTTGAAAATAGTTATATTTTAAAATGATGTCTTTGAGTACTTTATTCAATGCATGCCCTATATGAATGTCACCATTCGCATAAGGAGGTCCATCATGAAGTGTAAACATTTCAGCGCCTGCGCGTTTTGTTTTCATCTGCTCATAAATATCGGCATCAAACCATGCATTGTATTTTTTAGGTTCATTGTTTGGAAGATTTCCACGCATTGGGAAAGCAGTTTTGGGAAGGAGGAGTGTGTCTTTAAAATCCATAGTTGATAATACCTTAGTCTTATATTATCCCGTGATTGTATCTAAAAGACCATTAGAAGCTACTTTTGGTACAATTATCTTATGAAAAATATACTAAATACCGTAGAAAAAATCATTCAAAGATTGACAAAAGAACAGCAAACCATCTCTTTTGCAGAAAGTTGCACAGGCGGTCGTATCGCTGCAGCCTTTACAGCTATTTCTGGCGCTTCAGAGGTTCTGCATGGTTCGTGTGTCACTTATTCAAACGATATCAAACATCTTTGGTTGGGTGTCACGAATGAAGTACTTGAAAACCATGGAGCAGTGAGCCAAGCCTGTGTCTCACAAATGTTGGACGGCATCCAAAAAATGGCAGGTTCTGACTACGCTATAGCCGTTTCTGGTATAGCAGGACCAACAGGTGGGACTGAATTCAAACCTGTAGGAACCGTATATATAGGTTTGAAAACACCTTTTTCACAAGAGGTCTTTCATTGTAACTTTAGTGGACCAAGAGAAGACGTTCAAGAACAATCAACGGTGTTTGCAATTGAGAAATTAGCTGAAGTGTTAGAAATTTAAAATATTTCCCATAATTCTCTTGACAATAAAAGGTTTCTGAGCTATAATTCCGTCCACTTATTCAAGTTATGAGTGCAAAAACGTGTGACCTGTTAGCTCAGTTGGTAGAGCAATTCCCTTTTAAGGAATGGGCCCTAGGTTCGAATCCTAGACAGGTCACCACTTTTAAAACTATGGTCGCTTAGCTCAGTTGGTAGAGCGCTACCCTTACAAGGTAGATGTCACAAGTTCGAGTCTTGTAGCGACCACCATGACAATATGTCATTTTTTTCATTATAGGTGCGGTGGTAGTTCAGTTGGTTAGAATACCTGCCTGTCACGCAGGGGGTCGCGAGTTCGAGTCTCGTCCACCGCGCCATTTTTACTCACAAAACAGTATCTCTAATAGTCTATTTTACTCTTTAATTAATAGTTTCAAAACAATTCAATAAATATAATAATCATAAAGAAATAGAGAAAAGTTATAATATGATTTTAAGTATACATTCCCACAAAATACGTGGGAACTAAGAAGATTTATTAGTATGATAAGCGATTTACAGCTCGTATCACTTCATTATAATTAGGTTCATGATGGATTTCCTTGACCACTTCCTTATAGGCTACCTTCCCATTGGTATCAACTACATATACGACTCGGGCGAAAAAGCCTTCTAGGAATACCGGTGAAGAGATCGTTGCTCCATATCTGAGAACAGTGTTAGAATCTTTATAGTCAGACAAAGTCATGACATTTTTAATCTTATTATCTGCACAAAACTTCCCTATGGCAAAAGGTAGATCTTTCGAAATAACTGTTACAAGAACATTTTTCATTTCAGATACTTTGCTATTAAATGCTATGGTTTCAAGTTTGCATGTACTACTGTCAAATGAAGGGAGAAATGCGATCACTTGAACCTTATCTTTTTTCCCACCCACTTTTACTTCAGTAAAATCCTTACTTACTACAGTAAATTCAGGTGCATCATGACCTACTTTTATACCTTTACTATTAAGTGTGACTTCCTCACCTTTAAATGTGACTGTTGTCGCCCATACCACTGAACTTAATAATATCAATGTTAATATATTTTTCATTTCAATCCTTTATATAATTATAACATATAAGTAAACATAATTTCAATACGTAAGCAGTCTAAACTAAATTTTGAGATAGCTAGTTAATATTTATAATGATGTTGGATTAGTAGTTTATGCTGTAGTATAGGTTCCCAAACAATGTTTGGGACCAAGAGTATAAAGGGAAAATTAATCTCTAAGTCTGATCCGTACACTCTCTTCATGCGCGGTCAAACCTTCAGTGTTTGCAATCAGGGCACAAGCACCGCCTATCTCCTGCATCCCCTCTTTACTCATAGAGATAATAGAAGACTTTTTCAAGAAGTTTTCAACACTAAGTGGTGAATAGAATTTTGCTGTTCCACCTGTTGGTAGTGTGTGATTAGGACCAGCAACATAGTCACCTATAGGCTCTGGTGTATTTTCACCAAGGAAAATAGCACCGGCATGTTTGATACTGTCAAGTAAAGACATAGGATCTTTTGTGATAACTTCCAAGTGTTCTGGAGCAATCTCATTCATAAGGTCTATAGCTTCATTCATATCTTGAGTCACGATAATAGCACCTCTTTCTTCTATGGATTTACGTGCTATCTCTTCTCTTGAAAGTGTGCATAAAAATTCTTCTACCTTATCGCTCACTCTATTTGCCAGTTCTCCATCTGTAGTGATGAGGATAGAACTTGCCATTTCATCATGCTCAGCCTGAGAAAGAAGATCAATAGCAATGTAGTCTTCCCTTGCTGTCTCATCTGCAAGTATTCCTATCTCGGAAGGACCTGCGATCATATCTATATTTACTTCACCATAGACTAACTTTTTAGCTGTAGCTACAAAGATGTTTCCTGGTCCCGTGATCACGTCCACTTTTGGAATGGTTTCAGTTCCATATGCCATTGCACCGATTGCCGATGCTCCACCTACTTTAAAGACTTGTGTCACTTTACAAAGGTGGCACGCAGCTAATAGTAGTTCATTAAGCTCATCATCTGGAGCGGGAGTACATACGACTATTTCTTCTACTCCTGCTACTTGCGCAGGAATAACATTCATAAGTAGCGAACTTGGATAGGCAGCTTTCCCTCCGGGGATGTACAGTCCTGCTCTATCTACCGCAGTCACTTTCTGTCCCAAGATTGTTCCATTGGCTTCTTTGTCCATCCATGTTTTTGGCATGAGTTTTTGATGGTAGCTTTCGATACGGTCATAAGCAAGGTGGAGTGCATCACGAAGTTCAGTATCAATATTGTCATAAGCTTTTGCCATATCTTCTGTAGAAACCAAAAGTGCTTCGTCAGAGCTCGGTTCCCATCTGTCAAATTTTGCTATCTGACTTTTAACCGCGCTGTTACCTTCAGTTTGAATCTCTTTAAGTAAGCCTGAAACAATGCTTGTCACACCTTCAATATCCATCTTTCCGCGCTGAAGTAATTCATCAAAATTTTCTTCAAATGTATCGTCACTACTGTAAAATATTTTCACAATATATCCTTATATATTATTGATATAACGTTTTTTGAACAAAGTCCAAAAAACTACGCTAACGCTGTGTTGTCTTCAACAGACAGTTCATACGACTAGTCGTATTTTCTCTTATATCTAGGGAGCATACTCTCATTGCCTAACACACCACCTTGATGGATATACAGTGTAGGCTTAGAAAAGACCTCAGGATGAGCAAGTAATACTCTCCATCCAAGGGGGTCGTAAAGGAGGTCAAACTCCACTCCCGTTTGTTGTTGTAATTTTAGCCAAATTTTGTAGTTTTCTTTATAAAGTTTTCCAAAATGATGTTTTTTATCTAAACTCAATATCACAGGATGATGACTTTCCTCCTCTTCTAACTCTAAAAACTGCTCTTTAAGATAGATCTTATCTCCTACACATGGTGTAGTATATACAGTGTTAGGAGGAAGATATTTCTGTAAAAAAAGTGCTGTTGTTCCAGTGCCCGAAGGTAAAAAAACATTTAACTCTTTCATGCTATTTTCTTTTTTCCATTGCACTATCTCTTCAGCCAATATTTTCACACCATATTCAGCTTCCTTTTGTCGTCCACCCTCTTCTATAAAAAGTACTTTTTTAGGATAGTCATGAGGTACTGTTGCCTCTTCAATGATCTTCATACCATTATCTACAGCAGCCTTATAATTACCATGAGGATGCTCTTTCAAATAATCAGCGATATGATCAACAAAATACTCAAACTCCCAACCTTTCTTTTTCGCTAACACTGAGAGTGAATACATAGCATTAGACTGTGCAGAACCATAAGAGATAAGCTTATGTATATCAAGAAAATCATGTTGGAGAAAATAGTAAAATTTTCGTGCTTTATTACCGGAGAAATCTGGATCTATCAGATCATCCCGTTTCAGATAAAACTGTTGTTCATCAAAAGTGATAGATTCAATGGGAGAGGGAAAGTTTAAAGTTTTCATATGTAGTCTCCCGGGTGCCCGAAGGAAATGCCCTTGGGGTGCAAGCCTGAGAATAATGATCTAGTTGTTAGTTTCTATTTAAACAGTTAAGGTCATCAAATGCTCTTTCAAGTCTAGCAATTGTTGATTCTTCTGCTGCGCGTAACCATTTTCTTGGATCATAATACTTTTTATTTGGCTTATCTTCACCATCCGGGTTGCCGATCTGTCCTTGTAAATAGTCATTATATTTAGCTACATAAGTACGTACACCATCCCAGAATGACCATTGGGTATCTGTGTCTATATTCATTTTAATCACACCATAACCTATCGCTTCTCTGATATCGGAGATTTCAGAACCTGAACCACCATGGAACACAAAATCTACAGGTTTTTTAGCGGTATTGTACTTCTCTTCTATGTATGATTGAGAGTTATCAAGGATCTGAGGTGTAAGTGTGACATTCCCTGGCTTATATACGCCATGCACATTACCAAAAGAAGCGGCAATTGTGAATTTGTCAGACACTTTTGATAGTTCTTCGTAAGCATACGCTACCTCTTCAGGCTGTGTATAAAGAAGTGCATTATCTATCTCTGTGTTATCTACACCATCTTCTTCTCCACCTGTTACACCAAGTTCTATCTCAAGTGTCATACCTATCTTAGACATACGCTCCAAGTACACTTTACATGTCGCAATGTTATCTTCTATAGGTTCTTCAGAGAGATCGATCATATGAGAAGAGAAAAGAGGAATACCATGTGCCTCATAGTGTGCTTCACTTGCATCAAGCAATGCATCTATCCAAGGTAAAAGTTTTCTTGCTGCATGATCTGTATGAAGGACAACAGGTATTCCATATGCTTTGGCTACAGTGTGTACATGCTGCGCACCTGAGATACAACCCAATATAGCTGCTTCATCTTCAGGCAGGCCTTTACCCGCATAATATGCACCTCCACCATTGGAGAACTGAACGATGACAGGAGAATTTACTGTCTTAGCTGCTTCAAGTACAGCATTCACTGAACTTGTGCTCACTACATTGACTGCAGGTAAAGCAAAGCCTTCATCTTTTGCAATTTTAAATAACTTCTGAAGGTCATCTCCAGTAACGACACCTGCCTTCACTACATTTAGAACTTTTGTGGACATTTACAACTTCCTCTTTGTAGAATTATTTTACGTTTATTTTGGCGTTTTTCATCAATTCACCTACCACTTTTTCTTGTGAAAGTTGCATTTTAATGCTATTTTTCACTGCATCAAATGCAGGTATTTCTTGTGTACTTTTAGCCTCTTTTGCTGCTTTTTTCATCTTATTGTATGCTTCTTCTGCTTCTTTATCAGAAATTTCTGTTGTTGACATTTTTTTCTGCATCCAGAAACCTGCAAGTGCAGCTTCTTTCTCTTTATCTGTTAAAGATTTTTTTGATTCTGCCGCTACTAATTTAGCCGGTGCCATCATTTCAATAAGTTGTTTTTTACCATCAGCTGGAAGTTTTTCCCAAGTCATCTTACCTTTTGTAAGAGTGTTAAGCGCATTATTTGCTTCTTCCACAGTAATTGTCATACCGTTAACCGTACCTGCTGTTGCAGCCACTGCATAATGTGTTGTAAGTGCTAATGTTAAACCTAAAATAACAAGAATTTTTTTCATTCTCTATGTCCTTTTGTATTATGTTGTGCGTATTTTACCTAATATTTACCAATTACTAATTAATAAATTCTTTACTCTACTGTGATCTTTGCATCTTTCGTGAGTCTCCCTACAAGAGTCTTCTCGATCATCTGAATTTTCAATTTATCTTTAATACTTTCAAATGGGGGGATACTCCCTGTAGCGTTATTATCTTCTGCTTGTTGTTTTAACTGATTATATACTGCCAAAGCCTGTTCATCAGTGATATTGATCTTTCGTGCTTCTTTCTGCATCCATGAACGTGTGTAAACAGCTTGTTTTTCTTCTTCAGATAATTCTTTTTTTGCAGTATCCAACACTATAACAGGAAGTGCCAACTCTTGAATAAGTCGTGAACGTTGCGCAGGTGGCAAACCATCAAAATTTGTTACTTTACCCTGTGTACGCAGCTCAAGGTAACTATCTGCCTCACCTTTAAGGATCTTCTGTCCATTCACTGTAGCGATCACAGTCTTATCAGACCTACTTTTTTTCTTTACAGGTTTTGCATCAAGATTAAGATTACCCAGATCCACCATCCCTGGTGTCTCATTCGTATTTAACATATTTGTTAAACTATTTTTTAAATCATCAGCATATGCTGTATTTATCACCAAACCAAGTGATAACCCCAACAACATAAAAGTTTTTCTCATATTCATTTCCCTATTTTTTTTATTACTATAAAGATTACTATTTAGTTGTATTCACTTCTTCTGTCATTTCAACAATTTTAGCTTTACTTTTAAGTTCTTTTGCGACTTCTTTGATTTTAGCAGTAAACTGCTGTTGCTTGAGTGAAGTGATAATGTTGTTCTTAACTTTTTCGTAAGAAGCCGGTTTTGCTTCAGTTTTAGTCTCAAGATAGATCACATGGTAACCAAACTGTGTTTTTACAGGCGTAGTTGTTATTTGACCATCTTCAAGTGCCCATACTGCCTTTGAAAACTCCGGAACCATTTGACCTTTGCTAAAAGTACCAAGATCCCCGCCATTTGGTGCAGAAGGTCCTGTAGATTTTTCTTTAGCCAATTCAATGAACTTTGCTTTTAATGCTTCACCCTTGAGTGGTTTTAGTGTATCAATAATATCTTGTGCATCTTTTTCATTTGTAACTAAGATATGCTTTGCATGCATAGATTCAGGCTCCATGAATTTTTCAGTGTTTTTGTCATAAAATGTTTTTGCTTCACTCTCACTTACAATCGCATTATCCATCTGCATTTTCATCCACATGTTGACCAAAAGTTCACCTTTGATCTTTTCCATATTTCTTTTAAATTCAGGTTTTTTATCTATACCCTCTTGTGCTGCCAATTCTGTAAAAAGGACTTTTTCTATGAGTCTATCTGTAACCATTTTTTTCTCAGCAGGTGCAAGATCCATGAAGTTTGCCTGAGGTGCAGAAGCAGAAACAAATGCCTGTGCATCCTGTTTAGTGATATTCTCACCATTTACTGTTGCGAGTATGTCTGAGGCTACTACTGACGATGCCATTACAGATACAGCAAATAGTGAAGTTTTTACTAATTTTAACATTTCGAATAATCCTTAATTACTTAAATTTAAGAAGAAGTATATCCCTCTTGGGTAAATCATTTATTAATGTGCTAATATTCTAGTTATTATTTTATTAGAAGAAGGCAATGAAGTATGGCAAAAGTGAAAAAAGCAACCAAAAAAGAGATAGAAGAGATAAAAAGTATCTTTCTTGAAAACTATCCTGATTCTGTGACTGAATTGGAGTATCGTAACCTTTATGAACTCCTCATCGCTGTCATGCTATCTGCACAGTGTACAGATAAACGTGTAAACATCATAAGCCCTGCTCTTTTTGAAGCCTACCCCAACCCTGTTTCTCTTGCTAATGCCGATCTGGACGAAGTCAAATCATACATCAATACCTGTTCATTTTTTAACAACAAAGCTAAAAATCTCATCAAAATGGCACAAAGTGTAGTAGAGAACTATGGAGATGAGATCCCCTTAGAACGTGATGAACTTGTCAAACTGGCTGGAGTGGGCCAGAAAACAGCCAATGTAGTCATGATAGAGTATGCTGGAGCCAATCTCATGGCGGTAGATACCCATGTATACAGAGTAGCACACCGTTTAGGACTTTCTGATGCCAAAACTGCTATAAAATGTGAAGAAGAGTTAAGTCGTAAGTTTAAAACAGATCTGCATCTGCTACATCAGGCGATGGTACTTTTTGGCAGATACAGATGTAAGGCACTCAAACCTGAGTGCGAAGGATGTTTCATGGAAGCACATTGTAAAACGAAACAAACATTTAAAGTCTGACAATGCGTTAGTGTCGCACTTCACTCAGTGCTTTTTCTGCTTCTATAAGTGCCACCACACCATCATACATATCTTGCACTGCTTCTACTTCTGTGATACCTAAACGACGGCGATTACTGATGTCATATACACCATCTTCACTTTGCGAATGTTCCCCATGAATGCCACGTATCTGTAAATGATATGCATCTGTGATCTTTTTAAACGCTTCCATATCTTTTGCAAGGTTTGGCAGTGCAATATGGACACTTGCTCTCATCGCTGTTCCAAGATTTGTAGGACAGGAGGTGATATAGCCTAAATGATCACTGTAAGCAAAAGAGACTTTAGTCTCGATACTTTTGATAGCAGATACCAAACGGGTAAACACTTCTTTGATATCTCCCCCTTTCTGCATAGAGATAATACGTAACTGATCTTCCTCATTGACCCATACCAGGAAAGTCTTGTCATTGTTGTGATAGATACCTCTGCCTTCAGGCCAATTGCGATTAAGTCCTGCAGCATCAAGAAAACGGTCACCTTCTTTAAACAAGAAATGATCTTTGATCAAACTGTCCTGAACCTCTTTTGACATACCCAGTAAAGGGTAGTATTTCCCTGCCAATTCACCTTCAAGTGTATAAAGTCCTTCAACCACACTTGATTCTACTTGATCTCTCTGTTCTTTTGAAATGCCTGGTCCTAGAGGCATATGGTCAACATTACGTCCCACCCTAATGCGAGTAGAAATAATATATAACCCTTCAGGATCAGGATTTGGGGCATTCAAATCCTCTGGATTCAGATTACTTTTATGTGCATCTTCTTTCCTAAACCCATGATACTCTTCAATGATAGGATCAAAAAGTGCTGCAAAAACGCTATAAGACTCTTGATCTCCCGCATAGACACCTATACCACTGTCTAAATTCTTTACACCAGAATTGATGGCTTGTCCTAGTGTAAAACCATTTGATGTCTTTTTGTTTTTAAGTGCATCAAAGACTTCAGGCGTCAGATATTTGCTTAATAAAGAGTTACAGTCATCTGGAAAATTCGGATAATTCATTGACGACTTTCTACTCATTATGTGAAATTCTGTGATAACGTTCAACGATTTCAGGATCATGATGAAGGTTTATTTTGGCATCCTCTTTACCATCATAATCTATTTTCGAAAGTACATAACGTATAGATTCTAATCTTGCTCGCTTCTTATCATTACTATCAACGATGACCCATGGTGCATAACCTGTATGGGAACGAGAGAACATCTCTTCTTTATAGAAGGTTACTTTGTCCCACATCTCCTGTGCTTTTTGGTCTACTGGACTTAGCTTCCAGTGTTTAAGCGGATTGGTCATACGCTCTTTAAATCTTTTTTGTTGATTCTCTTTTGTAATGGAGTACCACAACTTAATGAGGATGATCCCATCATCGATAAGCGCATGTTCGATCTCCGGTACCTCTTTCATAAATTTTTCATACTGATCAGGTGTACAAAAATCAAACACAGGTTCAACAATAGCGCGGTTATACCAAGATCTGTCAAAAAAAGTGATCTCACCCGGGTTTGGCAAGTGTTGGAAATAACGTTGGAAATAAAACTGACCTGTTTCTACCTCTGTTGGT
>NZ_JBFFOH010000033.1:0-21133 GCF_041562805.1 Sulfurovum sp. | reverse complement strand
TCGTATGGTCAATGCCCTGTTTTTGCATCTTGACTTCTGCTTTGAGATAGTCAAGTTGAAGTCTTACACCTCTTGCTTCATCAGAGTAGATAAAGTTTTTATCTTCCTCTGCAACTTCAAAAGTAGGATCATTAATAATGGCTTTGATCTGCTTTAATGTTTCAGAATATTCTTTGGACTTTTTTTTCATATGAATATTATACATATTTTTTGAATGAATTAGTTTGAATACTTTTTAATGCTATAATTTTTTATATTAATTGTAAAAGGCAGACCATGCAAAAAATAGCCATACTCTGTTCCGGTGGTGATGTTTCAGGAATGAATCCTGCATTAAAACGTTTTGTTGAATACAGTAAAGTAAAGGGGCTTAGACCGTATTTCGTACAGAATGGTTTTGAAGGTTTGATAGACAATGACATACATGAAGCCGGCTACAGTGATGTGACCGGTATTATTTCCAGAGGTGGTACCAAAATACGATCTGCACGATCTGCACGTTTTATGGAACAGGCATATCGTAAACAGGCACTGGATAATCTCAAATCTCATGATATATCCTATTTGGTGATTTTGGGTGGAGATGGTTCTTTTAAAGGGATGCAATTACTTGGTGACGAGAGTGATGGCATAGGATTTTCTGGTATTCCTTCTACTATCGATAATGACATTGCTGGTACAGAGTACTGTCTTGGGGTAGATACGGCTCTAAATACTATCAGGTGCGCTATAGATTCTATCCGTGATACTGCATCGTCTTTTAGCCGAGCTTTTGTGGTTGAAGTGATGGGAAGAGAGTGTGGATACCTGGCCCTTGTTTCAGCACTTACCTCTGGAGCAGAGATGTGTTTGATACCTGAAATTCCCTATGAACTTGATGAGTATAAAACATGCTTTCACAAACAAATGGGTGAAGGCAGGGAGTATTTTATAGCAGTTGTTTCAGAAGCTTTAAAAAATTCAGAGCAGATCGCCCAATGGTTTGAAGATGAGATAGGTGTAGAATCCCGTATTACGGTGTTAGGTCATATACAGCGTGGTGGAAACCCCACTGTTTATGACCGTCTTATGGCATTTAATTTTGTTACGCATGCCATTGATGGTTTACTTGAAGGCAAGAGAAGCTCTGTTGTTTGTTACAGTAAAGGTGGTTTCAACCATAAGAAGATAGAAGATGTTGCCTTTAAACAATATCAAATGAATGAAGATATGTTAAAAGTTGGTGCAGAATTTGGAAGTAAGAGATGAGATATTATGTACTTCTATTCTTTGTATTACTGGTAAGTGCTTGTGGTAAACCAAGTGGAAAGGTCATCGCAAAGATACCCGAAGCTTCAGGGATAGATTACTGTAGTAAAAATGATACGCTTATTGTAGCCAATGATGAGGGATCGTATTATGAAATAAACAGAAAAGGTAAGATACTTCAGAAAAGAAAGTTGGGAAAATATGATCTTGAAGGTGTGGTGTGTGAAGAGGAACAAATGCTTTTTGCACTTGAAGATAAAGGTATTCTTATTGTTGATGCTAAGACAGGCAATACTGAGAAAGTACCTTTAAATACTATGTATAATGGTAGAAAGTTACCCCTCTTTGATAAAAAATCTGGAGTGGAAGGCATAGCAAAAGAAGGTAATATCGTCTACTTGGCTAAACAATCCAACAAAAAAAAGCAATCATTTATTGCCGTTTTTAGGTTGACACCTTATCCTTCAAGAATCATCGATGTGATAGAACATCATGTGGCTGATACGGCAGGACTGACTTATCATGAGGGATATTTATATATGGTCAGTGACAAAGAAGATCTTTTAATTAAATATGACATAGAAAAGAAAAAGAGTGTGCAGAAAGTGAAGCTGGAAGAGGGTGCTTGGGAAGGTATAGCTTTTGATCATAAAGGAAATATATATCTTGCTGATGATGATGGACGGGTGTTAAAATACAAGAAAAAAGCATTGGGTTTGTAACCTAAATACTTTAATCTAAAGATTTTGATGCTTTTTTTGACAGCCATAAATGTTTGTAGTTTTGATAAAAGGCGATATTGGTCAGAGCACCTATCATGGCTAAAGCAGTATCTTTGTGCGCATCCCATACATCTCCTTGGGTACCTAAGAAAGCCATACCAAGGTCTGGATGTAAAATAACCGCGGCTAACCACTCAAGTAGTTCATACACTGTGGAGATAGAAACGATCATCGTAAAAGTACAAAGTAGAGCAGCTTTCACTGTGGTTGTAGATGGGCTGATCATTTCAAACAATACTCTAAAGGTAAGTAGGCCAAAGAGAAAGTGCACTAGACGGTCAAAATGATTCCTTTCGAAACCGAAAAACTGCGTGATCATATTAAAATGTTCCATCTCGGCATAGGTGTAATGTGATCCTAAAGAATGTAAACTTGCAAATATAAGAAGAAATATTATACTTAAAAGTGTGTAGTGATGTTTTTTATCCATGAAAAAGAGAAAAGGAAAAAAGATGAATATCAGTACATTTTCTAGAAGCCAATCTTGTGGATACTTGGGATTGATCGCCATGATGACCCAGACAACGATATAAAGAGAATAGACTAATTTATGTGATTTTTGCATATACTCTCCTTTTTTCTTTAAGTATTATATCACTAAGAAATATAACGTAAGCTAATAGTAAATAGGTAAGTGAAATTGCTTATGAGAAAACAATTATAAAATACTTTTAAAAACTACTTTGCAGTATACAAAACAGCCTTTTCCATATGGAATGTAATACGTGCTATATGATGACTTACTCTCACTAGCCATCTTTCTGCTTCAAGTTTACTGGTTCCTGAAGGTATACTGATTTCATCCTTAGCCATTTTCTCTGCTATTATATTTCTGTAGGGCAACATTGATTTTGTAATAAATTTTTCATTTTTTCTTGCATAGCGTTTAGCATCGGAAAACCTTTTTTCAAAGAGAGCATTGATAATTTTATTATTTACTGTGATCAATTGCTGATGTTCTTTATGTAAATCTGGAGACTTTTGTACAAGTCTAGCTCTATACTCCTCTTCTTCACAACGTTCATGAAGACGTTGTGCATGATCAAGTAAATGTATCAGTGAGATTATTTCTTTCCATTTGGCATCTTTCTCCTGCCTTGGATTGATCTGGTCAACATATTGATATGTTTTACCCAGGGCTGATTGGAGTGAAGCCAGATCTGATTTTTTGCCAGATGCTACATCTCCGAGTATAAAGTTGATATGCTGAAGAAGTGCGATAAACTCATCCTGTGCTGAAATACGTGCAGCTTCTAGTGCCAAATGAGGCTCTTCAAGGAGTCTTCTGTCTAGTTTTTCAGTAAATATAGGTTCTTTGGATGGGATGATCTTTTCCATAAAGTGTGAAAAGTGATGCGTGAAGGGCAAAACGATCAGGACACCCAATATATTGAAAGAAGAATGAAAAGCGACAAGGGCAATTTCTGCATTTTGGTTCAAAGCACCCGGTGCCAAAGTATCCCATAGATAGATATAGGGGGCAATCAGGAAGAGAGCCATCACTGCGGTAAATAAATTATAGATAACGTGGGAGAATCCTGTTCTGCGGACATTCACGGATCCACCGATTGATGCTATTAGCGCAGTCACTGTAGTTCCAACATCCATACCGATGACCAGTGCTGCTGCCTGTTCAAAATTAATCGCATTGGCATAAAGTGCTGTCAATGTTACAGCAATACCAGCACTTGAAGCTTGTGTGATGAGTGTCGAGAGGATACCAAGTAAAACCAGTTTCAATCTGCCTATCCATGAATCGGAGGGCAGGTATTCCGGAGTAATGATACCCTCATACCCGCTCATGCCCTCCTGCATCATAGAGATCCCGACAAAGATAAGACCAAAACCGGCCAAAGCATAGCCAAAGGCAGCAATCTTACCATGAGAAAAAAGCTTCAGTATCACACCGAGAAAAATAACAGGCAGTACGATCGTGCCAAGACTGAGCTTGAATCCAAACAATGCAACCATCCAGCCGGTAATAGTCGAACCGATATTGGCACCAAAGATGATTCCTAGTGACTCTGGAAAGGTCATGAACCCGGCACCGACAAACCCGACTGCCATAACTGTTGTGGCACTAGAAGATTGTAGCATTGCAGTACTAATTGCACCTGTTGCTGCACCTGAATAAGGGCTCTTGGTAAAACGCATCAACGCATTTCTTATCGTATCTCCAGCTAAGGATCGTAACCCTTCTGTCATAACGATCATCCCCAGTAGAAAAAGCCCCAATCCTCCGGAAGCTTTGATTATCGTTATAATAGATAGATTTTCCATAGTTTTCCTTATATTACTTATACTGTCATGATATCAGAAATTTCATCATCTAAAAAACCTACCAAAGAGATAAAACAGAAGTGATAAAATGATACTGATGAGGATCGAAGTTGTGATCGGGAAGTAAAAAGAGAAGTTCTCTTTTTTGTATGAGATGTCACCGGGAAGTTTGCCAAGATTAAAAGGGAGTCTGTCGTTAAAGAGAAGAACAGTTCCTATAATGATAATCACGATACCAATAAAAATAAGACTTTTTCCAATTTCTACCATGATAACTTTACTCCTCATTTTATGATATTATAGGATAAATCTTTTTTAAAGGCAAAAGGATGGATAGGATAATCATTAAAATAGGTGATATCACCAAGGAAAATGTCTGTGCGATTGTCAATGCAGCTAACTGTTCCCTTATGGGTGGTGGCGGAGTAGATGGAGCCATACATAGAACAGGGGGTAGTGAAATCCTTCAAGAATGTAAAAAGATACGTGAACATGAATACCCTGATGGTTTACCTACGGGAGAATGTGTATCAACAAGAGCTGGAAATCTGGCATCAATGTATGTGATTCACACTGTAGGACCGATCTATCATCAATGTGGTGAACATTGTGACGAGTTATTGGCTTCATGTTATACAAAATCACTTAAGATGGCTGATACTTTAGGATGTAAGCATGTTGCCTTTCCTGCTATCTCTACGGGAATATATGGCTATCCTAAAGATAAAGCAGCACATATAGCCTATGAAGCAGTTAAGCACTTTTTAGAGGGTCATGATGATATGGAAGTGAGTTTTGTTTTTCATAATAATGAAGATAAAGCAATTTTTGTAAATACAATAAAAGAGAAGCATTGAAAACGCTCACTAAAAGTATAGTTCTGTTAAGATAATAATAATTAAAGAAAAAAGGAGAATATCATGTATCTTTTTGCTTCAGAGGCTGTTTCGGCAGGGCATCCGGATAAATGTGCTGATATCATAGCTGACACTATCGTGGATACCTTACTTCAACTTGATCCTGATTCTAAAGTAGCTACAGAAGTGTTTATCAGTGGTAAGCATGTCATTATAGGTGGTGAAGTAAAAACAAAAGTATCTCTTGATACTTCTTTTTATGAAGAGATCGTCAAGAAAGCATTTAATCAGATAGGATATCCTGAAATTGGATTTGAGAGAGGTGAAACTTTTTACCCTGATGAAGCAGAGATACATGTCTATGTCAGTACACAATCGTCAGATATTACTATGGGAGTGGTCAAAGCTGATAATGAGATAGGAGCAGGGGATCAGGGAATGATGTTTGGCTATGCAAGTAGCGAACGCGATGATTATATGCCTAGTGCGTTTTCCTATGCGAGAGAGATCAGAGATGAATTGTATGCCTATGCACTTAAACATCCGGAGACTTTTGGTGTGGATATGAAAACAGAAGTGGTAATGGATTATGGTACTAAAGAAAATTTTGATAACTGTAGTCCTCAACGCATTGCAAAGATCATAGTAGCTATTGCACATAACAAGGATGTAGAACAAAAAGAAGTGAAGAGATTGGTCAAAAAGATCATCACGGAGAATGTGATATTTGATGCAGGGCACTTTGATGATAATATAGAATTTTATATTAACAATACAGGGAGATTTGTTCAACATTCACCCATCGCAGATTCGGGTTTGACAGGCAGAAAAGTAGTCTGTGATACCTATGGCGGGTATGCCCCTATAGGTGGTGGATCACAAAGCTCTAAGGATTACACAAAAGTCGATCGTACAGCACTTTATGCTGCAAGGTGGTTAGCAAAACACATTGTTGCAGCAGGCCTGGCTAAAAAGGCACTCATACAACTTTCTTATGTGATCGCTGAGACTAGACCATCTTCCGTCACTGTCGATACACAACATACGGGTTTGACAAAGATGAAAGATGAAGAATTGTCACAGATCATCGCAGATAAATTCCCGCTTACTCCTAGATGGATCACTGAAAAGTTTGGTCTGGATCATCCAAGTGAAAAGCGTTTCCTATATGCTGATATCGCGGCAAAAGGACAGATCGGATATGCAGAGTATCCATGGGAAGAGTTGGATGAGTTGGCTTGGTTTAAAAATGAGTTCCTGTGATAAACATTTCAAACAATGTTTCTCTGGATGATAATGAAATCACCTTTGAAGCAATACGCGCGCAGGGTTCCGGAGGTCAGAAGGTTAACAAAACTTCCGTAGCGATCCATCTGCGCTTTGATATTGCTGCTTCATCACTGCCGGATTTTTACAAGGAAAAGCTTCTCGCGCTTAAAGATAAGCGCATTACCAAAGAGGGTATTATTGTCATCAAATCACAACAGCACCGCAGTCAGGAGCAAAACAGAGATGAGGCGCTCAAGCGTTTGACAGAACTCATTAAAAGTGTCAATGTTGTTCAAAAAAAGCGTATTAAAACAAAGCCGACGAAAGGTTCTGTCAATCGACGATTGAAATCAAAGAAAAAGCATGCCGGTAAGAAGCGCCTGAGGGGAAAGGTGGATACGGAGTAGATACCTTTCAAATCTAAGATAGAAAGTATCACAAGACACTTGAAATATCTTAGCTTAAATTAACAAATGGCATTTATCTTATAATTCCCGAGATCTTTACCTTTCATATCGATGATATGTACAGCACATGCAAGACAGGGGTCAAAGGAGTGTAAAACTTTTAAAACTTCAAGCGGTCGTGAAGGGTCATCAAGTTTTATCCCTATGAGAGCTTCTTCATAAGGTCCTCTTTGATCTTTACTATCTTTTGGTGAAGCATTCCAAGTAGTTGGTGCTATCACTTGATAATTTTTGATCTTTCGATCTTCAATATTGATAAAGTGTGACAGAACACCTCTGGGAACCTCGAGAAATATTCTCCCTTTTGCTTCTTTCGGCAAATTTTCAAAGGTATATTTTGTCCAAGTCTCAGTATCATAATATTTGATGTTCTCTACCAGTCTGTTGATAAACTTGAAGATATATTCAGAGATATAGGCAGTTTCTATGGCTCTGGCTGCATTTCTCCCAACAGTTGAAGAGAAGTCTAAAAGTTCCAGATCACAAAATTCTAAAAATTCATCTACAAATGGCTTTATAAAGCGATTTCCCTGTTTATAGGAGATCAATATTCTTGCAAGCGGTCCTGACTCCATCGTTTTACCATCGTATCTCGGAGCTTTTATCCAAGAGTACTTGTCATCAGCATTGGCAGTTTTGAGTGAGCCATCTCCATTTAGATCAGTATAGTAAGGCTCATCATCTTTGTACCAGGCTCTCTCCACTTCTTCAGTGATTTTATGTTCATCAAAGCTTTCAATATTTTCAAAGTCATGACCATAAATGACTCCATTCTCAAAAAGCAGGTTTTCATTATCGAAACAGTAGCCCCCGACACTCAGGAAGTTTCCTATACTTCTTCCTGAACCGGCTTTTATCTCCTCTTTATAGGCTGTTGCCAAAAGTTTCATGTCGGGAAGGTATGCACGATCTATAAAACCTTTGGCTTCTTTGAGTATAAAGATAAAATCATTTAACCTTTGCGGATTTAACATGTCTGCCACAGAAGTGATACCACCTACTACTATCGTTTGAGGATGTGGTGTTTTTGCACCAAATATGGCAATAGCTTTTGAAATATCTGTTTGAAATTTCAATGCTTCCAGATAGTGTGAAAGCAGGAGTAAGTTTTCTTCAGGAGTCAGTTTATAGTCACTATGCCCCCAGTAGCCATTGGAAAATGGACCTAGTCGTCCTGAATCAACAAATTTTGCCAATTTTTCTTTTACATAGACATAGTGTGAATGCGAATTAGCGTAAGGTTTTGAAGAATAGATATGGGCTGTTTTGCTTGTCATCTTTGGATCAGCTTCCAACGCTTTGGTAACATCTACAAAATCCAAAAGGTGTAGATGATAAAAGTGTGTTACATGATCTTGAATAAAAAGTGCCAGTGACATGAGGTCTCTAATGATCTCAGCATTTTTGGGTGCAACAATGCTATAAGCATCCTCAACAGTGCTGACTGCACCTCTAAAATGGGAATTGGTACAAACGCCACAGATCCTACCTGCCAATAATCCGGCATCTCTAGGGTCTCTGTCTTTTAGAATGATCTCAATACCCCGAAAAAGCTGCCCGCTGACATAAGCTTCCTGGACTATGCCTTCATCATCTATCTCTACCTCTGCACGTAAATGGCCTTCGATTCTTGTGATGGGATCTATGACAATTTTCTTCATTTCTCTACCTCGTCTGTCTTTTCTTCATCTATCTTTCTTTCTGTAGCATATTTATCAAAGAAACCCATTTCCACACATCCCATACATCCATGGCCTGCCTGTATGGGCCAGCTTGTTCCCTGGTTAAATTTCATAGTAGGGCAATTTGCATGGGTATAAGGACCTTTACATCCCATTTCAAAAAGGCACCATCCTTTTTGGGCACCTTGATCTCCCCACTCCTGAACAAATTCTCCAAGTTCATAATGTCCTCTTCGCTCACAGTTGTCATGAATTCTGCCTTCGTAAGCCCAAAGCGGTCGATTGAACTTATCGAGTGCGGGCAGTTCTTCAAACATTAAATATGAGAGCAGGGTACCTACGATATTGATTGGGTTAACAGGACATCCAGGAAGGTTGATGATATCATCTCTTCCCAATGCCTCTGAGACACCTACAGCACCAGTCGGATTTGGTGCTGCGGCAACCACACCACCATCAAGCGCACAGCTACCCACTGAGATGATCAAGGCAGCATCTTTAGCACATTTCTGAAGCAGCTCAAGACCTGTTTCACCCTTAGGCCCTATACGAAGATATTTCCCCTCCATCGCCATAGGAATAGCCCCCTCAACGATGAGCACATATACGCCTTTTTGCTCTTTGATGATATTTTCCAGAACACTCTCACTCTGATCTCCGCTTGCAGACATCAAAAGTTCATGATAATCAAGTGAAATATAATCAAATATCAGATCTGCGATCCCTGGATGTGAAGATTTGATAAATGCTTCAGAGTTTCCTGAACAATCAGCCAGCTCAAGCCAGATGATCGGCAGTCTGTTCAAATTGTCTATACCATCTTTAATCACGCCTTCATATTCAGGGTGGAGTTGCATAGTGGCTGTGACCATAGAGATCCAGCTGTTGACCTCTTTTGTCGTAATGTCAAATGCAGCTAAGGAAGAAGAGAGCTGTGTAGAGTCAAGCTGGTTTTGTGGATGGAGCCTGTTGTACTTCTCTATACGTTTTTTGGCCAATGCGATCTCTTTTTCTCTTTCGATATCTTCAGCACTCTTCTTTGGCATATTTGGATCGATGAGATGCTGTGAACCCTTGATCACATCTGCAACCATTTTTTTACATTTTCCGCATACCCTTCCTGCCTGGGAAAACTTTCCATACTCTAACAAGTTCTCTACTCCATAAGTGACCACGGTATCTACAATATCTTGATTATAAACATGCTCACATGAACAGATCAGTCTGCCTCTCTCACCTATGAGTCTATTTTGGTATAGATAAGAAGGATCGATATTTTGAGACTCTTTCATGATAGACTCTATATACCCTATATCTACATTGGTATTGACCCCGATAAAGCGTGTCAATTTGTCATGTTCTACAAAATACTCATCTATACGGTGATCTTTGTCCGAAGTGATCAAGATCTTTTCAAAATTTTGTGAATAGTAAGGCGATCTTACTTCTATAAGATCAAAATCGTTAATTTTTAGCATATCGATCATAACTTCGAGGCGAAATTCTTTCTCTTCTAATCCCAATATATTTGCGATGGCAACATCTGCCTGAAGTGTACACTCTTTGACATGACCTGCTATGAAATCGATATCTTTCACTTGTGCCGCTTCACCTACAGCGTAGATATCTTTATCTTCTGTCTGCATTTTACAATTGGTGAGGATACCTCTGTCACATGCGATGGCATCTCTTGCAAAATCAATATTAGGTTTGATTCCCACACCAAAAATCAAAAAGGGATTCTTTATCTCTCGTTTTTTTGTTTTTAAAAGGGTGATTTCATCATTGTTAATTTGTTTTTCAACAATCTCATCTTCATATGAGATTGTTATCTTTCCATTTTTAAAATAACAAGTCTCCATTACTTTTTTTGATTGTGCTGAAAGCATTTTGTCATAAAGAGAATCACTGCGTACTAACAGTGTGATATGTCTAACACTTGGCATCTTATTTAAAGTTTCCATAAGCTCTAATCCTATGGGACCTGAACCTACGATGACTACTTCTCTGTCATCAATGCCTTCAGAGATCTTTTTACAATCATTGGCATTTCGAAAAACAGCAGCATTTTTGAGTGTTGTGATGTCAAAAAGTGTTTGTGGAACAGAACCTGTGGCAATGATGAGTTTGTCATAAGTGAAAGCAGAATGCTCTGAAAATATTCTTTTTGATTTTTTATCTATAGATATTATTTTTTCGTTTAGCGCTACTTGGACTCCGGGGTCTACCGTCAAAGAGATATCCTGTATTGTTGCACTGTCATCCACAAGTGCACAGAGATGTATTCTGTCATAGGGAGAAAATGCTTCTTCCGATACCATCAATACCTCTGTATCAGGTGAAAGTTTTTTGATATGGTTTGCTAAGTATACTGCAGCTATTCCGCCACCTATGATCACGATTCTCATGCTATCACCTCGTTTCAATATATCTTATTACATATATTATTCAAATCAAAATAATTTTTATATTGTACACTACATATATAATATATCATATATGTAGTGATTGAAGTATGTTACACTGATAAATATCTAATATATTATAAATATAGGAAAAAGCAATGACTATTCCAGAGTATCCTCATTCAGAAACCCTTGAATTATTAGTAGAACAATTGGAAACCTCAAAAGAGGGATTAAATAATTCTGCCGTACAAAAAAATCTTTCTATCTATGGTTTCAATGAAATTCAAGAAAAAAAACATAATCTTTTTACCCTTTTTGTTACTCAGTTTAAGAGTCCTTTGGTTTATATACTAATAGTTGCCGCGCTACTTTCTTTCTTTCTTGAAAATATACATGAAGGATTGCTTATTCTACTCATTATCCTGATCAATTCATTTATTGGATTTTGGCAGGAAGTCAAAGCACTTTCATCCATAAAATCACTGAAAAAACTCACTGAAAGTAAAACACAGGTCAAACGTGAAAATCAGATATTTGCCATCTCCTCTTTCCATCTTGTGCCTGGAGATGTCATTATATTGTCTGAAGGTGATATCGTACCTGCGGATATACGTCTTTTTGATACAAATGGACTGGTCATTGATGAATCTATTCTTACAGGAGAATCTGTACCGGTACAAAAAGATTCGAATCTTATCCTACCAAAAGAAACTCTACCCTATGAATTAGACAACATGGCGCTCTCAGGCACCACCGTAACAAAAGGAAATGCAGAAGGCTTCGTCGTATTTACCGCTCAAAAGACCTATCTCGCGTCCATTGCAGGGAAAGCGGAAGAGAAGTCTCCTGACACACCCTTAACAAAAGCACTGGAGGTTTTTATAAAAAAACATATGCTTATCCTGCTTGTAATGATCACGTTAACGGCAGTCCTTGCATTTGGACAAGGAAGAGATATCATTGAGATCATTTATCTGATCATTGCTGAATTGGTTTCTGCTGTACCTGAAGGTTTACCTATTGTGGTAACACTTGTGCTTACAATTGGTGCGATGACATTGAGTCTAAAAAAAGTCTATATTCGTCATTTACCTTCTGTCGAAACTTTAGGTAGCACTACGGTTATCGCATCTGATAAAACTGGTACGATCACACAAGGAAAACTCAAAGTAGAAGAAGTTTTTTCACTCAATGAGACATTTTCTCAAACCGTTTCAGCACTTGCAAATGAATCTATAGAAGGGAAAGGGGATCCATTAGATACTGCCCTTGCACTTTGGCTAGGTAAAGAGTATCAAAGCATCAGAGAAAAATATCCACGTGTCAATCTCTATCCTTTTGATACAAAATATAGATTAATGGCTAGTTCTAATATGATCCAAAAAGAGCACAAAATATTTGTCAAAGGTGCTTTTGAGTCACTCAAACAGTTTGCCACCAATCAGGATGATTTTGAGATTCTTGAAAAAGAACATGACAGATTGGCTTCTAATGGATTAAGGGTTATTGCATTGGGAACGGGAGAACATACGACTGATGATATTGAAAAATGGCAAATTGAGATTGTAGGACTAGTAGGCTTTTTAGATCCTCCCAAAGAGGGCGTTTTGGAAGCTGTTCAAACGGCACAAAGAGCTGGAGTTAAAGTGATGATGATCACTGGGGATAATCCACTTACAGCTGCAGCTGTTGCAAAATCAGTCAATATATATAAAGAAGGTGACTTGGTTGTTAGCGGTAAAGAGCTTAATGATATGGATGATGAGACACTGGAAAAAATATTATCGAAGGTTACTGTTTGGGCCAGAGTGCTTCCTGAACATAAATATCGTATCGTTAAAATACTGCAAAAACAAGGAGAGATCGTTGCCGTTACAGGTGATGGAGCCAATGATGTTCCTGCACTAAAGGCTGCGGATTTAGGTATAGGCATGGGAAGTGGCACTGATGCTGCAAAATCTACTGCAAAAATGGTACTTGCAGATAACAATCTTTCTGTCATTGTTGATGCTATTAAACAGGGGCGTACCATTGCAAGTAATATCAGAAAAGCCATCTATTTTCTAGTCTCAACAAGTTTGGATGAAGTCATCCTTATCACTGGTGCTATCATGATGGCACTACCGCTACCGCTTTATCCTGTGCAGATATTATGGATCAATCTCGTTGCAGATAGTGCTTTAGACAAAACTTTTCCATTTATGAAAGATGAAGAAGATGTGATGAATAGAGCACCAACCAAATTACACGAGCAATTTTTAGATAAAACACAACTCATACGTGTACTTTATGCTGCATTGGTCATCAGTATGGGTGCACTCTTTATCTATATATGGATGTTGGATAACTACGGTAAAGAGTGTGCAATATCCACACTGTTTACTGCCTTTGTAATAGCCACATGGATGAATGGTCTTCAGTCACTCAAAGAAAATGAGCCATTTTTAAAAAATATTAAGAAATCACTGCATATCAATCCATATATTTTTTACGGTATAAGCATAGGATTAGTATTGCAACTGTTTGCCATCTATCTGCTTTCAGATGTATTTCATACCCTGCCATTAAATGCTGAATCATTAACAGTGATCGGGTTAATGACACTGTGGGTATTTGGTATGATTGAAATTCGTAAATGGGTTGAGTATCTGTGGAAAAAGTAATTATTCGTGTAAGATCTATTGACTGGAATTAGATCTTACACATTTGTATTATCTATGTACTTTATGTGTAGACTATGCAGTTTTCTTTCTGAATGTCAACCATTTATCTACTTCCATAACTATAACCAAACCAATGGCGACTATAGCAAGTTCCAGCCAGATATCAAATGAGACGGGTTGCGTAGAAAGTACGTTTTGCATAAAAGGAATATGCATACATGTGATATGTAAAAGTTGCGTAAAGATGACCCATAGAATCAAAAACATACTGCTTCTATACCCAATCTTATGTAGGTAATTGATCTCGGTTCTTGCATTAAAGACATGTACATTTTCAAAGAGTACCATCAGAAGCAGTATAATGTTCCTTGCACTTTCGACACTCTCTCCCCCTTGTAATAAAAAGTAAAAGAGTACAAAAGAGACAATACCGATATAGAGACCACCAACTATGATACGCCTAAGCATCAGTTTGTTAAAGATAGGCTCTTTTGGAGAACGCGGTTTTCTTGTTAAAAGTCCCGGTTCTGCTTTTTCAAGTCCCAGCATTACGTCTTCGATACCATTGGTTACAAGATTAAGCCATAACAGTTGTACAGGAAGTAAAGGTAATGGAAGTCCTGTGATAAAAGAAAGCATTACTAACACTAACTCTGCAAAACCGGTGGATATAAGTAGGTAGATCACTTTTCTGATGTTGTCGTGTGCCCGTCTTCCTTCTTCTATACCATTGACTATGGAAGCGAAATTGTCATCGGTTAAAATAAGATCACTGGAAGCTTTTGCAATGTCAGTACCGCTCTTACCCATAGCCACACCGATGTTAGCATGTCTTAGAGCAGGGGCATCATTGACACCATCACCTGTTACCGCAACATAATGTCCAAGGCTCTGATAAGCCATCACGATCATCATTTTTTGTGCTGGTGTTACACGGGAAAAAACGGTTTTATTCTTCAGTTCTTCTGCTTTTGCACCACTGTTTTCCCATGCCAGCAACTCTTTCTCACTCATCACTGCTTCATGAGAAGAAGCTATGCCAAGCTCTTTGGCAATGGAGAGTGCTGTGTTAGGATGATCACCCGTGATCATCACTACTTTGATACCGGCATCTTGTGCTTTTTTTATGGCATCTGGACTCTCTTCTCTTACCGGATCTATAATGGCTACAAAACCAAGATACGTAAAGTTTTTTAAATTGATAGTGGATTCATCTAGCGATTCTTTATAGGCAAGTGCAATGGTTCTGTACCCTTTAAGTGCCCATTCATCTACATCATTTAATATATCTTTTTTCTCTTCTAGTGTCATATTACAATGTGCAAGTACCGTTTCAGGAGAACCTTTACTGAACTGGAAGATCTTATCATCCAGTTCCATCATCACTGCAGAAAATCTGTTGATAGGTTCATACGGTATTTCATCTATCTTTCTGTATGATCTTGCACTCGTTATATAAGACTCATCAGCATTCGCTGCAAATTGTGCCAATGCTATATCTACCTGATCTCCAAAAAAATCAACACCACCTTCTTTGGATTTTTCATAATGCATTTCATTGCATAAAATAGAAGCGAGATAAACTTTATCATGGGCCTCATTGAGTGTATTGGTATCATAGACCTGTGTTGGTGATATAAAATACTCCACACTGAGCCTGTTTTGGGTCAATGTGCCTGTTTTATCACTGGCGATGAGTGTACAGGCACCTAATCCTTCTATGGCAGCTAATTTACGTATAATGACATTTTTTTTGGACATGGACAAAGAAGCAGATGTTAGAGCGACAGTGATAGCAACAGGAAGTCCTTCAGGGATAGTGGAGACTGCAAGCGCTACAGAAAAAAGGAAAAGAGCATAAAATGCCATGCCTTTGAGTAAACCTATAGTAAAAAGTAGAACAATCATCACTGCGATTACAATAGAGATGGTAAAAGTAAGCTTCTCCATTTTTTCGATCAAAGGAATTTTGGCTTTACTCTTTTTACTCAGTAACTCTGCTATCTTCCCCGCTTCTGTCTCTTTTCCTATGGCAGTTACAACACCCAACCCTCTACCACTTGAAATATAAGTACCTGCAAAAAGCATATTTTTTCTTTCTGGCAGTAAAAGGTCACGATTTTCACTCATAAAGAGTGCATCTTTATTGACATCGATGGATTCACCAGTCAGCAGTGATTCATCTACCGTAAGGTTTTTCGTTTCAGTCATTCTGATATCAGCAGCGACCTTAGTACCCGGTTCAAAGATCAATAGATCCCCCGTAACGATATCTCTGCTGTCCACTTCTTGAATAAGACCATCACGTTGTACCATAACACTTGTCTTAATAAGGTTTTGAAGTAATTTTGCTTTTTCTGATGCCGTATACTCCTGATAGGTTCCGATGATTGCATTTAGAAGTAAAACAAGAAGGATGAACCCCGCATCTGTATACTCTTTAATAATAAGTGCCATGAATGCTGCCACAAGCAACACATATACTATCGGGCTTTTAAACTGTTGTAAGAAGTGTGTAAAGAGTGTCATGTCAGGTTTTGAAGGAAGGATGTTCCGGCCGTGCTTAGTTTGTCGTTCTTTTACTTCTTCACTGCTTAAACCAGAAGTACTTGTCTCTAAAATTGAGAATGTTTGTTCAATGTTTTTAGTATGAAAATGGATGCTAAACCTCTTTTTATGACTATTTACATAGTACATATTTATTTCACAAGTTAGTTATTTTACTCTCTTTATTTTAACATTTCCATTAATATATGTGAGTTGTTCTATTAAGTTTTTTAATAGTAGAATATAAATATATTCATGTAATTAAAATTTTATATAAGGCAGGTACATCATGAAAAAGTTAAAAAGAATTGTAGTAGGGATCGATATTTGTGAAAAGTCAGATCATGTTTTAATTAGGGCATTAAATTTGGCCAATGAACAGGAAGCAGATCTATTTGTTGTTCATGCAGTACGTACCCCTTGGTTAGCTGTACCAAGTTATTTTGGCTCAAAAGATATAGGTATTGACAAAGAAGGTATCACAAAGAAGATAGAAAAAAAGATTAAAGCATTGAACAAAGAGTCTAAAGTTTCATGTTTTGTTTTAGTGAAAGAAGGTAATGCAGAGGATATCATACTCTATGAATCTAAATTACTCAGAGCAGATATGATCGTCATTGGTGCACATAGCAAAAGAAAAGGTAAAAAGGGCATCTTAGGTACTACAGCCCAAAAAGTTGCACACCTAAGCCACTTACCTGTATTGATAGTTAAGAACAGTGTTAAAGCCCCATATAGAAATATAGTAGCACCCACAGATTTTGAAAGACAGTCAAAGCAGAGTGTTCTATTTGCTAAAGACATTTTTCCAACTTCAAAGATCAATATAGTCCATGCCTTTGAAACTATCTATATGGAAGGACCTTACGCAGCAGTTGGTCGTGATCTTTCACAATATAATGACGTGGCTAAATCCTGTGCACAAAAAGATCTAAAAGATTTTATGAAAGATGTGTCTGTGAAAAAAGGAAAAATAATTGAAGGAGAGATCTATACCAAAGAAGCTCTGATTGATTATATCAAAGACGGTTCATATGACCTTGTTGTGATGGGTTCTCGAGGTACGACTGGCTTGAATTCATTATTGGGAAGCGTTTCAACTTATATTTTAAGAGAGACATCCAGTGATGTCTTGGTATATGTTCAGTAGATTTGATTTTATCTGAAAGTAAGATAGAGTAAAGAAAGGAATGAATTATGAAAAAAAGAGATGACATAGATTTTAATGAATTTGAAACCATACTAAAAGAGAAATTGGCACATATCGAAGACAATATAGTACAACTTAGATCAGAACTGGACAGTGTAGGCAGTGATGATGGGATCAATGATATGCAAGATCTTGCATCACTCCATAGTCTTAGCGAAAAAGATAATACTATCTTACATCAACAGGAACATGAACTAAAAGAGATTATTCATGCGCTTGGAAAGATAAATAATGGAACATTCGGTATATGTGAAAAAAGTGCAAGACCCATACCTGTTGAAAGATTAAAAGTGAATCCTATAGCAAGAACTAAAGTAGGTCTAGAGGATTAAAGTGTAGTATTCTAAAACTATCATCTCTCTTCAATAGAAGAATTTTCAGTAAGAGAAACGCTTATGGAAAATACTTAACTAAAAGGATATTGTCAAATGAAAATTGGTATTCCAAAAGAAATTAAAACTAAGGAATATAGGGTTGGTATTATCCCCTCTGGTGTGAAAATACTTATTCAAAGCGGACATGAAGTCTATATAGAAAAAAATGCTGGAGAAAAAAGCGGCTTTTCTAATGTTGACTTTAGAGATGCTGGTGCAATTATTCTTCAGAATGCCCAAGAGATATTTGACAATTGTGAAATGATCTTAAAGGTCAAAGAGCCTCAACCAGAAGAGTATGATCTTTTAAAACCTGGTCAAATACTCTTCACCTATCTTCATCTTGCTCCTGCTAAAGAATTGACAAAAATACTTCAAGAAAAAGAAGTAACAGCGATAGCATATGAAACAGTTCAAGAGGGACAAAGAGTACCTTTGCTTGAACCTATGAGTCAAATAGCAGGTAAAGTCGCACCAATGGTCGCCAGTTATTTTCTCTCTGCCCATAATAATGGTGAGGGTGTATTAATTGGTGGAGCAAGTGGTGTATTGCCTGCTAAAGTATTGATCATAGGGAGTGGGACAGTGGCTATGAATGCAGCTAAAGTTGCATCAGGAATGGGTGCTGATGTGGTTATCATGGGAAGAAATCCCGGTAGCATGACGGCACTTGAAGATATAATGCCGACAAATGTTTCAACACTATACTCCAACACTTACAATATAGAAAAGATCTTACCTACGGTAGATATTGTTATTGGAGCCGTATATAGTACTGGTGAGAAAGCACCATATTTGATAACTAGGGAGATGCTTTCTCTTTGTAACAAAGGAGCTGTGTTGGTAGATGTCGCTATTGATCAGGGAGGCTGTATAGAGACTTCCAGACCAACAACACATGATGATCCAGTGTTTGAAGTGGATGGTGTGATACATTACTGTGTTGCCAATATACCTGGAGACTATCCTGTTACTGCTACACAGGCATTAGCCAATGCAACCATACCTTATGTAAAAAAGATAGCAGATCTGGGATGGAAGTCTGCAAGTTTACAAGATGCTGCTATTTATAGTGGGGTGAATGTCGCAGGAGGCTTTGTGACAGAAGAAGCTGTAGCTAAAGTGCATCAAATAAAATATCATACATTAAAAGATATTATTGATAATTGTCCGAATTTTGGAGGGACTATATGATACAACCACTAAGTGTTGATAAACTTTATAATTATTGTGATTTGGAGATATTTGATTTTAAAACTACTGATGAGCTTGAAGATCTTGATGAGATAATAGGGCAGCGTAGAGCGCTTAAAGCCATCAGTTTTGGGATTGGTATAAAAAAAGAAGGATACAATCTTTATGCAATGGGAAAACTTGGCAGCGGTAAACACACTGTGGTAGAAAAGTTTATCCAAAGTCAAGCAAAAGATGAGGAAAAACCGGGTGACTGGTGTTATGTAAATAATTTTGAAGATCCTAGGAAACCGATCTATCTAAAGCTAGGTTCTTCTATGGGGCTGCAACTCAAAAAAGAGATGGAAGAACTGATAGAAGAGTTACAGACGGTTATTCCATCAATATTTGAAAGCGAAGAGTACATAAAACAAAAACAGGCAATAATCGATAAACTCACTGAGGCTAAAGAAAAATCTTTAATTGATATTCAAAAAAGAGCTAAAGAAGATGATATATTGATCAAATATACTCCACAAGGGTATACACTCTCACCTATAAGCAATGAAGGTAAAGTGCTATCAAAAGAGGAATATCAAGCACTTAACCCTAAAGAGAAAGAGCAAATACAAGAAAAGATCCTCAAATTTAGAACTCAATTGGAAAATATAGTTCAAGATATTGTTATAGAAAGTAAGATACGGCAAAAAGAGATTAGAAAACTTGAAAGAAATATGACAAAAAAAGCTGTTGATGACAGTATAGACGCAATGAAAATAAAGTACCAAGCATATAAAAAAGTTGTGCTTTATTTAGATAGTCTTGAAGAAGATATTATAGATAATTCCCAAGACTTTTTAATTGCTGCACAAAATAATCTTATGGCTATGGGAATGAAATCTGTCAAACAGAGTGGAATATTTAACAGATACAGTGTGAATGTACTGGTAACCAATAAAGATGGAGATGGTGCTCCAATCATTTATGAAAATAATCCGACTTATACGAATCTATTTGGAGAAGTTGAACATATCGCACAGATGGGTACACTTTTGACGGATTTCAATCTTATTAAAGCGGGTGCATTACATAAGGCAAATGGAGGATATCTGATTTTGGATGCATCAAAGGTATTGATGCATCCTTTTGTCTGGGAAGGTCTCAAACGGATGTTGAAATCTTCAGAGATCCGTATCGAATCTCTTGGGCATTCATTGAGTTTGATCAGTACACTTTCCTTGGAACCTGAAACTATTGAACTAGATGTTAAGATAGTACTGATAGGGGATAGAATACTCTATTATTTACTATATAACTATGATCCTGAATTTAGAGAGCTCTTTAAGATCAATGCAGATTTTGAAAATGAAACAGAGCGAAATGATGAAAACAGCCAGCTTTATGCCAGGATGATCGGTATGATGGCAAAAGATAATGCTCTTTTACCCTTAGACAAAGAAGCTGTAGGAAGGGTTATTGAATACAGTTCGCGTTTGGTAGAAGACAGCCAAAAACTTTCAACACACTTGGATAGCCTGAATGACTTATTACAAGAAGCTGATTTTATTGCTGCACAGAAAAAGATGACAAAGATCGGAAGATCTGAAATAAATGAAGCGATTATAGAGAAGATAGAGAGATCTGACAGAGTTAAAGATAAGATGTATGAAATGATTCAGAGAGGAACGATTCTTATTGAGACAAAAGGGTCTGTAATAGGCCAAATCAATGGTGTTGCTATACTTGATCTTGGAAACTTCTCTTTTGGTCATCCATCAAAGATAACTGCATTAACTAGACTTGGTAAAGATGGTGTGATCAATATTGAGAGAGAAGTAAAACTCAGTGGTCCGACACATGATAAAGGAATGATG
Organism: Sulfurovum sp.; assembly: GCF_041562805.1. Lineage (GTDB taxonomy): Bacteria > Campylobacterota > Campylobacteria > Campylobacterales > Sulfurovaceae > Sulfurovum. The sequence goes on along the minus strand of NZ_JBFFOH010000033.1, from coordinate 299 downwards.
ATACTTTCAGCTTATCTAGCTGCTAGCTATGCAAAAGATTTTCCTCTAAGCATAACCGCAACACTCGTTTTTGAACAATCTTATGGAAAAATTGATGGTGACAGTGCTTCATGTGCGGAACTGTTTACTTTACTTTCTTCACTGAGTGAAGTACCTTTAGACCAATCAATTGCTGTGACAGGTTCAGTCAATCAAAATGGTCAAGTACAGGCAGTTGGGGGTATTAATGAAAAAATAGAAGGTTTTTTTGATATCTGTAGTCTGGTAGATAATCAATTAAGAAATGGCATTATTATTCC
>NZ_JBFFOH010000032.1:0-21406 GCF_041562805.1 Sulfurovum sp. | reverse complement strand
ATCCAAAATTTTGACTCAGCGAGTATTACTTACCAGGAAAACATGGTAGGTAAAGAAGATGCTGATGAAAAAGTAAAAAATGGTCCACCTCTTTTCCATGATGCTGGTGATCAGATCACTATGACCATCGCAAAACTAAAAGGAACGAATGCCGTCAAAATAGCAGAGAGTGCCATAGAAGAGATCCAAAAGTCTAAAGAAAAGTTATTAAATAATGGTGTTGGCTTTATCGTAACTCGTAATTATGGTACAAGAGCAAATGAAGCGGTAAATGAACTTGTGCATCACTTGGAGATCACTATACTTATTATCGCTTTGATCCTTGTGCCTTTTCTTGGTTGGAGGGAATCACTGGTTGTGACTATTGCTGTACCGATGATACTTGCGACCACACTTTTCATCGCATTGATGACTGACCAGACGATCAATCGTATTACGTTGTTCGCATTCCTTTTAAGTTTGGGACTGATAGTTGATGATGCGATCATTGTGATTGAAAATATACATAGAAGACTGCACCTTAAAGAGTCTGAAGAGCTTGAATTTGATGATATCATCATACAGGCAACTGATGAAATAGGCCCTTCAACAAACATTGCGACTATTGCTATTATGCTTACGATGATACCTATGGGGTTTGTAGGTGGTATGATGGGGCAATTCATGAAACCAATTCCTTTAAATGTACCGGTAGCGCTTGGTATTTCACTCTTTGTGGCTTATGTATTCGCACCATATTTGGCCCGTAAATTTATTAAGTTTGAAAGTCATGCAAAACCTGTTAAGGAAGAGAATTAATGAAAGATATTGTATATAAGATCATTAACAGTAAACGTAATAAGTGGATCATAACCCTCATTGTTCTCATCTCTATGGGTGCTGCAGTCATGATGATACCTACGAAACTCGTACTTGCTCGTATGCTTCCCGGGAAAAGTGCTAACACTATGACTATCTATGTTGATACAGCAACAAATGCATCGAGTCAAGAAACACAGTCCGTTACGACATGTATCGTAAACTATCTGAAGCAAGAAAGAGAAATCACAGATATGGAAGTATATCTGGGACAGGGTGCACCTCTTGATTATGCAGGTTTAGTAAAAGGAAGTGCGCTTAAAAGGTTGAAAAACCAGGCAGAGATAGTACTTAATTTTACAAACAAAAATGATCGTGATGAGGCCACTTACATGATGGCACATCGTCTACGTCCTCATATTGAAAAAGAGTGTGGGGATATTGTTCCTCATACTTCTATAAAGTTCACAGAGATGCCTGCGGGACCTCCTACTTTGGCGACAATCGTTGTAGAACTTTATAATCCAGATGCGAATGCATTACGAAAAATGGCAGCCCAAGTCGCAAATATACTTGAAGATACAGAAGGGTTAGTTGATGTAGACGTGATGCAGGATGATATTTATACAAAGTATAATCTTGTACCGGATAAGGAAAAGATCATACTGAGTGGACTTAATGTTGAACAGGTCAATCAGATCATCTATCTTGCGTTTAAAGGGATGCCGATAGCTGAAAAAAATACAAAAAATCAGCAGGATCAAATCCCTATTTTTTTAAGGCTCAATGAAGAAACACGTGTAGTAGAAGCAGATACAGAATCTTCTTTGCTCAGTAAGCTTGTCTCATTAGAGCTTATGAATGACAAAGGGATGATGGTACCTATAAGTGAAGTAGTTAAGATAAAAAGTGCGGAATCCAGTCCTACTATCTTTAGAAAAAACCTTAAAAACATGGTTACGATCACTGCAGAATGTGATATGGTCAGTCAAGTGTATCCTCTACTTGAAGCCAGAGAAAAGATGCTAGAGGTACTTAAAACTGATTACAATATGAGTAAAGTACCGGGGATCAACACCTATATGTTTGATCTTATTGCGGTAGATAAAAAGACTGGGGATGAAATACTCATACGTTGGGATGGTGAGATGAAAGTATCTTTAGATACTTTCCGAGACTTGGGTGGTGCATTTATCGCGGCATTGGTATTGATGTTTTTACTCATGGTTGTATATTATAAATCATTTGCTTTGAGTGGTATAGTTCTTATAGGAAGTTTCCTTTCTATCATAGGGGTTATTGTCGGGCATTGGGTTACAGATAAGATATCATTGTATGCAGCCGATACACATTTCTTCCTTACTGCAACATCCCTGATAGGTTTTATCTCACTTATGGGGATCAGTGCAAGAAGTTCTTTGTTACTGATAGATTTTTCAAAGTCTTTAATCGCAGATGAGGGCATGGAAAAGAAAGAAGCCATAGCAGTTGCAACTGCAACACGTGCAAAACCGATCATGCTGACAGCTATAGCCATTATACTTGGAAGTTTATTGTTAGCAACAGACCCTATTTTTGGTGGATTGGGTATTGCACTCATTTTTGGTAGTATTGCTGCTACATTAGTATCATTGTTCTTCATTCCTGTTTTGATGGATAATGCGAGGGCACTGATGCCAGATGAACATCAATTTGATGATGGTGAAAGAAAAGGTACATGGTGTATCTTGACCGATAACCTTAAGTCACTTTTCCCTGGGAAAAAAGAAAAAAAGCGTGAGCATACAGCCCATGAAGATACTCTGTTGTACGAAGGATATGAGTGTGAAGAAACAGATAGGACTACATGGTGTACTCTGATCGATAATATTAAGTCATTTTTTCCTGATAAAAAAGAAGTTAAAGATGATGAAGAGAACTTAGTTCAGACTAAAGATACATTGCATTATGAAGAAGCTAAGCGTAAAGAAGAAGAAAATAATGTGAAATGGCGTACTACATTAATAGATAATGTCAAGTCATTCCTTACTAAGAAAAGTGAAACAAAGGCTGATGATAAAAATAAGATGACATTGAGTACTATGATCGATAAAGTTAAGTCATTTTTAAATGTAAAGACAGAAGATGAAGTAGATAATGCATATGAAAAGGCAAAAGCTGAGCGTGATTTCATAAATTTACATAATATGGGGAACAAACAGTTTCAGAAAAGAGACTTAGATAAAGCTATTGAATCATATGAAAAAGCGTTGAAGATCAAAGAAGATAAAGGTACAAGTTTCAAGCTTGAATTGGCAAAGGTACAGAAGGAAAAAGAGGACAAAAAGAAACAAGCGGAAAAAGACGATAAAAAAGATCAAGATAAAACAGAAGAAGACAAACCGAAAAAAGATGAAAATAAAGATACATTAGACTCTAAAAAAGAGAAAAAGTCTAAAAAGAAAAAAGATGATAAAGAGGAGTAAGCCTTAGCTTACTCTTTTATCTATGTATCTCCCTCGTTAATATATCCTCACATAATATGCTATCCCGATTCTTCTGGTATAGATGATATCAGTTAGATGTATACATATATCTCCATCCCTATAGATCATTATGAAGATAAGACCAAGTAGTATCTCAGTAGTATAGTACGGCTTAGTGTTAATTTCACATATGGAGTTACTAAGAGAGATACCAAAGCACTTCTTAACATACCCTAGGGCTCTTATTATAACGCTTAAGACAGCTGCATCTACATTTGGTATTTAATATGTAAAATAATAACTCTTAAATGGCTTTATTGCTTATTGATGAACACTACAAGAGCTCAATAATATAGATAACATACGTATAAACTAGAATACACTCTTCAAATGTTTTTTTAGATATAGTGTATGTTATTTTTTCAATAATACTTTAGTAGTTGGATGTATGTGTTAAGTGTTATTGATGATAAGAATGAGGATTAAATGTAAAGGAGAGGTTAGAAGAGATGCTGAAACGCATCTCTATCTAAATTTGGAACAGTGTTTAAAACTTATAAGCTAATTGAAAAGAAACACTGTCTTCTGAGTGAGTTGTAGTGATAGAATCCAGACCCATCATGCCTAAAGCAAATGTATCTTCTGCTTCATCTGCATATACATAAGCTAAATCAAGAGAAAATTGTTTACTGAATTCGTAACTACCACCAATAGTATAGTGATCTTCAGCATTTGCAGGGAAACCTAAAAGGTTAAAGAAGTTTAGTCTTGGGTCCATTCCTGCTACTACTGCAGAATCTGCATGGTTGTAACCAAGTCTTACGGTCCATTCGTTTTCTGTATATGCATAACCCACTGCATAGACATCAGAATCATCCCATCCAAAGTCACTATATCCATCAGCATCTGACCATTTTATTTTTTTATAGTCAAATGCAAAAGTGTGTTGACCTATTAGATAGGCGATACCTACACCATATTCTTCAGGTTGTTCGAGTGTGTCTCCGGCAGGAAGAGTGACCCCAAATGGTGCTGTTGCTATAGTCAGTTGGTTATCATAGTCCATTTCTATTGAAGATTTGTATATTGCACCTAAAGTAAGGCCAGGCATACCCTGATCTGCAAAATTATAGGCAAGACCTAAGTTAAATCCAAAACCAAAATCTTGTGCTAACCCCGCACCGTTACTATAGAATGCGCCAGTTGGATTGCCAGACGTGTCAAATTCTGGTGCCATATAATTGATATCTAAGTTACCATACTGAAGCACAGGTGTGACAGCAAGACTTAACCCACCTGTTTTATATGCGATAGGTACACCAAACTGCATAAGTTGAAGGTTTGTTACCATTTGCATGTTACCCATTTGACCAGTTGCTGGATTAAAGGTTGCATCATCATAGTCAGTACCCATACCTGCAGTTCCCCACATACCAATACCTACATACCAATTTTCATCGATCTTATGTGCAATGGAAACCTCAGGGATCATATTCATATCAGCATCACTTGTAAGTGAACCATCAGCTGTAGTATTAAGTGTTGTTTCTATATCTGGCATAAAAACAGTACCACCAAATCCAACTTCACTACTTTCAACACTTGTTATAAGTGCCGCATTCACTAGTCCAGATTCTGCACCATGACTCAACGCGATACCAACTCCACCCATACCTCTTGCTTTAGCACCAACAGCGATAAGATTATCTCCGTTTGTTGCATGTAGCATCGTTGAAGTGATGAGTGACAGTGCAATTAATTTCCCTAAATTTCTTGTCGTTTTAACGTTCATTCCTTGTCCTTTTTAAGTTAATGTAGATTTATAGTACCTAAATTTTATTTAATATTAAAGGATATTTATGTATTTTTGTTATATTTTTTATTAATTGTGTAATATTTGTTTTTATTATAAGTAATGGATATGAGATAATTAAAATTAAGTTATATTTTAATGGGGGAGTGGGGGGATGAAAAAGAATAAATGATATATGTACACCCACTGTGATAGTGGGTGTGTTGTTTTTAGATATTACTTTTTACAAAAGCTTCCATATCTGCAACAACTTCTTCAAGTGTTCTTTCCCCAGAAATAACTTTCAATAAGTTTTTCTCAGTGTAAAATGCTTGAATCTCTGCCAGTGGGTCAGAATAGATCTTCATTCTATCGTTAAATACTTCTTCACTGTCATCACTTCTTTCTTCACCGGGAGCAGCTTCTGCACGACGACCTAAGATTCTGTCACGAGCTACTTGTTCAGATACTCTTACTTCTATTACTGAAGTCAGTTCAATGTTATCTTCTTTTGCAACAAGTGCATCAAATGCAGTCATTTGTTCCGTACTTCTTGGGTACCCATCGATAAGTACATTATCAACAGGTGCGTTGTTGATTGCAGATACGATAGTATTAACGATGATCTCCAGTGGTACAAGAGCACCTTTAGAGATGTAAGATTCTATCTCTTGACCTAATGCAGAACCACTTCCTACTTCTTCACGAAGCATGTCTCCTGTTGAATAGTGTACGATGTTATCGTTGTTTTCAGCAATGATACTTGCATCTGTTGTTTTCCCTGAACCTGGTGCTCCGATGATTAAAAATAGTTTTTTCATAATAGTTTTCCTTTTTCCTATGCTGTTGGCGTTTGTTGTCTAATTCTAAGACTTAGATCTTTAAGTTGTTCTGCATCTACCGGGCTTGGTGCTTGGGTAAGTAGACACTGTGCTTTTTGTGTTTTAGGGAATGCGATGACTTCACGGATACTTGAAGAACCAGTCATCAGCATGATGAGTCTGTCGAGACCCAGTGCAAAACCACCATGTGGCGGTGCACCAAACTTGAGTGCATCCAGTAAGAAACCAAATTTCTCTTGCGCTTCTTCTTCATCGATACCAAGAAGTTTAAAGATCTCTGCTTGCATCTCTTCTTTATGGATACGGATCGATCCACCACCAAGCTCCGTACCGTTAAGTACGATGTCATAAGCGATAGATTCTATCTCTTCGATATCTTCATAATCCAATGATTTTGGCTGTGTAAACGGATGATGTAGTGCTTTAACTCTACCGTCTTCTACTTCAAACATAGGGAAGTCCATGACCCACAAGAACTCAAAAGTATCTTTAGGGATGATATCCATGATCTCTGCAAGATAGATACGGAAACGACCCATATAATCCCATACTAGTTTTTTGTCACCAGCACCAAAGAATACGGCATCACCTACTTCAAGTTCACATCTGTCAACAATAGCTTGAATGTCTTCTTCTGTAAAGAATTTTGCAAGTGGACCTTTAAGACCATCTTCTTTCATCTGGAAGTAACCCAGACCAGATGCACCAAACTTACGTACATACTCTTCAAAACCTTTCATTTGACGTTTTGAAAAGATCTCATCACCTTTTGGTACTTTGAGTGCTTTGATACGGTTTTTCTTAGGTGACTTTGCAATGCTTGAGAAGATCTCATTATCACATCTTTCAAAAATGTCAATTACATCTACCATTGCTAAGTCATAACGCATATCGGGTTTGTCTGAACCGTAGTTTTCCATCGCTTCAGAGTAAGTCATACGGTTAAATGTAGTAGGAATGTCAAAACCACAAGCAGAAAATACATTACTGATGAGTTTCTCGGCGACTTTTATGACGTCTTCCTGATCACAGAAAGACATTTCAACATCTATTTGCGTAAATTCCGGTTGTCTGTCTGCTCTTAAGTCTTCATCTCTGAAACATTTAGCTATCTGGAAGTAACGGTCAAAACCACCTACCATAAGAAGCTGTTTAAAAAGTTGTGGAGACTGTGGAAGTGCATAAAATTCACCACCATGTACACGTGAAGGTACAAGATAATCTCTTGCACCTTCTGGTGTAGATTTAGTAATGATAGGTGTTTCAACTTCAAGGAAGTCCAATTCATCAAGTGCGTTACGTGTAGCGATAGTAGCTTTTGAACGAAGCTTGAAGATATCATAAGACTTTTGTGTTCTAAGTTCTAAGTAACGGTACTTAAGTTTGATCTCTTCATTTACTTTTTCATCATTCAGATCAAAAGGCATAGGCTTAGAACGGTTCTCAATCACAAGTTTGTCGACTACCATTTCAACTTTACCGGTTTTAAGTTTAGGGTTTTCAAGACCTTCACCACGCGCACGCATAGTTCCTGTAGCAACAAGTACATACTGATCTCTTACATCTTCAGCTATTTTGTGGGCTTCTACATTATCTGCAGGGTCACAAACCAATTGTATCACTTCATCTTTATCTCTAAGGTCTATAAATATAAGCCCACCATGGTCTCTACGAGAAGAAACCCAACCCGCAACTGTAACTACTTGTCCGATATGTTCTTCATTTACTTCTGCACAATAATGTGTTCTCATGACTATCCTATATGTTTATATTACCGCGATTATATCAAAAAGTAGTTTAGGGTTAAATTCACTCGAGAAAATATGGCAATATGACATATTTTCAAATACTAACAGTACATTTATGCTACTCTAACAATTATATTACTTAAATAGAGTAGGAAAAAGATGAGTAATCAAAAATTAGCACAGATAAAAACCGCAGGATTTATTTTAAAACCTAATGACCCGGATATAAAAACACTTTTTGAGCGGATCAAGGGAGAGTTTGAAGCTAGAGGTATATCAGTACTTCTTGCCGAAAATTCAGGGAAAATGATAGGTGAAAAAGGTGTAAAGTTTGAAGCTATGTGTAAAGAGGCAGATTTTTTAGTTTCACTTGGTGGAGACGGTACCTTACTTTCATTGGTCCGTCGTTCTCATGGGTATAATAAACCTGTTGTAGGGATCAATGCTGGTACTTTGGGTTTTCTGGCAGATGTGACTATAGATGATGTAGAGCTCTTTTTGGAACAACTTATTCAAGATGAATATCGTATAGATGAACGTATGATGATCGAAGGTTATGTACAAAGAAAAGATGGAAAAAAAGAGCCATTTTTTGCTTTTAATGATGTAGTGATCACACGCCCAGTTGTTTCTAAAATGGCAACTATTTATGCATCCATTGATGGAGAGAGATTTAACACTTATAAGGGAGATGGACTGATCATTGCGACACCTACAGGCTCAACTGCATATAACCTGGCATCAGGTGGTCCAGTTATGTATCCACTTACTCAAGCACTTATCATGACACCCATTATGGCACATTCCTTAACACAGCGTCCTTTAGTAGTACCCGCTGATTTTACCATTGAACTCTCTTCACCTGAAGAACGTATTATTGCCGTGATAGACGGGCAAGATGATTACGAGATGACTTCTGAAGATATATTGGTCATTATGGGAGCAAAACGAGGAGCAAAATTACTTCATAGAAAAGAGCGTAATTATTTTTCTGTATTGAGAGAAAAGCTCTCATGGGGTGATGAAAATTGATAGATCGTTTATATCTGCGTGACCTTGTTACTTTTGATGAAGTAGAGCTTGAGTTTGATAAGGGGCTAGTCGTTTTAACTGGGCCAAGTGGAGCAGGCAAGTCTGTACTGATGTCTGCCATACTTTCCAGCTTCGGATACGCTACACAAGGCGCTGCAGCACTGTGTGAAGTGAATTTGGTTAAACCTAAGGGCTTGCAAAGTGAAGCGTATGAACTTGAAAATGACATGACTGTCAAAACACTGAAAAAAGAGAAACTTCGTTATTTTATAGATGGACAAAACATCTCTAAAAAAGCATTGGCTGAAATGTTTGTACCTTATGTTAAATATCTGTCCGTGCGTGACAGAGGCGGTTTCGAATCAGCAACACTGTTAGAGATGATCGATACCCAGCTTATAGCAAAAGATAAAACATTTAAAATGTCGTTCAAAGAGTACAAAAAACGTTATAAAAATTATAAAGAAAAAGCTTCCCAACTTTCAAAGATAAAAGAAGATGAAGCAAAGCTTGCCGAACTCATAGAATTTGCCACATTTGAAGTAGAAAAAATATCCTCAATAAACCCCCAAATAAGGGAAGAAGAGGAGTTACTGAAAGTTAAGCAACAACTCTCCCGTATAGATAAGATAAAAGATGCACTTTTAAATGCTACAGATATTTTTGCTTTAGAAGGAAGTGTTGAAGAGGTCTATAGACTTTTAGAGAAAGACGGGTCTCTGTTTACTGATGCAATGAATCAGCTTCGTGCTGATTTTGAAGAGACAGAAAATCTCGCAGATGAACTTGAAGATGTAGATGTAGAGGAGGTCTTGGATCGCCTTGGTGATCTTACGACACTTAAAAATCGTTATGGAAGTATAGAAGAAGCTTTAGTTTATAAAGAAGCCAAGGAGAAAGAACTTTCCGGATATAAAAATATAGAAAAAGACAAGAGTATGCTAGAGTCTTTTTTAGCTTTAGAGTTTTCAGAATTAAATATTATTTCTTCAAAACTTTCTCAGTTACGTCAAAAAGAAGCAAAGTGTCTTGAAAAGTCTTTGGCAGAGTATCTAACTACACTCAAACTTCCTGCCCTCAGTTTTGTGTTTTCTTCCACTTCTTTATCGGATAACGGTAGTGACAGCCTAGATGTTATGCTTGGAAGTTCTAAAACATCTACACTTAGTGGAGGAGAGTTTAACCGTGTACGTTTGGCCTTGATGGCAACTACAATTCCTGCAGATAATAGTAAACAGGGTGTACTTATATTGGATGAAATCGATGCAAATGTCAGTGGAGATGAATCTATTGCTATTGCCGAGATGATATATAAGCTTGCAAGTGTATATCAAGTATTTGCCATCTCACACCAGCCGCATCTCTCCGCCAAGGCACAACAGCATATCGTAGTAACAAAAACAGGAGAAAATAGTAAAGTAGAAGTACTAAATGATTCAACTCGTGTGTCTGAGATAGCACGTATAATTGCTGGAGAAAATCCAACTGCTGAAGCAATGGAGTTTGCTAAAAAATTAAGAGCATAAAATGTGATTAGTCACATGAGTTAACTGCTGAAGTTAACTCAGCGTTAGCGTAGGTTTTTTGGCAAAGCCCAAAAATCGTTTTTTACTAGGTATATTGTACTTTTAGCTCATCATTATAGTGTATGAGATGTTCAAAATATGCTCTGACTATGTCAATATCCGTACCCGATTTAACATAGGTATTGTAATCAACTAAAAGGTCTGAGACTCCACCTGTCCCCAAGTTTGTTGCTGAACCTTTAATACCGTGTGTCAATCGTTCTATCTGATGGAAATCAAGGTCCTGCATGGCTTTTTCTATTAGAGGAAATTGTTCTTCTATTTGCGGGATGAGTTCAGCTACAAATTCTTTTGCTTCTTCATCGGAAAGTCCCATTTCTACTAGACGTATATGTGTGAATTTAGGATAATTTGCTTCCGGTAGTGTTTTTGTTTCTTTTATTACTTCAGGTTTTGGTTCAGGTTTTAGTTCGGGTTTTGGTTCAGGTTTTGCTTGAGGTTTTGCTTGAGGTTTGGGAGCGGATTTGGGTTTGGGAGTGACTTTTTCAGGTGCTGGTGAAGGAGCAGTTTTTTTATTCGGTTCTTTACGTCTTGTTCGTCTTTCCTGTTGATACTTTTTTTCATTTCTATATTCAAGAAAAATAAGTAAAACGACAATGAAAATAAAGACATATAAGATAATTTCTCCACCCATATCGGCCCCTCTAAATTATAATTTATGCTCAACTATAACTTATTCAAGATTAGATTAAGGTGTATAAATATACTTCTATAGAAGATTTTTGTTATAATGGATAAAAAAGGATAGGGTGCGAATGTTAGTAGATACACATTGTCATTTAGATGATGAACGATATTTTGATGATATAGAGCAGGTTTTAGAAAATGCCAAGCAAAAAGGCGTGGAGAAATTCATTATACCTGGTGCAGATCCAAAGACATTGCAACGAGCTGTTGAGTTAGCTGAAACATATGATAGTGTGTATTTTTCAGTAGGTGTGCACCCTTATGATGCCCGTAATTATGACAGATCATATTTGGAACAGTTTGTAAAACATCCTAAATGTGTTGCTGTAGGTGAATGCGGATTAGACTATTTTAGACTGCCAGAATCACAAGATGAGATCGAAGAAGAGAAAAAACTGCAAAAAGAGATTTTTTTAGACCAGATACTATGGGCGAAAGAGATACAAAAACCTTTGATAGTCCATATAAGAGAATCAAGTGCGGATTGTCTTGCCTTGTTGGATGAACATGCGGGTGAGAAGGGTGGTGTTTTGCACTGTTATAATGCAGATGAGTCATTACTCAAACTGGCTAATAAGAACTTTTATTATGGGATCGGTGGTGTTCTGACATTTAAAAATGCCAAAAAACTGATCAATGTATATCCTAAAATTCCTCAAGATAAATTACTCATAGAAACGGATGCACCATATCTGACGCCTCATCCACATCGTGGAGAAAGAAATGAGCCCAGTTATACTACATTTGTTGCAGATAAGATGAGTGAACTCTCTTCTCTAAGTACACGTGAAATCGAAAAATTGAGTACACAAAATGCCGAAAGACTTTTTAGCTTCAAATGCGTAGGTTTATAAGATATTTCAGATCTGTAGTACTTATACAAGTTTTATGTATCAGTACTGCGTATGCCTTATCATTGGAAACAAAATACCCTAGCTATAGCTATGTATTCAATGAATTTGATGTGGATGAATCTTATTTGTACGATGAGGGTTTCATCTCTTTTGTTTCAAAGCAGGAAAAAAATCTTAAATCATTTTATAAACATTCATTGCGTCGAGGTAAAGAGGTATTGCCTATGATGCAGGGGCTTCTAATTGATGATGGTGTGAGTGATCTGTTTATCTATCTTTCTATGGTGGAATCCGGATTTTCTTCAGATGCTGTTTCCCCTAAAAAAGCTGTAGGTCTATGGCAGTTCATGCCTGCGACTGCAAGAGACTATAAACTAACTGTATGTAACAACTATGATGAACGATGTGACACAGTCAGTGCTACATCTGCAGCGATAAATTATCTTAATAAACTTCATAAACAGTTTGGTAAATGGTATTTGGCAGCCTTAGCATACAATTGTGGTGAAGGTTGTCTCAGCAGAGCTATAAAGCGTGCAGGAACAGATGATCTAAGTGTATTAACAGATGGAAACTTAAAGTATTTACCTCGTGAAACACGTCAGTACATGAAAAAGATCCTTCTTGTTGCCATGATAGGTGAAAGTTTTACATTGGGGTTCAGCAATGATAAAAATGAGATTTTTGACAACCCACTCATTCAGGTTGACGTACTTGCAGGAACATCATTAAAAGAGATTGCTGCACTGCTTAAAATAAAAGAAGAAAAGCTTTTGGATCTCAATAGGGGATTGAAAAATGGTGTTGTACCTCATGATAATGCTATGTATAAAATTACGATTCCCATAGAAAAAATGTATGCTTTTTATTTACGTTATGAAGTGCCTGAAGTGAATAAAGAATATAAATCACATATGATCTCACACAATGTAAGTTTGGGTGAGACCCTGGAAGCTATTGCAACATATTATGAAGCAGATAGGGAAGAGATAAAAACATCCAATCATCTGACAGATGACTTTTTGACAGTAGGTATGCTTTTGGTAATTCCTGTCACTCAAAATGTATTTGAAAAATGTTTAAATAGGCCTTGACAGTAATTATTGTGGAGTATTATGTAGATGAATATAACAAGCAAAAACAAAGTCAAATAAAGTGATAATATCTGCTTAAATATAAATGAACTGCAGAGGTATTATGAAGAGACTGGTATCCCCTATATTATTGATAGCCGTATTGGGGACATGTACTCTTTTTACAGGGTGTGGACCGGAACCTAAAGAGGCTAAAGCTACAAAATATACTAGTGCTGCAAGACATAAAGCTACTATGCGTTCATATAAGGTATTGGGTAAAAGATACCATCCTACGTATGTAGAAGTTGGACAGGTCATGAATGGGATCTCAAGTTGGTATGGACCTAATTTTCATGGTAAACAGACAAGTAATGGTGAAGTGTATGATATGCATGCAAGAACAGCAGCACACAAAACATGGCCAATGGATACTATGGTAAAAGTAAAGAACTTGCAAAATGGAAAAAGTACTATAGTGAGAATTAATGATAGGGGGCCTTTTGTAAGAGGTCGTATCATAGACTGTAGTTATAAGGCAGGTAAAGAGATAGGGCTTGATAGAATGGGTATCGCTAAAGTTTCTGTTGAAGTGGTCGGTTTTGCAGGAAAAATACAATCTGATGCTACCATTGCTAGAAATAAAAGAGAACATACACAAGAGCGCGTAGTTCTCTCTAATTTTGGCGTACAAGTCGGGGCCTTCAGACGTCATGCTGGGGCACAAACATATCAACGTAAATATACAGGCGTGTATGGTAATTACAAGCCTGTCATCAAACGTTTTTCAGATGTGGATGGCGCAGCGCTTTATAGAGTATGGCTTATGGGCTTTGGATCTGAGCAGGAAGCAAGAGACTTTAAAGATAACAATGATTTAGCTGGTGCATTCATAGTTAGAAATTAAACAATAGAAAATTACAGGAAAAAAAATGATAGAAGTTACAAGAGAAACCAAAGAAACACAAATCTCAGTTAAACTTAACCTTTATGGTTCAGGGAAAGCAAGTATCAATACAGGTGTAGGTTTTTATGATCATATGCTTGAAGCATTTACAAAGCATGCACATATCGACATGGAAGTAACTTGTACCGGTGATACCCATATAGATGACCATCATACAGTTGAAGATGTGGGTATTGTGATAGGTCAGGCACTTAAAAAAGCGATCTATCCTGTACAGAGTATAGAACGTTTTGGAAATGCTACTGTGGTAATGGATGAAGCAAGTGTTACTTGTGACATAGATCTGTCAAATCGCGGCTATCTTGTTTTTGAACTTCCTATTGGTGGTAAAGTAGGGGACTTTGATGTGGAGCTTGTGGAAGAGTTCTTTAAAGCTTTTGCATTTAATCTTCCTTTAACACTGCACCTTATTTATAATCGTGGTAAAAACAAACATCACATTATTGAAGGAGCATTCAAGGCACTTGCTGTTGCTCTTCGTAGAGCGGTGACTGTAAATGAAAATGCAGGTATACCAAGTACAAAGGGTGTACTGTGAGTATTAAATTAATTGTCCTTGATGTAGATGGGACGATGACAGACAGTCGTATCACCTACAGTGAACATGGCGATGAGATCAAGTCTTTTAATGTCAAAGATGGTTTAGCCATAGCATCCTGGAGAAAACTTGGTAGGCATGTAGCTATCATTACAGGAAGATCTTCTGATATTGTTGCACGTCGTGCCAAAGAGTTACGTATAGAACACTTTTATCAAGGTATACATAATAAAAAAGAGGTATTAGAATCTCTCTTGGAGAAGATGGACCTGACTATGGATAATGTTGCAGCCATAGGAGATGATCTTAATGACTTACAGATGCTTAAAGCAGCTAAAATGTCTTTTGTACCAAGAGATTCAAGTGCCTATGTAGATAAAATTGCCACTGTAATACTTACTAAAAGAGGTGGAGACGGAGCAGTACGTGAGATGATAGAACATCTTATAGTAAAAGAAGGACTTGAAGAGAAGTATCTGGAGCTATGGGCATAAAATTAGAATTTATACTGATCATTGCTATTATTGGGATCATAGCAGGATCCCTAATGCTAAAATTACGTAATGTACCTGTACCAACTAAGGTACTGACTAAAGAAGTAAAATTTACAAATACAACTTTGATAGAAGTAGACACAAGCAACATGAAAAGTCGGGCATATACAACGCATGGCGTTAGAGACCAAGGTGTTTTGACATTAGATAACATCGTATATCTAGGTGATACTATAGAGTCTCTTTCTGCGAATAAAGCTAGACTTAAAGATGAGTTCCTCCACTTGGATGGGGATGTTGTTGTGCAGGAAAGAGGTGGTTATAAGTATGAAACTCAACATGCCATTTATAATAAAAAAACTGAAATTTTAAATATCACATCACCTTTTACCGGTGTGAGAGGTCCAAACATTATTCAGGGTGAAAGTATGGAGTATGATACACGTAAGAAAAAGGCTACAGGTACAACTGTCGGTACCGTATTTTATACGCCAGACAAGTAATATCATGGTACAATGTTTCATTAAATAGCTTATAAAGGGGTTATATTGAATTTTTTTAAAATTATACTTTTACTCATGCTTACACAAACACTTTTTGCAGAAAAGGTAGAAATCACCTCTACATCTATGGAGGCAGAAGAGTTAAAAAAAGAAGTACATTTTATAGGTGATGCGAAAATAATTAAAGGTACTGATTGGCTACATGCTGAGAGAGTAATCGTTTACTTTGGTGAAAATAATGAAACAAGTAAATATGAAGCTATTGGATCTG
This sequence comes from Sulfurovum sp., assembly GCF_041562805.1. Lineage (GTDB taxonomy): Bacteria > Campylobacterota > Campylobacteria > Campylobacterales > Sulfurovaceae > Sulfurovum. Next base: position 5,756 of record NZ_JBFFOH010000032.1, on the reverse strand, counting down.
TATCTTTTGAGTTTAAAAAAGATGAGAATCATTTTAAAGGGAGTGCGGATAAAGTAATATATAATATTCTTGAATCACTTTATGTCCTAAAAGGAAAAGCAGTTATAGATGATCTGGTCAAGAAAAGTCATGTAGATGGTGATGAGATCATGCTTAACATGTCTACGGGGAGTGTAGATGTTAAAGGTAGCAGTAAAAAGCCGGTGAAGTTTATTTTTGATATGAAGGATAAATAGTGAGTATACCTCGTGTAGTAGAAGCGGAGTTTATCAAGTCAGCACAGAGTATCGCTGATTCGTTACCTGAAGATATGAGTGAAGTGGTTTTTTTAGGACGTTCAAATGTAGGTAAAAGTTCAACACTGAATTCCTTAACACAAAGAAAGAACTTGGCAAAAAGTTCAGCTACACCAGGGAAAACACAACTGATCAATTTTTTTCAAACGAGATACCTTTATAACGAACAGAGTTACCCTGTACGTTTTGTAGATCTACCGGGATTCGGATATGCTAAAGTCTCTAAATCATTGAAAGAAGTTTGGCAGAAGAACCTTGTAGAATTTATACAGCATCGTGTCTCTATACGTTTGTTTATCCATCTGCGTGATGCACGTCATCCACATGCGAAAATAGATGATGATGTTGAAACGTATATCTCTGAATTCATTCGTCCTGATCAGAAATATTTGACAGTATTTACAAAGATAGATAAGCTCAATCAAAAAGAGAGAGCAAAGCTTAAAAGAGAATTTCCCGGATCTATTACTCTCTCTAATTTGAAAAAGAATGGTCATGACCGAGTTCACCAAGTAATACTGCAAACGATTTTTGGTGTAGATGATGAACCTAAAATAGAAAATGGGGAAGAAGGGTGATCGAACTAGTCAAAGCAAAACTAAGTGATATTCCTGCGATGCAGGCACTGGTTGTTTCTGAAGTGAAGGATGGAATTATTCTTAACCGTACAGAAGATGAAGTTGCAACAAATATACGCTCTTATGTCTTAGCAAAAGATGGAGATAAACTGGTTGGATACACAGCTTTACATGTACATTCAAGAAGATTAGCAGAGATTAGAAGTCTCATTGTTGATGAAGCCTATCGTGGACAAAGAGTAGGTCAAAGAATGGTGCAGTTCACATTGGATGAAGCCAAAAATATAGGTGTAGAAGAAGATGTACTTGTTTTAACTTATCTGCCACAGTTCTTTCTCAACCTAAACTTTAAAGAGATCAACAAAGAGGTGATACCTGAACATAAAATTTGGGCTGATTGTATTAAGTGTATCCATTTTCCTATTTGTAATGAAGTAGCTTTAGTCTACAAATTAGCTTAATCTGAGTATTCATATGGATCATGTAACCAAAGCTCAACATGGCCTGTTTTTTTGGTTATTTACTGGGATATTTATCTTTTTTTATCCTATGCTCATCTCTATTTATGTTTTTTTACCTCTACTTATAGGGGCCATGGGTTATATGTTAGTGCAGGGTTTAGAGAGAGGAAAATCACCTTTTATTTTACTTGCTATCGTATACATGATCAATTTAGAAATTAATCTCTCTTTGCCTGTCTTTCTTATCATTATTTCTACTTTATTGTTTTATGTCATTGTGTACCCCTATTTTAAACATTTTCGAAAATGTCAGATATGTAGACCGCTATTGAGTGTCGTAGTTTTAGATATTATGTATCTAGGATCCCTGTTTACTTATGATTTTATTTTTCAGACACAGAGTATTATTTTAGATGATATTTTACTCTATACCCTTATCGTAGATATGTTAGTTGTGGTGATCTTATGAGATATAAGTTTATCATATTGGTTTTCCTCATTTTTTGGGGTGTCATGATAACACGACTTTATCATGTCAGTATCAAATCCAATTTTTACTATGAAGGATTGGCAAAAGACAATATAGAAAGAAAACAATTTATCAAACCTGTAAGAGGGGAGATAACCGATGTTCATGGAAATCTACTGGCCATGAACCAGATAGGTTTTTCACTCTCCATTGCTCCACACTTAAAGGTTAAGAACCATCATCTGGAAAATGTCATCGATATACTGGTTGAAACATTTCCTGATCTCAACAAAACGGTGATGTTAAAAGTCTATAAAAAATACAATTCTCCTTATAATCATAAGTATATCAAGGTCGTTGATTTTATACATTACTCAGATATGATGGGTGCATACCCCAAGTTGAGTTTAGTAGAAAATATTAAAATAGAAGCAGAAACAAAACGCTATTACCCTTATGGAAAGTATGCAGCACATATCGTTGGATATACAGGAAGATCCAATAAAAAAGAAAATGAAAAAGACCCTGTGGTCAATGAAGTAGGTAAAATAGGAAAGAGTGGCTTAGAACGTCATTATAATAAAGTACTAGAAGGTGAACTAGGCTATGAGGTCAGTAAAGTAACTGCAACGAACAAAGCCATAGAAGTACTTGAAAAAGAACTTCCCAAAGACAATAAAAATATACGTCTCAACATAGATATAGAGCTGCAGAAAATGATCTATGAACGTTTTGGAGATCATACCGGTGTAGCAGTTGTCATGCGTACCAATGGTGAAGTGTTATCCGCAGTCAGTTACCCTTCATATGACCCCAATCTTTTTGTGGGAGGTATCAGCACTAAAGACTGGAAAGCCTTGCAGGATGATCTTGCACATCCTTTTACAAATAAATTCATACATGGAACATATCCTCCTGGTTCTACTATAAAAATGGGGATGGCTTTGGCATATTCTAAAGCTTTGCCTAACTCACTTGGTACTCCGGAATATTGTAACGGGCATATCACACTTGGTACAAGTAAACACAAATTTAGATGTTGGTCAAGATGGGGACATGGTAAAGTGGAATTGAGAAAAGCCATACGTGAAAGTTGTGATGTCTATTTTTACAATAAGAGTTTAAAAGTAGGGATCGATGCAATGGCAAAACATCTTCGTACTTTTGGTTTAGGTGTAAAAACCGGTGTTGACCTGCCACGTGAGTACGCAGGTGTCATGCCAGATAAAGCATGGAAGATGAAACGTTACAAACAACCATGGTATATGGGCGAAACGGTTATCTCATCCATTGGTCAGGGATATGACTTGACCACGCCTCTACAGGTCGCACGCTATACAGGGCTAATGGCAACTTCGAAGCTTGCCACTCCGTATATTGCAAGAGAGGTAGATGGTAAAGTGATGAGATCTGAAATGAAGTCTTTGGATTTTGATGCATACTATTTAAGCGAGATCAGAAAAGGGATGTATGACGTGTGTAATGTAAAGAGTGGTACGGCATATAAAGCGATGGGTAAACTACCTATTGTCGTTGCCGGTAAAACAGGTACTTCACAAGTGACTTCTATCCCTCAATCAACGCAAAAACGTTTAAAAGAAGAAGAGTTGGCCTATTACCATCGTTCACACGCTTGGATCACTACATATGCTCCGTATGAAGATCCCAAATACATCGTTACTGTATTGGTAGAACATGGAGGACATGGTGGTAGTACTGCAGGCCCTATTGCGGCAGATATTTATAAATGGCTTTTCAAAAAAGGATACTTTTCTGAGACAGAAATGGTTGAGGATAAAGTAGATAATAATAGTTCCAAATAATACTTTACATATTTTGTAAAGTATTATTTAAGAAGAGTCCTAAAATAATGATGAGGCTGATACCGGCTGATTTTGTATAGAGTTTGTTCGCTGTGATGAAAACAAGAATCAGGGTTGCTACGAGCATTGTAGCAATGTCAAAGATATATGTTGGCGCATCGATACTCATAGGATTTGTGAAAGCTGCTGCCCCAAGTACTATGGTAGTGTTTGCCATATTAGATCCAATGATGTTTCCTATAGCCATATCAACTTTACCTTTAACCGCTGCAGAAATACTTACAACCAGTTCCGGTAATGATGTACCCAACGAGATCATGATAATACCTATGATCCACTCTGAAATACCAAAGCTCTTCGCAATGTCAGAAGCGCTTTCTACAGTGAAATGTGCACCAATAATGACTAAAACAAACCCAGCTAAAAGAATAGGAATGGTTTTAGCCCAAGAGAAACTACCTATATCCAGATCTTCCAGATCTTCTTCAGGAATGTTCTTTGCATCTTGAAGAAGAAATACCAGATACGCACCCATTAAAAGCATTAAAAGTGCGGCATCAAATCTGGATATCATACCATCAATTATCATTAAAATAAATACCAGTACAGGTACCAGTGCCCATGTACTGTCTTTTGCAAAGAAATCTCTGCTTGGATTGATCTTCGTTGCAATAAGGAAAACAGTTGCCAATACAAGAGTAATATTGAGTACATTACTTCCTATCACATTGGCTACAGCTATATCGGGTTTATTACTTAAACTGGCAGCAATACTTGCTGCCATCTCAGGTAAGGAGGTACCAAGGGCGATGAGTGTCGCACCGATGATAAACTCTGGTATGTTAAACTTTAAAGCGATGCGCTCACTTTGGTTTATAAGTAGGTCAGCACCCCAGATCAACACGCCCATGGCGATAACAAAAATAACAAAACTCAAATTAATACTCCTCTGTTCTTACGATTAAACTTTTTGGTAGATCAAACTGTTCTATGAGTTCTTTTTCTCTTGCTCTCATTTCACCATCATCATTCTCATGGTCAAAGCCCAGTAGGTGAAGCATACCATGGATGAATAACAGTGAGAGTTCATCTTGAATAGTGTGTCCAAAATCTGCTGCTTTTTCTTTTACAAATGACTCAGCTATGATGATAGACCCTAAGGGCATGCCAAAGATAGGCTGCTCAGTAAAAGGAGCCTCTATAGGGAAGGAGAGTACATCTGTCGTACTGTCCTTACCTCTGTGCTCAGCATTGAGCTCTTGCATTGTTGCATCATCTGTGATGATAAGTTCTACTTCTTGGGTAGAAAGAGTTTGAGCTATCTTCTCAAGTGCCTCTATGTCGACTGCCAATGTTGTTTGATTATCTAAATCTATCATGCTCGAAGTTTACCCAAATATTGGTAAAATGGCAGTAAAAATAGTATGGTGATATTAAAATGATATACACCGTACTATTAAGTGAGGCTTTAGAGAGAGGCACCAAGGGCATTCCCTTCGGTCAATTTTCACGGGGCTTTTCTTAGTGAAAAGGAGAAGAGTATGTCAAAACGAGCTGTATGTATTATTTCCGGGGGTATGGACAGTGCATTGAGTGCTAAGATCGCACAAGTGGATGGCTATGAAATTATCGCTTTGCATTTTAACTATGGGCAGCGTACACAGGAGAAAGAACTTGAATGTTTCCGTAAGGTTGCATCAGCAGTAGATGCAAGTGAAGAGTATGAGATCGACCTGCCTTTTTTTGAACAGATAGGTGCTTCTGCTTTGACAGATAAGAGTATCGATGTACCTACCGGGGGTATAGAAGAAGGTGTACCAGTTACCTATGTGCCTTTTAGAAATGGTATTTTCCTCTCCATCGCTGCTGCAGTTGCTGAAAAGCATGCTGCTGAAGCACTTTTTATCGGTGTGGTAGAGGAAGACAGTTCCGGATATCCTGACTGTCGTGAGAGTTATATAGAACAGATGCAAAAAGCCATTAATCTGGGTACAAAAGATGAAACGAATTTAGAGATAAAGATGCCATTGGTGGCTTTGAAGAAAAGTCAGATAGTGCAAAAGTCTTTAGAGCTTGATGTACCATTGAAAGATACGTGGAGTTGTTATAAATCTGAAGAGATGGCTTGT